>JBBWZQ010000268.1:0-20107 GCA_039649115.1 Micromonosporaceae bacterium | reverse complement strand
GTACTGGCCGGCGGGCTGGTACTCGCCGGTCCACGTACCGGTCGTGTCCTTCCGTACCTTGTCCTGCGCGTTCTGCACGTCCTGCTGGGCGAAGACGGCCGGTACCGTAAGGTGCGCCGGGTCCGGGTTCGCCACCGGCGAGACCTGCTCCAGGTTCATGAAGTCGATCGCGTACTGCGACCCGTTCGACGCGTCCTTCTGCAGCTTGATCACGCTGCCCTGCGGGTACGACGACGGGAGCAGGAAGCTCGCCTCGTCGTAGATGTGCCGCGGGCTGCCGGCGCCGGGCGAGTTGCCCGGGCTGGTCTCCGCACCGTAGAGCCACGCGTAGTGCGAGGTCAGCGTGAGCGGCTGGACCAGCGTGCCGTTGACGTACAGGTCGAGCGTCGCGGTGTTGCCGCCGCCGCCCGCCGCGTCCGGGATGGAGAACCGCACCACGAACGTGTTGGTCGGCACGCGCGACGTCCACTGGACGTAGGCACCGTTGGAGTTCAGCGTGACGGCCCGGCGGCCGGACGCCTCGCCGGCGACGTCGCCGATCGTCCTGTTGGGACCGACGACCGTGGCGCCGCCACCGACCGCGCCGTCCTCGGCCTCGTACATGTCATAGGGCATGTTGGCGCCCTGGCCCACGAACAGCGGCGTGTCGCTGGTGTTGTTGGCCTGCTTGACGGACAGCTCGTTCGCGTCGACCGCGATGACGACGTGCGCGGTGAACTTCCCGTTGACCGCCGTCCAGGTGCCCAGGGTGACCGGGCCGGTGGTCACGCCGGCATTGATCGCACCGGAGTAGGCGCCGCTCAGCGTGGTGACCGTGGCTCCGTTGGCGTCCCTGAGGGTCAGCGTGACGCCGTGCGAGCCGCCGGCCGAGGCCACGGTGCCCTGGTTTCTGATGGCCACCGAGAACGTGACGGTGGTGCCGGCGGACGGGTTGCCCGGCGTCCAGCCCACCGGCGAGGCCACCAGGTCCGAACTCTGCACCGGGCTGACGACCAGCGCGGTCGGGTTGGTGTAGCTGTTGTTGGCGTCGCTCAGCTCGATGACCGTGTTGGCCTCGTCGACCTTCGCGGTGAGCTGGTAGCTGCCCGCGTTCTGGGTGCCGATGGCCGCCGACACGGTGCTCTGCGCGCCGGCCGCGAGCGCGCCGACGGCGGCGGTACCCACCTTGGTGGTGCCCAGGTAGAAGTTCACGTTGGTGGCGGCCGCGGCGGCGGTACCGGCGTTGCGCACCGTCGCCGAGGCGGTGACGGTGTCGGTCTCCACCGGGGAGGTGGGCGACCAGGACGAGCCGGTGACGGTCAGGTCCGGGTTCGGCGCCGGGGTACCGATGACCTGGAACTCGGCCACCTGTCCGCCCGGGGCACCGGAGTTGGACGTGATGGACAGCTGCACGTCGGCGACCCGTGCGCTGACCGGGATGCTCACCGAGTTGCCGTTCGTCGACGGGTTGAAGGTGTAGCCGGTCGACGCGGACAGCGAGGTGAACGAGGTCGCGCCCTGCTCCCGGCCGAGCACCTGGATCGTCTGGCTGCGGGTGGCCCAGGCCGGGTCCGGGTTCAGCTTGACCACGACCGAGGTGACGTCGGCGTTGGCGCCGAGTTGGACGGTCACCGTGCTGGGGTAGCCGGCGCCCTCGAAGTAGGTGGTCAGGTCGTTGTCGTTGGCGTTGGCCGGGACGTAGATGTATGTGTTCGCCGAGCCGGTGACCGGCTTGCCGACCGCGAGGTTCGAGCCGCCGCCGGTACCGGTGCGGGTGACCGTGTTGCTCGGCGCCGAGACGTTGCCGGCCGCGTCCCGCGCCCTGGCGTAGTACGAGACGGTCGCGGTGTCCGGCTGGCTGTCGGTGTAGCTGAGGACGCCGCCGCCGACGCTGCTGAGCAGCGACCCGTCGCGGTACACGTCGTAGGCGCTGACGCCCACGTTGTCGGTCGACGCGCCCCACGCCAGCCTGATCTGGCCGGCCTGTGGCTGGGTGTAGGCCAGCGCGCTGGGCGCGGTGGGCGCCTGGGTGTCCCCGGTCTGCCCCGGCCGGGTGACGCTGTTGCTGTTGCCCGACTGGTTGCCGGCCGCGTCGCGCGCCCGCACGACGTACGTGACGGTGGCGCTGAGCGGCTCGGTGTCGGTGTATGTCAGCGCGCCGCCCGGGACGCTGCTCTGCAGCGTGTTGTTGGCGTAGACGTCGTACCCGGTGACGCCCACGTTGTCGGTCGAGGCGTGCCAGGTCAGCACGACCTGGCCGGGTGTCGACTCGGTGAAGGCGAGGCCGCTGGGCGCCGTCGGGGGTTGGGTGTCCCCTGTGGACGGTCCGTACACCTCGAGCTCGGCGATCTGCCCGGCCGGCCAGCCGGTGTTCGCGGTGATGCTCACCCGCAGGTACCGCAGCGTGGCCGCGGCGAAGGTGATGGTGACCGTGCTGCCCGTCGCCGGGTCGAAGACGTACCCGGCCGGGGCGACCACGGTCGTGAAGCTCGCGTTGTCCGTGCTGCCCTGGACGGACAGCGTCTCGGTGCGCGCGTTCCAGCCGGACGCCGGCACCTTGAGGACCACCTTGGTCACGCTCACCGAGGCGGCCAGATCGACCTGCAACCACTGCGGGAACGCGTTGCTGGCGCTCTCCCAGTAGCTGGACTGGTTGCCGTCATTGGCATTGCCCGGCGCGTACGTCTGCGTCGAGCTGCTCGCCGACATGGTCCTGCCCTGCGCCAGGTTGCCCGACGCGCCGCTGGCTCCGTAGATCTCGAACTCGGCGAGCTGGCCCGCCGACCAACCGGTGTTGGCCGTGATGTTCACCCGCACGTACCGGGTGGTGGTGGCGCCGAAGTTGACGGTCACCACGTTGCTCGACGCCGGGTTGAAGGTGTACCCGGTGCCGGCGACGATCGTCGAGAAGCCGGCGTTGTCGGTACTGCCCTGCAGCGACAGGGTTTCGGTGCGGGCACCCCAGCTCGCCGGCAGCTTCAGGACCACCTGGTCGATGCTCGTCGCGCTGCCGAGGTCGATCTGTGCCCACTGGGGAAAGGCGCCGGCGCTCTCCCAGTACGTCGACGGGTTGCCGTCGTTGAGGTTGGCCGTCACGTACTGGCCGTTGGAGCTGCTCGCCGACGTGGGCTTGCCGGCGGCCAGGTTGGGCCCGCCCGCGGCCGCGGCCGGCGCGACCGGAACGGCGGTGACGAGCAGACCGGCGACGAACGCGGCCGCGACCGACCACGCCCTCTGGTTTCTGTGCATGGCGACCTCTGTCTCCCGTCCCGGCCACCCGGCCGGCAACGAGGTGGTGGGTGGGCAGCGCACGGCACTCGACCGGAGCGGTTCGGCGGGCTGGCGGGACCAGCGCGCCGGGACGGTCGACGGGGACTGGCGGGCCGGTGTGTCACGGGCGGATTGCCGGCTCGTCTCGTCGATGTTTCTGGCGATTTCAGCAAGACGATAGGTGAGCGGGAGCTAGAAGTCCATAGATCGATGCAAGATACCGACAAGGCGCGTCGGCAGGCCTGCTCGCGGACAAATCGGCCGTAACATAGTCGTGTCCTTGCGATTTCCAGTCGATATCTTGCACCGGACTGATCGGCGTGGCTACATTGAGCGCGACTCGCACATGAACCCGGCGGCCCGCGGACAGACGCCACGGGACGACGGATCCGCACGCACATCACCCGCGGTGGCCACCGCGGAGCGCAACCTCACACCCCCGGGAAGGATGGACGAGATGTCCGCACGGCAATACAGGACGGTCGGCGCACTCGCGCTCGCGACCGCCGTGGGACTGAGCCTCGCCTCGTGCAGCAGCAGCAAGGACAAGTCCGGCGACGCGAGCGGGAAGACCACCATCGTCGTCGACTGCCCGCCGCTGAAGACGGACAACGACGGCAAGTCCCTCGCACAGTGGAACGCCGACATCACGGCGTTCCAGAAGCTCAACCCGAACATCACCGTCAAGAGCATCTCGGTGGGCAGCCAGTGCGACAACCCACCCGACTTCACCGCCCGGCTGCAGGGCGGCACCGAGGCCGACGTCTTCTACGGCTACATGACCGACCTCGGCCAGGTGCTCGACGCCGGCCAGGCCGAGGACGTCACGTCGTACGTCAACGCGTCGACGGTGCCGTACTGGGACAGCATGATCCCCAGTGCCAAGGCCGCCTTCACCGACAACGGCAAGCTCTACGCGGTCCCGTACTCCGCGTACACGATGGGGCTGATCGTCAACAAGGGACTGTTCCAGCAGGCCGGCCTCGACCCGACCAAGCCGCCGGCGACGTGGCAGGAGGTCGCCGCGGCGGCCAAGAAGATTTCCGCGCTGGGCAACGGCATCGCCGGGTACGAGGAGTACAGCGCGGGCAACACCGGCGGCTGGCACTTCACCGCCGAGCTGTACTCGCGCGGCGGGCAGGTGGTCAGCGACGACGGCAAGACGGCCGGCTTCAACAACGACAGCGGCAAGTCCGTGCTGCAGAACCTGCACGACATGCGCTTCACCGACAACAGTGTCGGCACCAAGCAACTGCTGCAGTGGCCGGACCTGCTGACCAACGCCGCGGCCGGCAAGGTGGGCATGTACATCGGCGCGCCTGACTCGATCACCGCGATCGTGAAGACGTTCCACGGCAAGTTCAGCGACTGGGCGATGGGCCCGATGCCCGGCGACAGCGGCCCGGCCAAGGCCACGCTCGGCGGCGGCAACGGGTACTTCCTCAAGAAGGGGCTCACCCCGGCCCAGATCAAGGCCGGCATCGCCTGGGTCAACTTCGAGGAGCTGACACCCGGCCAGGGCCAGTTCAACTACGTCTCGCAGAAGTCCATCGGCCTGCCGGTCGGCCTGCCCCAGCCGCAGCTCTGGGTACCGGGCAGCGACGTGCAGAAGAAGGACGACGAGCTGAAGAAGGCCAACAGCAACCTCGACCTGACCGACTACGCGCCGTTCGCGAACAACCCGGTCACCATCAAGACCGAGCCGCCGCAGGCGCAGGCGATCTACGCGGTGCTGGACAGCTGCATGTCGGCCGTGCTCACCAAGCCGAACGCCAACATCACCGATCTGCTGAAGACCGCCGAGTCGAAGGTCAACACGCTGCTGTCCCAGGCGAAGTGACCCGCAGCTCACCATGTCCGCCACGACCACCCTGTCGACGACTCCGGCGTCGCCGCCACCGCGTCTCCGTGCCAACGGCCGGTCCCGCGGTGTGCGGCGCCGGGTCGCCGGCGCCTTCAGCGGCCACGCGTACCTGATCGGCGCCGTGCTGTGCTTCGCCGTCTTCTCCTGGTACCCGATGGTCCGGGAGTTCATCATGAGCTTCCAGCAGACCCGCCGCGGGGTGACCACCTGGGTCGGCTGGCACAACTACATCCGCATGTGGCACGACCCGAGCTTCGTCGCGGCGTGGCGGAACACCGCCATCTTCACGATCCTCGCGCTCCTCTTCGGATACGCGCTGCCGTTCCTGATCGCGGTGCTGCTCAACGAGTTCCGGCACGCCCAGGGGTACCTGCGGGCCGTCGTCTACCTGCCCGTGATGCTGCCGCCGGCGTCCGCCCTGTTCCTTTTCAAGTACGCCTTCGACCCCAGCGGCGCCGGGATCTTCAACTACTTCCTGCACGCGCTGCACCTGCCCACGTCACAGTGGACCCAGTCGACGACGATGGCCGTCCCGTCGCTGGTGATCGCCTCCACCTGGATCAACATGGGTGGCGCGATCCTCATCTACCTCGCCGCGCTGCAGAACGTCCCCGGCGAGCTGTACGAGGCGGCGGAGCTGGACGGCGCCGGACTGCTGCGCCGGATCTGGAGCGTCACGATCCCGCAGACCCGGCTGATCCTGTCGCTGATGTTCCTGCTGCAGGTCGTCGCGACCATGCAGCTGTTCATCGAGCCGCTGATCCTGGCCGGCGGCGCCGGCGTCGAGGACTCGGCCACCTCCGTGGTCTACCTGATGTACCAGCACGCGTTCCGGCAGAACGACCTGAACGGCGCGGCCGCGCTCGGCGTCATGCTGCTGGTGGTGCTGGCCGGCTTCTCCGCGCTGTACGCACGCCTCGCCCCGAGGCAGGACTAGATGACACGTACCCTCATCTCCCCCGCGCAGCTCAACCGCCCCGGCGGCCGGCGGCTGTACTGGCTGCTCGTCGCGCTGACCGTGCTGCTGTTCACGTTCGTGTTCACCGGGCCGCTGTACTGGATGGTCACCGGCGGGCTCAAGTCCGCCCAGGAGGTGGCCCAGGTACCGCCGACCCTGTACCCCGCGCACGTGGACCCGCACAACTACGCCGAGGCATGGACCGCGCTGAGCCTCGGCCGGCTGCTGTGGAACACCGTCTACTACGCGCTCGGCGCGCTCGCGTTCCAACTGGTCTTCGACGTGGCCGCCGCGTTCGCGTTCTCCAAGCTGCGCCCGGTCTTCGGCAAGGCGATCCTCGGCCTGATGCTGGCCACCCTGATGATCCCGTCCACGGTGCTGGTCGTCCCGCAGTACGTGACCGTGATCGACATGCCGGTCGTGCACTGGAACATGCTCGACTCGCCCTGGGTGATCTGGCTGCCGGCGGTCACCAACGCGTTCAACATCTTCCTGCTCAAGCGGTTCTTCGACTCGATCCCCGACGACTTCATGGCGGCCGCCGCGATCGACGGCGCCGGCCCGCTGCGCACCCTCATCTACATCATCCTGCCGATGTCGCGGCCCATCCTCGGCGTGGTGTCGATCTTCTCGGTGACCGCGGTGTGGAAGGACTTCCTCTGGCCGTTGCTGGTCGAGCCCTCGCCGCAGAACCGCACCGTCAACGTCGGCATCTACGCCTTCTCGACCGGGCTGACCCAGAACGTCGTGATCGCCGGGGCTGTCATCGCCGCCATCCCCACCGTCATCTTCTTCCTGATCTTCCAGAAAAACATCATGGGCGGCCTCACCACCGGTGGCCTCAAGGGGTGAGGCGGCCGCACCACGCACGTCGAGAGGAAGCAGGTATTCCCGTGGGGGACACCAGAACCAGTGAGCCGGGCTCCGCCGAATGGTGGCGGTCGGCGACCATCTACCAGATCTACCCGCGCAGTTTCGCCGACGGCAACGGCGACGGCGTGGGCGACCTGGCCGGCATCCGAGCGCACCTCGGCTACCTCGCCGACCTGGGTGTCGACGCGGTCTGGTTCAACCCCTGGTACGCGTCTCCGATGGCCGACGCCGGCTACGACGTGGCCGACTACCGGGCGATCGATCCGCTGTTCGGCACCCTGCCCGAGGCCGAGGCGCTCATCCGCGACGCGCACGACCTGGGCATCCGGATCATCGTGGACATCGTGCCCAACCACTGCTCGGACGCCCACCCGTGGTTCAAGGAGGCGCTGGAGGCGCGGGCCGGCGCGGCAGTGCGCGACCTGTTCTGGTTCCGGCCCGGCCGGGGCGAGCGCGGCGAGCAGCCGCCGAACAACTGGGAGTCCATCTTCGGCGGTCCGGCGTGGACCCGCACGAAGAACCCGGACGGCTCGCCGGGCGAGTGGTACCTGCACCTGTTCGCCCCGGGGCAGCCGGACCTCAACTGGGAGAACCCGAAGGTGCGCGAGGAGTTCGAGGACGTGCTGCGGTTCTGGTTCGACCGGGGCGCCGACGGGGTGCGGATCGACTCGGCCGCGCTGCTGGTCAAGGATCCGACGCTCGCCGACTTCGACCCGGCCGACCGGGGGCAGCCGCACCCGTTCGCCGACCGGGACGAGGTGCACGAGATCTACCGCTCGTGGCGGCGCATCGCGGAGAGCTACCCGCAGGCGCGCGCGCTGATCGGCGAGGTGTGGCTGCCGGAGGACCCCGACCGCTTCGCCCGGTACCTGCGCCCGGACGAGCTGCACACCGCGTTCAACTTCGACTTCCTCGGCTGCCCGTGGGAGGCCTCGGCGGTACGCAAGGTGGTCGACGACGGGATCGCGCTGCACGCCCCGGTCGGGGCACCCGCCACCTGGGTGCTGTCCAACCACGACGTGATCCGGCACGTGACCCGCTACGGGCGGGCGGACACCCGGTTCACCCTGGAGTACCGGCAGTTCGGCGCGGCGTGCGACCTCGCACTCGGTACCCGCCGGGCCCGCGCGGCCGTGCTGCTGCTGCTCGCGCTGCCCGGCTCCGCGTACATCTACCAGGGCGAGGAGCTCGGCCTGTTCGAGGTCGAGGACATCCCCGACGAGCTGCGCCAGGATCCGATGTTCCACCAGGGCAACGGGGAGAACCTGGGCCGCGACGGCTGCCGGATCCCGATGCCCTGGTCCGGCGAGGCACCGCCGTTCGGCTTCAGCCCGCCCGGCGCGACCGCGCCGCCGTGGCTGCCCCAGCCGGCCAGCTGGTCGGCGTACACGGTCGCCCGCGAGCAGGGTGACCCGGAGTCGATGCTGGAGCTGTACCGGCGCGCCCTGCACCTGCGGCGCGCCGAGCCGAGCCTCGGCGACGGTCCACTGCGCTGGCTGCCCGCCGAGCCGGACGCGCTGTCGTTCGCCCGGGGCGACGGGTTCGCCTGCGTGGTCAACCTGTCCGGCCGCGAGGTCGCGCTGCCGGCACACCGCGACATCATCCTGTCCAGCGGGCCGGCGACCGGCGACCGGCTGGGCATCGACACCGCCGTCTGGCTGCGCACGGCGTAGCGGAAAGCGGCGCCCGGACCAGCTCGGGGAGGCGGTGAGCGGCCGCCTCCCCGGGCTGCCGGACCGCACCGGCTGGCCGGCCGGCCAGGTCTCCGAATTCGAGGTCTACCCGACCTGACGCACATTCGCACACCCCTAGAGAGACGAGCACCGATGTCAGGGAGAATCACGGAAGCTACCGCACGATGGTCCGGCGGCCCACGGCGCCGGGCATGGGTCTTGTCGGCGACCGCCGCCGCCGGTCTCAGCGTGCTGAGCGCCGGCACCGCGCTCGCCGACGGAAGCGGGCACGGCACCTCGGCTGCCGTCGTCACGCGTGCCGCGCTCGACCCGTCGCTCGTGGCGGGCCGGGGCGCCAGCGTCCCGTTCGCCGAGCAGGAGGCGGAGCACGCCGCGACCAACGGCACCGTCATCGGTCCGGACCGTTCCGCGTACACGCTCGCGGCGGAGGCGTCCGGCCGCACGGCGGTCCGGCTGGTGCCGGGCCAGTACGTCGAGTTCACGCTGCCGAGCGCGGCCAACGCGATCACCGTGCGGTACAGCATCCCGGACGCGCCGGGTGGCGGCGGCGGCACCGCGCCGCTCGACGTCACGGTGAACGGCAGGAGCCGGCACACCCTGACCCTCACGTCGCAGTACGCGTGGCTGTACAACCAGTACCCGTTCTCGAACGACCCGAACGCCGGCCTGCTGCACCCCGACTGGTGGATCACCGAGTGCTCCTGCGTACCGGCCGCCACCACGCCGCCGCCGACGATCACCACGCCGTTCCGCCCGAACCACTTCTACGACGAGCAGCGCCTGCTGCTCGGCCGGGTCTACCGCGCGGGTGACAAGGTGCGGCTCGCGGTGCCCGCCGGGAGCGCCGCCGCGTGGACCGTCATCGACCTGCTCGACTCGCAACTGGTGGGCCGGCCGCACGTCGACGTCGTCGCGGCCGACGTGCTCGCGTTCGGCGCCGACCCGTCCGGCCACCGCGACTCGGCCGGCGCGTTCGACAAGGCGATCGCCTTCGCGAAGCGCCGGCACCTCAAGGTGTACCTCCCGCCGGGCACGTACCAGGTGAACCGCCACATCGTCGTGGACAACGTGACGATCGAGGGCGCCGGCAGCTGGTACACGATCGTCAAGGGCCACGAGGTCGCACTGCCCGTTCCCGCTCCCGACAAGTCGGTGCACACCGGGGTCGGCTTCTACGGCAGGTACGTCGCGGACGGCGGCAGCAGCAACGTCCACCTGTCCGGCTTCGCCATCGAGGGCGACGTCCGCGAGCGCATCGACACCGACCAGGTGAACGGCATCGGCGGCGCGCTGAGCGACTCCACCATCGACGGTCTCTACATCCACCACACCAAGGTCGGCATGTGGCTCGACGGACCGATGACCAACCTCCGGATCACCAACAACGTCATCGCCGACCAGATCGCCGACGGCCTCAACTTCCACACCGGAGTCACCGACTCGGTCGTGTCGAACAACGTCATCCGGAACACGGGTGACGACGGCCTCGCCATGTGGTCGGAGGCGACCGAGAACGCGGGCGACACGTTCGACCACAACACCGTGCAGACACCGGTGCTCGCCAACGGCATCGCCCTCTACGGCGGTACCGACACCACGGTCTCGAACAACCTCGTGGCCGACCCGATCCGGGAAGGCAGCGGCATCCAGGTCGGGTCGCGCTTCGGCGCCGAGGCGTTCACCGGACACGTGTGGATCACCAACAACACGACGGTGCGCGCCGGCACGTACGAGCTGAACTGGAAGATCGGTCTCGGCGCCATCTGGCTCTACGCGCTGGAGAAGAACATCGACGCGGACGTCGAGGTGGTCGGGGACAGCCTCCTCGACAACACCTACAACGCGATCATGCTGGTCAGCGACTTCCCCGTGAAGGACCTGTACTCGATCACCAACGTCCACTTCACCGACGTCAAGGTCGACGGTACGGGCACCTCGGTGGTCAGCGCCCGGGTGGCCGGATCCGCCTCCTTCCAGAACGTGGCCGCGCGCAACGTCGGCGCCGTCGGCGTCAACAACTGCGGGTCGTTCCACTTCACGCCCGCCGGCTCGGAGTTCTCCCTGACCGACCTGGGCGGCAACGACGGTGGCGGCACCACCGGGCCCTGGCTCGCGCCGTGGGAGCTGCCGAACACCATCACGTGTGACGACCGCCCGCCGGTCGTCGCGCCACCGCCGCCGTCGCCCTGGTGATGCCACAACCGTGGTGACCTGGTTCAGTGCTTGCGCACCACACGCTCCGGCCTGCCCGGCTTCCATATGGTGACGTCCATGTGGCCTCCGCCCACCTCCACGGCGGAGGCGCCGGTCAGGTCGGCGGCGTAGAAGTGGTCGAAGACCCGGCCCCGCAGGTCGAACCCGGTCTCCTCGAACAGGTCCGTGGCGAACCGCTGGTGCAGAGCCGGGTCGTGGACGTCCCCGACCACGCCCCACAACTTCGCGTCGCCGTCCTTGACCCCGGTGTCGACCGTCGCGGTGTGCAGGCAGAACCGCGGGTCGCGGCCGAGGTCCCGGAACTTGGTGGTGTCCGGCATGCCGACGATCCACAACTGGTCCTCGAAGACCCTCGGCTCGACCGGGCTGATCCGCGGGTAGCCGTCCGAGCGCAGCGTGGCCAGCATGCACAGGTTGCCCGTGGCGGCGTGCCGGCGGGTGAAGATACCGGCGATCCGCGGCGCGGCCCCGGTGAACTCTTTCCACGTCGTCATGGCGTGACGCTACGTCAGTGGCCGCCCGGACCGGTACTCCGGTCTACCGTTCCGTAGCCGGGGCGGGGTGATGCTCGGGGTGGGAACGGCGGTAGCGTTACGGCCTGCGCTCGCGATCGTATGGAGGATGCGCATGTCCAACGGCGGGGAGCTGTTCGCACTACGCGAGGACACGACCTCACGGCCGACCTTCGAGGTCACGCTGCGCGGCTACGAAAAACGACAGGTGGACCGGTACGTCTCGCGGGTGGACAGTGAGATCCTGACCCTGGCGACCGAGCGCGACCGGGCGTTGCAGCAGATCCAGGGCATGGCCGCGCAGGTCAAGCAGCTCCAGGCGGAGCTGACCGCGCTGCGCGAGCGGCCGGCGCCGGTGGACCGGGCGTCCTTCCGCGACCTGGGCCCGATGGTCGACCAGATCCTGAACCTCGCCGAGAAGCAGGCCGAGACGATCACCAGTGCCGCCGCGCAGCGGGCGGCGGGCCACGAAGCCGGGGCGGAGCGGGTACTCGCCGAGGCGCGGGAGCACGCCGCCACGACCCTGCGCGATCTGGAGGCGGAGCTGGCCGCGCGGCGCACCGAGGAGGAGCAGGCCGACGAGCGGCGCCGGACCGCCGCCCAGGCGGAGCTCGCCGAGATCCGCGCGCTGGCCGACAAGCTGCGGGCGGAGGGCGAGGCAGCGCACGCGCGCGCCGAGCAGGAGGCAAAGCGGATCAACGAACAGAGCGTGCAGCAGATCGAGCACGCCCGGGCCGAGGCCGAGGGGCTGGTGGCGGCGGCTCGCGAGCAGGTACAGCGGGAGGGCGAGGCGGCCCGCGCGCAGAAGCAGCAGGAGCTGGCCGAGCTGCACGTCACAGTGGAGCGGGAGGTCGACGAGCGGCGCACCACCGCCAGCCAGAAGATCGCCGCGCTGCACGCCCAGGCCCAGCAGCACTCGGCCGAGGTGCGCCGGCGCGCGGACGAGCAGTCCAGCGAGCACCAGCAGCAGCTGGCCGTCGTCCAGCAGGAGATCCAGGTCCGGCGGCAGGTGCAGGCCGAGCTGCAGGCCGAGCTGGCGGCGGCCCAGCAGCAACTCGCCCAGTCGCGCCAGGAGGGGTCCGCAGTGGACCAGGAGGTCACCCAGCTGCAGCAGCGCCTCGGCGAGGTGCGCCAGGACCTGACCGCCGAGCTCAACCGGCTGGACGAGGCGCGGCGGGCGGGCGACGCCGCCGAACAGCACGCCAAGGAGGTCCGTGCCCGGGTGCAGCGCGAGGCGAAGCGGGTCGCCGACCTGGCCGCCGCGGCGGTGATGGCGGCCGCCGCGGGCGGTGCGGACACCGGCGAGTACCGGGTGGTGACGCCGCGGCCGAACGCCCAGCACACCGCCCGCGAGGCGGCCGAGCCACCCGCCGCCACGGCCGCGCCCGCACCCGACCCGGCGACGCCCACCGGCGACGGCGGCGTTCCCGCCCAGCGCGAGCCTCAGCCCGGGAAGGTCGCCGCGGACGTCGAGTGATCCCGGGAACCGCCGTGCCACGAGGGCCTCGATGAACGCGACCGGATCCGGTACCGCCGAACCGCGGATTCCCCCCGACACCCTGCGCGCCTACGTCTACGCGATCTGGGTCGGCGCGGGCAGCACGCCGCGCGAGGCGGAGCTGGTGGCGGAGCATCTCGTGATGGCCAATCTGTCGGGTCACGACTCGCACGGGATCAGCGTGATTCCGCGCTACGTCGCGTCGCTCGCCGACGGCCGGTTGCGGCTGGGCGGCCACGCCGAGATCGTCCGCGATGCCGGTGCCGTGCTCACCATCGACGGCCACCAGGGTTTCGGGCAGGTCGTCGCGCACGAGGCGATGGCGTACGGCATCGAACGCGCGGGCCGGTTCGGCGTGTGCGCGCTGGCCCTGCGCGACGCGCACCACGTGGGACGCATCGGGCACTATGCCGAGCAGTGCGCGGCGGCGGGCTTCGTGTCCGTCCACTTCGTGAACGTCGCGGGCGACCCGCTGGTCGCGCCGTTCGGTGGCACCGACCGGCGCCTCGGCACGAACCCGTTCTGCGCCGCGTACCCGCGCGCCGGGCAGCCGCCGCTCGTCCTCGACTTCGCGACGTCCGGGATCGCGCACGGCAAGACGCGGGTGGCGTACAACAAGGGCGTGCAGGTCGGGCCCGGGTACCTGATCGACCATGCGGGCGCACCCACCGTCGATCCGAAGGTCATGCACGAGGCGCCGTTCGGCTCGCTGCTCCCCTTCGGCGGGCACAAGGGTTACGGGCTCGCCGCCATGTGCGAGATACTCGCCGGCACGCTGTCCGGTGGCTACACCACGCACGAGAGCACCCGCGAAACGTCCAACGCGATCGTGAACTGCATGGTGTCCGTGATCCTCGATCCGGATGCCTTCGACGCGCCCGCGGCGCAGGCGCAGACGGATGCGTTCATCGCATGGGTGAAGGCGTCACCGCTCGCGGAAGGTACGGACCGGATCTACCTGCCGGGCGAGCCGGAACTCGACCGGCGCGCGGAGCTCACCGCGCGGGGCGTACCCGTCGATCCCACCACCTGGCGGCTGATCGGCGAGGCGGCGGCGCGGGCGGGCATGCCGGCGGCGGAGATCGAGCGGTTCTCCGGCGCGCTGCGCTGAGCGCGCCGGGAGGTAGCTGGCTGGCAACAACCTGCACGGGCGGCAGGCACCGGTACCCACCTGCCGCGGGCTACCATGGCGAGGGCGTGCGACATGGTGCCGATACCAACCGGGGGTATTCGCTCGACATGAGCAAGGGCTTGTCGTGACCGGCCGGCCGCTGCGTGTTGCGGCGCTCGCGAAGCAGGTGTCGGTGCTGGGCACCGTCGAGATCAACCCGTACTGCCGGCGGGCGATCGCCTTCGGCGTGCGGCTCGCCCGCGACACCGGCGGCACCTGCACGGTCTTCACCATGGGTCCACCGTCGGCTCGCGAGGTGCTCGTCGAGGCGGTGGCGTTCGGCGCCGACACCGGGGTGCACGTCTGCGACCCGGCGCTGGCCGGTGCCGACCTCCTGGTGACCGCCCGGGCGCTGGCCGGCGCGCTGGACAAGTTCGGCCCGTTCGACCTGATCCTCGTCGGGCAGAGCTCGGCGGACGCGGAGACCGGCCAGGTCGGCCCGTACCTGGCCGGCCTGCTCGACCTGCCGTTCACCGGCGCCGCCAGCGAGCTGTCGGTCGGCGCGGGCCGGCTGCACGCCAGTTGCCAGCAGGACGACCTGGTCGTCGAGGTGAGCGCGGCGCTGCCCGCGGTGGTCGCCGTCGCCGAGCGGCTGTGCCCGCCGGCGAAGGTACCCGCGCCGGAGCGCGCCGATCCCGGTACCGCGATCAGCGTCCTGGATCTCGGCGTGCTGCCGGCGGCGGTACCCGGTTCGGCGAGCCCGACCAGCCACCGGCCGCGCCCGGTGCCGGCGCTACGGCGCGGCGCCGTGCTGCTCAGCGGTACCGCCAGCGAGCAGGCACGGGCCGCGGTCGAGGCGCTGGCCGCGCTCGGCGCGCTGGACGAGCCGGCCGCGGCGGGCGTGCCCGAGGTGCCGGCCGCCCGGCCCGGTGACCTCATCGAGGTGCTCAGCGACCCGCAGCACCCGGAGCTGACCCCGGACCTGCTCGCCGCCGCCGCCGAGATCGGCGGCACGGTACGGGTCCTGTGCGGCCCCGGTCAGGACGCGACCGACCTGGGACGATCCGGCGCCGACGAGATCTGGCGCTGGCCGCGCCGGTACCCGGGGCCGGCCGCCGTGGCTGCTGCCCGGCTGCGGTACCCGCCCGCCGCGCTGGTGCTGGCGCCGGCCACGACCTGGGGCCGGACCGCCGCCGGCCGGTACGCCGTCGCGACCGGTGCCGGGCTGATCGCGGACGCGCTCGGGTTCACCCGGATCGGCGCCACCACCGTGGCCCAGGTCGCCGCCGGGGAGGTGCGGTGCGACACGTCGCCGACCGTGGTGACCGTCCGGCCGGGGGTACTCCCGTCCCGGCTGCCCCGGCCGGGAACGGCTGTGCCGCAACGGACCTGGCGCACCGACCGGCACCCCGCCGACGTCACGGTGCACGGGCGCCGGCGGGTCGACGACTGGGCGGCGCTGGCCCGGGCCTCCGTGGTGGTCGCGGTCGGGCAGGGCGTCGACGACGTACGGGCACCCGCGATCGGTGCGCTGCTGGAGGTGCTCGGCGCCGAGCTCGCCGGTACCCGGAAGCTGACCGACGCCGGGGTCCTGCCGCGCTCCCGGCAGATCGGCGTGACCGGGCGCGGCGTGCGGCCCCGGCTCTACGTGGCGATCGGGCTGTCCGGGCGGCCGCACCACCTGGCCGGCATCGCCGGAGCCGGCGCGGTGCTGGCGATCAACGTCGATCCGGCGGCGCCGGTCTTCGCCGGGGCCGACGTCGGTATCGTTGCCCCTTGGCAGGAGGCGGTGCCGGCACTGGCGGCCGCACTCCGCGCGCGGTGACTTTGGAGGGCGGAAGGATGTCCAGCGGTACCGTCGTCGGTCTGGCCGTGGCCACGTTCGTCGCATCGTTCGTCGAGTTCGTCGAGGCGCTGACCATCGTGTTGGCGATGGGCATGACGCGCAGCTGGAAGTCCGCCTGGGCCGGCACGCTGACCGCGCTGGTGGCGCTCGCGGCGTTCACCGCGGCCGCCGGGTACGCGCTGGCGACCTGGCTGCCCGAGGCGGCGCTGCAGTTGGCCGTCGGCACCCTGCTGCTGATCTTCGGGCTGCAGTGGCTGCGCAAGGCGGTGCTGCGCTCCTCCGGGCGCAAGGCGCTGCACGACGAGGCGGAGGAGTTCGCCGAGCAGACCGCGGCGGCCCGCCGGGCGGCCGGCGAGACCCGGCTGGGCCTGGACTGGTTCGCGTTCGTGGTCAGCTTCAAGGGCGTGTTCCTGGAAGGCGTCGAGGTGGTGTTCATCATCATCACCTTCGGGCTCAACGCGCACAACATGCCGGTCGCGGTGGCCGGTGCCGGTGCCGCCGGCCTGCTCGTGATCGGGCTCGGCGCGGCGGCCGCCCGCCCGCTGACCAGGGTCCCGGAGAACATGCTGAAGTACGCCGTCGGTCTGCTGCTGGCCACGTTCGGCTCGTTCTGGGCCATCGAGGGGCTCGGCGTGCTCACGCCGGGCCGGCACAGCGTGTCCTGGCCGGCCGGCAGCTGGTCGCTGCTCGTCGTGCTCGCCGGGTGGCTGCTGCTGTCCCGCGTGCTGATCGCCGCGCTGCGCCGCAATGGCCGGCCGGACCCGGTGGCCGCCCCTGCGGCACCGGAGGCGGCCAGCGGGCGGGCCATCGTGATCGAGGAGGTCTGAGTGCGCTACGTCACGGGCTTTCTGCGGTTCTGGTACGACTTCGTGGTCGGCGACGACTGGAAGATCGCGGCTGCCGTAGCCGTCGCGCTCGGCCTCGGCGCCGTCGCGGCGGCGGCGGGTGCCGCCGGCTCGGCGCTGTTCGCCCCGGCGGTCGTCGCCGCGGTCGCGGCCGCGTTCGTGGTCGCGCTGCTGGCCGACGTCCGCCGCTGAACCCTGGCCCGCTGGTCAGGATTTCAGTTCGAGGCGGCGCTGACGGTCTCCTCCCGCACCACGACGGCGTCCGGCTTGATGGTCAACGGCAGCCTGGTCCGCCGCCCGGTCGCCGACCCGACCCGTGGCGAGGGCGCGGCCCGGTGGCGCGGGGCGGCCTGCACGTGGCCGTGCTGCCACAGCCACGCCACGTCGCGGCCGAACGACTCGACGAGCATCGCCAGCGCCGCGATCAGGGCGGCCACCAGCAGCGGCGTGGGGAGCACGCGAGCAGTCGCGACCACCAGGACGACGCCCTGCGTCGCCGCGACCACCTTGCGCCAGTAGCGCGGCGGCAACGACCCGCGCATCCAGGGCAGTGCCCAGGTCGCCACGACGAAGGCGTACCGCATCAGGCCGAACGTGAGCACCCAGGCACCCAGCGCCGGCGCGACGTGCACGCTCAGGACCAGGACGAGGAACGCGTCGACCTCCATGTCGAAGCGCGCGCCGAGTGCGGTGACGGTGCCGGTACGCCGGGCGACCTGGCCGTCGACCCCGTCGAGCACGAGCGCGACGGCGGCCAGGGTGACCAGGACCGCGACCGGGGCGGGCCGGTCGAACGAGTCGACCGTCAGCGCGGCCACGCCGCCGGCGAGCGTCGCCCGGGTCAGCGTCACCCAGTCGGCCGGCCCGAGCCCGCGCGCACCCGCCTGGCCCAGTCCCCGGCTGAGCACGGTGCACATGACGGCCCCGTACGCGAGTCCCGCGAGCCACCCCGCGCCGCCGAGACCCACCGTTCCGGCGAGGCCGCCAAGCAGGACAACCTGCGCGATGAGGCCGGTTATAGGACCAATTCGGACCATGGGCGCCATACCTCCATGACAATGGGTGACCCTGATCCTGCATACGTAAACCGCGGCCATTCGGTTTCGCCGAGAGTCCGGGCAATCTGTTCATGAACCTGTAAGCGCACTCGCACGTGTGTGGCGGGAAGAATCCTTTCTGCTCTATGAGAGAAGGAGGCCCGTTGCGCACCGTACCGGTACCGACACTCGCCGCCCTGCCCCGCACGCGGCCGGGTGTCCCGGCGGCGCGGGCGCTCCGTGCCTGGATCCGGCCGCTCGGCGGGGCGGCCATCCTCGCGATCCTGTTGTGGCGGCTGGGCACCGGTCCGTTCCTCAACGGGCTGCGCCTGATCGACGGCTGGGCACTCGCCGTGGCGCTCGGCATCGGCGTGCTGACCACGGTGTGCCGTGCCTGGCGGTGGAGCCTGGTCGCCCGGGGCCTCGGCGTGCGGCTGCCCATGCGCACCGCGGTGTCCCGTTGCTACCGCTCCGAATTCCTGAACGCGACGCTGCCCGGCGGGGTGCTCGGCGACGTGCACCGCGCGGTACACCATGGGCGGGACGTCGGCGACGTCGGCCGCGGCATCCGCGCGGTGGTGTGGGAGCGGACCGCCGGCCAGGTCGTCCAGGTCGCCGTCGCGGTGGCCGTCCTGTTCGCGTTCCCGTCCCCGGTGCGGCGCTACCTGCCGGCCGCGACCGCGATCACGCTGGCGGCCGGGCTCTTCGTGGTCCTGCTGGCGCGGGCGATGCCGCGGCACGGACCGTCCCGGTGGGCGCGGGCCGTGCGCACCGCCCACGCGGACATCCGTGACGGGCTGCTCGCCCGCCGCAACTGGCTGGGGGTCGTCCTGGCATCCGCCGTGGTCATGGGCGGTTACCTGGCGACGTTCCTGGTGGCGGCGCGCACCGCGGGCGCCACCGCGCCGCTGTCCCGGCTGGTGCCGCTGACGGCGCTGGCCCTGCTGGCCATGGCGGTGCCGGTGAACGTGGGCGGCTGGGGGCCGCGGGAGGGCGTGGCCGCGTGGGCCTTCGGCGCCGCCGGCCTGACCGCCACCCAGGGCGTCGCCACCGCCGTGGTGTACGGGGCGCTGGTGCTCGCCTGGAGCCTTCCCGGCGCCGCCATCCTGGTGGTCCTGCGCATCCGGGTGCCCGCCGTCCCGCCGGACCGGCCGGCGGTGGTCGAGGCCGGTGCATCGTAACCAGGCGCACGCGGCGACGTATTTTCTGAAGGGGATCGCTGTCGGCGTGATCGCGCGCCGCCCGACGAAGGAGACCAATGCTCGAAACATTGCCTGTCGCGACGGTCCGGACGCAGGTGACGGTGCCGTTGCGGTTGCCTGACGGGTTCGCCACGACCGCGTGTGTGTCTTCCTTCGACGGGTTGGTGGATGGTCGGGAGCACCTCGCGTTCGGCCTGGGTGACTGGGCCGGCTCGCTGGACCGCCACGCGGCGGGTGGTCCGGCGCCGCTGGTGCGCCCGCACAGTGAGTGTTTGACTGGCGACGTGTTCGGCAGCCAGCGGTGTGACTGCGGGCCGCAGCTGCGCGAGGCGGTGGAGCGGATCGCCGGGGTCGGTGGGTTCGTGCTGTACCTGCGGCAGGAGGGTCGCGGGGTCGGCCTGTACACGAAGCTGGAGGCGTACGCGTTGCAGGATGCCGGGTTGGACACCTTCGAGGCGAACGTGGCGTTGGGGCACGGGGAGGACGAGCGGGACTACACGGTGGCGGCGCAGATGCTGCGCGCGCTGGGGGTGGCCCGGGTGGCGTTGTTGAGCAACAACCCGGACAAGGTGGAGCAGCTCACTGAGCTGGGGGTGACAGTGGCCGAGCGGGTACCGACCGGGGTGTACCTGTCCCCGGTCAACGCCGGCTATCTCGCCGCGAAAGCCAACCGTGCCGCCCGCGCCCTCGACCTCCCGCTCGCCTGCTGAAGGGGCCGGATCAGGTGTTGACCGATGCTCAGGACGCGCTGACGGCGCAGGACGACCCGGCGGCGGACGGTGGCCGGGAGGGCACGCCGGACAACAGCGCCGCGGGCGCCCGTGCTCGCGTGCGCCTCGTCGCCGGCTGGGTGACCACCGCCCTGGCCTGCCTGCTCGTGGTGTTCGCCCTGAGCGCGCCGAACCAGATCGGTCAATTCACGCCCCTGGTGTTCGTGCGCATCCCGGCGGAGGGCCTCATCGCCGTCCTCCTCGCACTCGTGCTGCCGGCGAGGCTCCGGCAGGTGACGGCGGCGTTCCTCGGCGTGTGTCTCGGCCTGCTGACCCTCCTGAAGATCCTCGACATGGGCTTCAACGAGGCCCTCGACCGGCCGTTCGACCTGGTGGGCGACTGGCCGCTGCTCGGGGACGCGGTGGACTACGTCGGGCGGTCGTACGGCCAGGCGGGCGCGACCGGCGCGGTGATCGTGGCCGTGCTCCTCGTC
>JBBWZQ010000135.1:0-51646 GCA_039649115.1 Micromonosporaceae bacterium | reverse complement strand
GGCCGGCCCGGATCGGGCGCCGCCGCGGTGATCCGCGCCGCGGCCGCGCGCACGCCCGGGGTCGGCGTGCCCCCGGGCGGCCAGGGCCGCCCCGCCGGCCGGACCGGTGGTGCCGCCTGCCGGTAATCCGGCACGCCGTGTCTGGGCGTCGTGTCGGTCCACGGGTACCCGTCATGACTCGACCTGGGCGGCAGTGGCACCCGCCCGGTCCCCTCCTTGGCCACCGGAAACTCCCTCGCCAGGCCCCGCCGCCAGACGGGTGGCGCGCCCCTCGCGCCAGACCGGGCTCCAGCCCCCCGAGCGGTACGCGCCGGAAGCTCAGCGGTCACCTCACCGTCCGACATGCTTGCACCGCAACCTGCCAGAAGACAAGGCCAGGTCAGGTGCCGAAGGCGAGCGCCCGGGTACCGGTGGCGCGCAGGTCCTCCTCGATCAGCTTGGCGGTGCGCAGCAGCGGACCCAGGAATTCGGCGAGCATCTCCTCGGCGCTGCCCCGGCTGGCGTGCGCGGAGAGGTTGACCGCGGCGATCACCCGCCGGTCCGTGTCGCGGATGGGCGCGGCGACCGAGCGCAGCCCCTCCTCCAGCTCCTGGTCGACCATGGCCCACCCGTCCCGCCGGATCCGGGCGAGCTCGGCGCGCAGCCGTTTCGGATCCGAGATGGTGTGCCGGGTGAGGGGGCGCAGCTGGGCGGAGGCGAGGTAGCCGTCCAGCCAGTCGTCCGACTGGCCGGCGAGCAGGACCCGGCCCATCGAGGTGGCGAACGCCGGGAAGTGGGTACCGACGCTGATCGCGATGCGCATGATGCGCTTGGTCGGCACCCGGGCCACGTACACGACCTCGTCGCCGTCGAGTACCGACACCGACGACGACTCGTGCATCCGCTCCACCAGCTGCTCCAGGTGCGGCATGGCCACCTCGGGCAGGGACAGGCTGGACAGGTACGCGTACCCCAGCTCGAGGATCTTCGGCCGCAGCGAGAACCGGCGCCCGTCGGTGCGCATGTAGCCCAGGTCCACCAGCGTGTGCAGGAACCGGCGCACGGAGGCCCGGGTCAGTCCGGTGATCCGGGCCACGTCGCTGAGCGTCAGCTCAGGGTGCTCCCCGTCGAAGGCGCGGATGACCGCCAGCCCCCGCTCCAGGGACTGCACGAACTCGCTGTCCCGCTCGGGCACCTCCGTCATCGGTTCTCTTCGAGGGTGCGCTGGGCGACGGCGAAGGCGGTGTTCGCCGCGGGGACGCCGGCGTAGATGGCGACCTGCAGCAGCACCTCCTTGATCTCCTCGGGCCGCAGACCGTTGCGCAGC
This sequence comes from Micromonosporaceae bacterium, assembly GCA_039649115.1. GTDB lineage: Bacteria > Actinomycetota > Actinomycetes > Mycobacteriales > Micromonosporaceae > DATEJJ01. The sequence goes on along the minus strand of JBBWZQ010000135.1, from coordinate 50,340 downwards.
GCCGCGCGCACGTGCATGGCCAGCTCCTCCTCGCACCGCAGGGTGGCGAGCACGGCCAGGGCGATGCAACTGCGGGTGCGGCGGTCCAGCCCGTCCCGGGTCCAGATCTCGCCCCACGCGTACCGGGTGATCAGGTCCTGGAAGTCGGCGGTGAACGCGTCCGTCCTGGCCACCGCGCGGTCCACGTGCGCGTCGCCCAGCACCTCCCGGCGCACCGCCATGCCCGCCTCGTACCGGTCACTCACGCGCTCACCGTTCCCCTCGTCCGCCCAGGTGGCCGGCCAGCAGCAGGCCCACCGCCGCCGGCTGTTCCACGCTCGCGAGGTGCGCCGCGCCCTCGACGATCGCGAACCGAGCACCGGGCACCGCGGCCGCGATCTGTTCGCCGAACACCGGCGGGATGGCGGGGTCGGCGCGCCCGGCGACCACCAGCGTGGCCGCCCGGATGCGCGGCAGCACCGGTCGCAGGTCCATCTTCGCGATCGCCTCGCAGCAGCCGGCGTACCCCTCGGACGGCGCACCCGCCAGCATCGTGCGGTACGCGGCCACCTCGTCCGGGTGGGCGGCCAGGTAGGGCGCGGTGAACCAGCGGGCCAGGACCAGCTCCGCGATGCTGGCGGTGCCGGCCGAGCGCACCTGCGCCGCGCGGGTCAGCCACCCCTCGGCCGGCGGCAGGTAGGCCGCGGTGCACAGCAGCGCCAGCCGGCGTACCCGGTGCGGCGCGTGCGCGGCCAGCCACATGCCCACCATGCCACCCAGCGACAGTCCACAGTAGAGCACCTGGTCCAGGTCCAGCGAGTCCAGCAGCGCCAGCACGTCCCGACCGAGTTCCTCCACTGTGTACGGACCTGGTGGCACCGGCGACCCGCCGTGCCCGCGGTGGTCGTAGCGCACCACCCGGTACCGGTCGCCGAGCTGCCCGAGCAGTGGCTGCCACATCTGCAGGGTGGTGCCCAGCGAGCAGCCCAGCACCAGCACGGGAGCGTCCGGCGGGCCGCTGATCTCGTAGTGCAGTCCGGTCACCAGGGCACCGTCCCCTCGTGCTCGGCCAGGGCACGGGCGATGAGCAGGTCGACGGCGCGGCCGGGACCGGAATCGCCAGCGGCCGCCCGCATCCGCCCGGCGTGCACGCGCAGATCGCCGAGCAGCTCGCGGGTGTGCGCCGCGGTGCCGCCGACGAGGCGCAGCAGCTCGGTCACGGTCCCCCACTCGGCCTGCCACCGGCCGGCCGCACGCTGGTACTCCTGGGCCATCCCGGCGAGCACCGTGGCCACCAGCGCCGGTACCCGGTGCGCGGCGGCGGTGACCAGCACCGAGCGGGCCGGGTTGCGCTTGTGTGGCATCGCCGAGGAGCCGCCGGGGCTGCCCTCGGTCACCTCGCCGACCTCCGTCTGGGACAGCAGCGCCACGTCCAGCGCGATGCCCGCCAGCGCGCCGGACACGATGCCCAGCGCGGCGGCCAGCTCGGCGACCCGGTTGCGGTTGGTGTGCCACGGCAGCACCGGCTCGGCGAGGCCCAGCTCCTCGGCCAGCAGCGCGACGACCTGCGGGCCGCGCTCGCCGTAGCCGGCGAGGGTACCGACCGGCCCGCCCAGCTGCACCGCCAGCCGCCCGCGGGCCCGCACCAGCCCGGCCCGCGCCTCGTCCACCGCCACCAGCCAGCCGGCGCACACCGCGCCGAACGTGGTCGGCTCGGCCTGCTGGAGCAGCGTCCGTCCCATCTGGACGGTGCCCCGGTGCTCGCGCGTCAGGTGCGCCAGCCGGTCGGCGACGGCCGCGAGATCGGCGAGGATCAGCACGCAGGACCGGTACGCGACGAGGCACAGTGCGGTGTCCACGATGTCCTGGCTGGTGGCGCCGAGGTGCACGTGCTCGGCAACGTCGGGCGGCAGGGCGGCGCGCAGGTCGGACAGCAGCGGGATCACCGGGGTGGCCGAGGCCACCGCGCGCCGGCCGACGTCCCCGGCGTCGAAGAGCTCCGCCCGCGCCGCCGCCGCGATGGCCTCGGCGGCCGGCACCGGTACCAGCCCGGCCTTGGCACCCGCGCGCGCCAGCGCGGACTCGACGTCGAGCATCGCCTGCAGCCACGCCCGGTCGCCGGTCGCGTCGACCACGGCCGGCGAGCTGGCGAGGCTGTCAAAGAGACTCATGCCCGTCCTCGCTTCGCTGCGGGCGGGCACGAGGCACCAGATGCGCTCTGCCCGTGATTCGCTCGCTGCCGCTCGCTCATATGTCGAAGAACACCGTCTCGTTCTCGCCCTGCAGCCGGATGTCCAGGTGGTACCCGTCCGGCCCGGCCGCCGCGAGCAGGGTGCCCCGGCGCGCGGGATCCACAGTGGACAGCACCGGATCGGCTCCGTTGGCCGCGACCTCGTCGGCGAAGTAGCACCGGGTCACCAGCCGGTCCAGCAGGCCCCGCGCGAACACCGACACGTCCAGGTGCGGCGCCTCCACCCCGCCACCCGGCGCGGGCAGCGGGCCGGGCTTGACCGTGCGGATCCAGTAGCGGCCCGCCGCGTCGGTCGGGCACCGGCCGAAGCCGCGGAACTCGCCGGCCGCTCCCCTCGGGTCGTCGGGGTGCGCGAACCGCCCCGCCGGGTCCGCCTGCCACGTCTCCACCATGGCGTCGGTCAGCGGTGCGCCCTCGCCGTCGAGCACCTGCCCGGAGAGCACGAAGCTGCCGGGCGTGTCCTCGGGTACCACCTCGGGGCCGTCCGCCCAGGGCAGCCCGATGGAAAGGAACGGCCCGACGGTCTGGGACGGCGTCAAGGACTCAGTCATCGTGCGGTTCCTCCATGGGCGTGGAGTCCGATCCGCGCAGCACGATGTCCCACTGGAAGGCCAGCGCCCAGTCCGGCTCGGTGGCGTCCATGTCGAAGCGGGACACCAGCCGCCGCCGGGCCCGCTCGTCGGGGATGGAGTTGAAGATGGGGTCGTACGGGAACATCGGGTCGTCCGGGAAGTACATCTGGGTCACCAGGCGCTGGGTGAACGCGCGACCGAACACCGAGAAGTGGATGTGCGCCGGCCGCCAGGCGTTGCGGTGGTTGCCCCACGGGTAGGCGCCCGGCTTGATGGTCAGGAAGCGGTACCGGCCCTGGTCGTCGGTCAGCACCCGCCCGCCGCCGGTGAAGTTCGGGTCCAGCGGCGCGGCCCAGTTGTCCCGCCCGTGGTTGTACCGGCCGGACGCGTTCGCCTGCCAGATCTCCACCAGGGTGCGGGGTACCGGCCGGCCGTCGCGCTCCAGCACCCGGCCGTGCACGACGATGCGCTGCCCCAGCGGCTCGCCCGCGTGCTGGCGGGTCAGGTCGGCGTCGGCCGCCCGCACCCGCCCGGCACCGAGCAGCGGCCCGGTCACCTCGGTCAGGTTGTGCGGCAGCACCACCAGCGGCTGGGCCGGCGCGCGCAGGATGGTGGAACGGTAGGCCGGGCTGGCCAGCGGCGGGTGCAGTCCGCGCGGCCGCTCGTATCCGGGCAGTACCAGCGTGCCGGTCACTCAGGCTCCTTCCCGGCGGTTGCGGCCGCCCTTGTTCGCTTCCAGCTCCCGCAGCACGGCCAGCTCCACGTCGGTGGGCGCGTCGGTGACCGCGACCTTGTCGCGCACCGCGAGCGGCCAGCCGGTGGCCGCGCGCGCCTGCTCCACCGTGGCCCCCGGGTGCAGCGTGGTCAGGGTCAGCTCGCTGGTCTGCGGGTCGGGCTCCAGCACGCCCAGGTCGGTGATGACGATCCGGGGCCCGCCGCCGCGCAGCCCGAGCCGCGCCCGGTCGCCCGGACCCGAGCCGAAGCCCACGCTGGTGACGAAGTCCACCCGCTCGACGAAGGCGCGGGGGCTCTGCCGCACCACGACGATCACCTCGCGGCAGGACGCGGCGATCTCGGGCGCGCCGCCGGCACCGGGCAGCCGTACCCGCGGGTGCGCGTAGTCGTCGCCGACGATCGTGGTGTTGATGTTCGCGTACCGGTCGAGCTGCGCCGCCGACAGGAAGCCGACATCGATGCGGCCCGGCTGCAGCCAGTAGTTGAAGACCTCGGGCACGCTGACCACCGAGTCAGCCGTGTCGGCGAGCACACCGTCCCCTATGGACAGTGGCAGGAAGCCGGGCTTGGCGCCGAGCGTGCCGGACTCGTACACCAGGACGAGCCCGGGCGCGTGGGTGCGGCGGGCCAGGTTGGCCGCGGTGCTGGGCAGGCCGATGCCGACGAAGCAGAGCGCGCCGTCGCGCAGCGCCCGCGCGGCGGCGACCGTCATCATCTCGTCAGCCGTCCAGGTCAATGAGTCCATACTTCTCCCAGCACATGCTCGCGCATCCAGGACTGGAAGGTGTCCCGGTCGCGGCTGATCGCGTCCCAGGCGAGATAGAAGTCGTTGTCGCGGGTGGAGTAGCCCTGCGCGTAGGACGGGTGCGCCCCGCCCGGTACCAGAGAAACCCGGCCGACCGCCCACGACGGCAACACCACCGCGCCCGGGCGCGGCGCCAGCTCGTCCACCAGTTCCTCGACGGTGACCAGGCTGCGCCGCGCGGCCAGCACCGCCTCTTTCTGCACCCCGGTGATGCCCCACATCTGCACGTTGCCCGACCGGTCGGCGCGCTGGGCGTGCACGACGGTCACGTCCGGGCTCAGCGCGGGCACCGCGGTGAGCACCTCGCCGGTGAACGGGCAGGTGATCGGCTTGATGTTGGACGACTGGCCGGGCAGGTCGGTGCCCACGTACCCGCGCAGCACGGCGAACGGCAGCCCGCTGGCCCCGGCCACGTACCGGTTGGCCATCCCCGCGTGCGAGTGCTCCTCCAGCTCCAGCGGCACCGGCCAGCCGTGCTCCACGGCGTCCCGGAAGCGGTGCAGCGAGCCGACCCCCGGGTTGCCGCCCCAGGAGAACACCAGCCGCCGCGCGCAGCCCATCCCGATCAGCTGGTCGTAGATCATGTCCGGCGTCATCCGGACCAGGGTCAGGTTCCGCCGGCCCTGCCGGATGATCTCCTGCCCCGCGGCGAACGGGATGAGATGGGTGAACCCCTCCAGCGCGACCGTGTCCCCGTCGTGCACCAGCTCGGAGACTGCCTGCGGGAGCGGAACGATCTCTGCCATGCGGCGCTCCGTGTCCTCGTTCGCCGTGGTCAAGTTCGCTCAGCGAACGCTCGTGCTTCCAGCGAACAGTACGGCGGATGCTTAGCATAAGTCAACGTTGACGCTCCTTACAGGGTCCTCTAGGTTCGCCAGGAGAACGCACGTTCGTCTGCCGCACACGAGGGTGAGAAGACGTTGAGGACACAGGTGGCCATCGTCGGTGCGGGCCCGGCCGGTCTGCTGCTGTCCCACCTGCTCGGGCAGGCCGGCGTCGACTCCATCGTGGTGGAGGACCGCAGCCGCGAGCACGTCGAGGGGCGCCAGCGTGCGGGCCTGCTGGAGCAGGGCACCGTGGACCTGCTGCGCGCCACCGGCCTGGGCAGCCGGCTGGACAAGGAGGGCATCGAGCACGGTGGCATCTACCTCCAGTTCGCCGGGGAACGCCACCACCTCGACTTCCGCGAGCTCACCGGGCGCACGGTCACGATCTATGCCCAGACCGAGGTGGTCAAGGACCTGGTCGCGGCCCGCCTGGCCGCGGGGCAACACATCGACTTCGAGGTATCGGCGACCGCGATCGCCGGCTGGGACACCGCGGCCCCCGTGCTGCGGTACGTGGACGCCGGTGGTGTGGCACGCGAGGTGCGGGCCGACGTGATCGCGGGCTGCGACGGCTTCCACGGGATCAGCCGAGCGTCGCTGCCGCCCGAACAGCTCAGCGTGTACGAGCGCGGCTACCCGTACGGCTGGCTCGGGATCATCGCGGACGTGCCGCCGTCCACGGACGAGCTGATCTACGCGCACCACCCCGACGGGTTCGCGCTGCACAGCGTGCGCACGCCCGAGGTGAGCCGGCTCTACCTGCAGGTCGACGCGGACGACGACGTCGCCAACTGGCCCGACGACCGGATCTGGGAGCACCTGGCGCGGCGCTTCGCGCTGTCCGGCTGGACGCTGCGCGAGGGGCCGATCCGGGAGAAGGCGATCACCCCGATGCGCAGCTTCGTCAGCTCTCCCATGCGGTACGGGCGGCTGTTCCTGGCCGGCGACGCGGCGCACATCGTGCCGCCCACCGGCGCCAAGGGGCTCAACCTCGCGGTCGCCGACGTCGCGGTGCTCGCCCGCGCGCTCGTCGAGCTGCTCACCCGCGGCGACAGCGGCCCCGCGGACGCCTACTCCGACACCTGCCTCGGCCGGATCTGGCGGGCCACCTACTTCTCGTGGTGGATGACGTCCATGTTGCACACCAACCCCGGCGACAGCTTCGGCACCCAGGTGCAGCTGGCCCAGTTGCGGCACGTCACCTCCTCGCGCGCCGCGTCGGTTGCGCTCGCGGAGAACTACGTGGGCGCCCCACTGCCGGTGAAGTAGGCTTGCCCGATCCTGGTCGATGTCTGAGCGTACGGGGGGCCGCGCAGTGACCAGCCCTGGCCACCTGATCCGGCTGGCCGACCTCGGGAAGCGTTACCCGGACGGCACTGTGGCGCTGGCCGGCCTCGACCTCGCGGTCAGCCCTGGAGAGTTCGTCGCCGTCGTCGGCCCGTCCGGCAGCGGCAAAACCACGCTGCTGCGGGTGATCGCCGGGCTGGAGCCGGTGACCGGCGGCACGCTGGCGCGCGGCACCGACGACATCGCCTACGTCTTCCAGGAGCCGACCCTGCTGCCGTGGCGCACGGTGCGCGGCAACGTGGAGCTGGTCGCGCAGTTGCACCGGGTACCGCGCGAGCGGCGCCGGGCCCTGGCACAGCACGCCATCGAGCAGGTCGGGCTCGCCGAGTTTGCCGGGCACCGGCCGCACCAGCTCTCCGGCGGCATGCGGATGCGCGCCGCGCTGGCCCAGGCGCTGACCGTCCGCCCCCGGCTGTTCCTGCTCGACGAGCCGTTCGGTGCGCTCGACGAGCTGACCCGCAACCGGCTCTGCGACCAGTTGCAGGCGCTGTACCTGTCCGAGCGCTTCACCGGCGTGCTCGTCACGCACTCCGTCGCCGAGGCCGTCTACCTGTCCGGGCGGGTGCTCGTGCTCTCGCCCCGGCCCGGCCGGATCCTCGCCGACATCCCCGTGCCGCTGGATGTTCCACGGCTGCCCGACGTGCGCTACACCGCCGAGTTCGCGGAGATCTGCGGCACCGTGGCCAAACATCTGGGCGAGGCGCGGTGAAGCGCATCCTGCCGCCCGCCGTGGTCCTGGTCGCCGCGCTCGGCCTGTGGTACCTGGCCAGTTACGTGCTGCTCAGCCCGGACCGCCGGTTCCTCCTGCCACCGCCGCACGCCGTGCTGCGGGTGGGCTTCCTCGACCGGAACAACCTCACCGAACTGCTCGCCGCGCTGGGGCTCTCGGCCGAGGTGGCGCTGCTCGGCCTGGCCATCGCCACCGCGCTCGGCGTCGGGCTCGCCGTCCTGATGAGCCAGGCGCGCTGGCTGGAGCGCTCGTTGTACCCCTACGCGGTCGTGCTGCAGACCATCCCGATCCTGGCGCTGGTGCCGCTGCTGGGATTCTGGTTCGGCTTCGGGTTCAGCAGCCGCGTGCTGGTCTGCGTGCTGGTGGCGATCTTCCCGATCATCGCGAACACGCTGTTCGGGCTGCGCTCCACCGAACGCCACCTCACCGACCTGTTCACCCTGCACCGGGCCGGCCGGCTCACCCGGCTCGCCCGGCTGCAACTGCCCGCGGCCCTGCCGGCGACCCTGACCGGCCTGCGGGTGTCCGCCGGCCTGTCGGTCATCGGCGCGATCGTCGGCGACTTCTTCTTCAAGCAGGGGCATCCGGGCATCGGCATCCTCATCGACCTGTACCGGCAGCGGCTGCAGTCCGAGCAACTGTTCGCGGCGGTACTGCTGTCGTCGTCCTTCGGAGTCGTAGTCTTCTGGACGTTCGGGCTGCTGACCCGTTGGCTGGTCGGCACGTGGCACGTATCGGAACGGAGAGTGCGATGACGCTTGTCCCCGCTCGTACCCGAAGAATGGTCTGTGCCACCGCGGTCCTCGCCCTCGCCCTGGCCGGCTGCACCTCCGGCGGCACCGCGGCGCCCGGCGGGCAGGCGGCCAGCCGCTCGGCCGCGGCGGGCGACGCCCTGGCGTTGCGCGGCGTCTGCCCCGACCCGGTGGTCATCCAGTCCAACTGGTGGCCGCAGGCCGAGGACGGCGCCTTCTTCCAGTTGCTGGGCACCAACCCGACGGTCGACAAGGACCGCAAGCGGGTCTCCGGCGCGCTCGTCTCCCGCGGCGTGGACACCGGCGTGCACGTCGAGATCCGCTCCGGCGGCCCGGCCAACTCCTTCACGCCGGCCGCCCGGGTGCTCTACCTCGACCGCTCCGTCACGCTCGGCCGCGCCGACATCGACCAGGTCGCCGAGCTGCGCCACGGCAACCAGCCGGTGCGGGCGGTGTTCGCGCCGCTGGACAAGTCGCCACTGGTGCTGATGTGGGACCCGGTCGCGTATCCGGACTTCCACACGGTCGCCGACATCGGCCGCACGAACACGCGGGTGTTGTATTTCCAGGGCGCCGCGTACATGGACTATCTGGTCGGCTCCGGAAAGCTGCACCAGTCGCAGGTGGAGGCCTCCTACGACGGAACCCCGGCACGGTTCGTGGCCGAGCGCGGCCGGATCGTGCAGCAGGGCTTCCTGACCAACGAGGTGTACCAGTACCAGAACGAGTTGACGCAGTGGAAGAAGAAGGTCGCCTGGACACTCGTCAACGACGCCGGATACCCGAACTATCCCGAGGCCGTGACGATCCGGGCGGACCGCACCGCCGAGCTGTCCGCGTGCCTGCACAAGCTGGTACCCATCCTGCAGCGCGCCACGGTCGACTACGCCCACGATCCGGCCCGCACCAACGACCTCATCATCGCGCTCGTCAAGGACTTCGGCGCCTTCCCGTACAGCCAGGAGCGCGCCCGGTACGCGGTGACCGCGATGCTCGACAATGGACTGTTGAGCAACGGCGGCAACACCACCATCGGTGACTTCGACGCCACCCGCGTCAACCAGATCATCGAGGCGGTACGCCCGATCGCCGCTCGCGCCGGCGCCTCTCTCCCCGGTGGACTGTCCGCAAAGGACCTCGTGACCAACGATTTCCTCGACCCGTCCATCCGCCTGCCATGACACCCGTCCCGCTCTTCGACCCGATCGCCGAGCTGTACGAGCAGTACGCCGAGATCAACGACGAGGTGTACCGCCCGTACCTGCGACGCGCCCTGCCACCGCACGCCGGCCGGGGCGTCGACCTCGGCTGCGGCTCCGGCCGGTTCACCGGCCTGCTGGCGGAGCGGTGCGAGACCGTGCTCGCCGTGGACATCTCGGCGCGGGAGATCGCCCTCGCCCGGACGAAGCGCTCACACTCCAATGTGGACTACCAGGTGGCCAGCCTGCTGGACGTGCCCGCCGACCCGCCCTTCGACCTCGTACTGTCGGTGAACACGCTGTTCCACCTGTTCCACGAGCACGGGCCGGACGCCGTGCTGCCACACGTGCGCTCGCTGGTCGCGCCGGGCGGCTGGGCGGTCATCGTGGACGTGGTCTCGCCCGCCAACCGCCCGATGTTCTGGCACCGCTGGTGGGGCATGCAGGACGCCGCCCGCACCCTGGCCCGACGCCACTCGCTGCACGACGCGCGCACGGTGCTCCGGCTGCGCCAGCACCCGGCCTGGATGGCACACGTCCGGATCAACAAGCCGCTGCGCCGCGCGGAATTCCACCGGCGCTACACCGGACTGTTCCCGGGCGCCGCGTTCACCGACAACCTCGACCCCTTCATCTCCGCCATCCGCTGGCACAACACGGGTCCACGGTGACCACCGTCCACCGCACCCCCGCCACCCTGATCACGCCCCGCCCCGCCCCGCCGCCCCCGCGACCACAGCCCACGCACCACCCCCGATCACGCTCCGCGCCGCCGCCTCCGCGACCACCCGGCCAGCCCACCACGCCACCCTGATCACGCGCCACCGCCACCGCCCCCGCGACCAACGCCCAGCCCACCGCGCCACCCTGATGGCGCTCCGCGCCACCGCCCCCGCGACCACCGCGCCACCCTGATCACGCTCCGCGCCACCGCCCCCGCGACCACCGCCCCGCCCAGCGCACCGCGCCACCCCCGATCACGCTCCGCGCCGACGCCCCCGCGACCACCGCCCAGCCCACCGTGCCACCCTGATCACGCTCCGCGCGGAGCGTGATCAGAAGTTGCCGGAGGAACGCGCAGTCCACTGCACACTTCTCCGGCACGTTGCGATCACTCCTCGGCCACCACCGGCACCTCCGCCATCCGATAGGCCAGAATCCGGGCATTCCCCCCTTACCGCCCGTCCCCCAATGCCCGCCCGCGCCGCTGCCGAACAAGCGGGGGCCCCGCAGCCACCCTGATCATGCTGGCTCAGCGTCCGAGGACCGATCGGGACCCCGAAACCTATTCTTGGCGGCAAAGGCACCGGATCCAGTGCATTTGCCGCCAAGATCTCAAACCCGGCATGATCACGGTGGCCCTCGCCGCTCGGCCGGCCAGCCGCCAGCCGCCAGCCTGCCAGCCGCAAGCCGCAAGCTGCAAACCGCCAGCCGCAAGCCGTCAGCTGCAACCGCCAGCCGCAAGCCGTCAGCCGCAAGCCGCAACCGCCAGCCGCAACCGCCAGCCGCAAGCCGTCAGCCGCCAGCCGTCAGCCGTCAGCCCGTCAGCCGTCAGCCGTCAGCCGTCATCCGCCAGCCGTCAGCCGCAAGCCGCCAGCCGCAAGCGCCAGCCGCCAGCCGTCAGCCGCCAAGGCCTGGCTGCACACGATCACCCCGGCAGGTCCGGCATGCGGAGGATCGGCTTGATGACCTCGCCGGCGTAGGACTTGTCCAGGGCCACCGGTACGTCGGCCAGGTCGAAGTACTCCACGAGCCGGTCGAAGGGGAAGCGCCCTGCGCGCACAGGTCCGTGATGCCGCCGATCAGCTTCCGGCTTCGCCGCCGCCGCCCAGCAGGCCGACGATCCGCTTGCCCCACAGCATTGACACGTGGTCGAGGCCGAACTCCGCGCCGGCCGCGGCGCCGCCGGTGAGGATGCAGGTACCGAGAGTCAGAACGGATAGGTCGGCGGCTGGCCGCGCATCGTCACCCAGCGGGTCTCGGTGAAGGCGTCGATGTTCGCCTCCGCGCCGCCGAACCGCGACCCGGTACCCGACGCGGCGACGCCACCGAACGGGCTGTTCGCCTCGTCCGCGACGGTCTGGTCGTTGATGTGCACGATGCCCGTGGGGATCCGGTCGGCCAGCGCGAGCCCCTTGAGCGGATCGCGCGTCACGATCCCGAGCGACAGCCCGTACTCGCTCGCGGTGGCCAGCCGTACCGCCTCCTCGACGTCCGAGAAGCGCAGTACCGGCGCGACCGGCCCGAAGATCTCCTCCGTCACGGCCGGCGCCCGCGGCGGTACGTCGGCGAGGACGGTGGCGGAGTAGAAGAGTTCGTCGAACGCTCCGCCCGCGGCGATCCGGGCACCCGTGTCCACGCTCGCGGTGACCAGGCGGTGCACCTTGTCCCGCTGGCCGGCGTCGATCAGCGGGCCGAGCGCGACCTGCTGCCGGGCCGGGTCGCCGACGGGCAGGTGCGCGGCCTTGGCCGCCAGCCGCTCGACGAAGTCGTCGTACAGCCGCTCGTGGACCAGGTGGCGCCCGGTCGTCATGCAGATCTGGCCCTGGTGGAAGAACGAGCCGAACGCGGCGAGGTTGGCCGCCTCGTCGACGTCCGCGTCGTCCAGGATGATCAGCGCGGAGTTGCCGCCGAGTTCCAGGTGCACCCGCTTGAGGTGCCGGCCGGCCAGCTCGCCGACCTTGCGGCCGGCCGCGGTGGAGCCGGTGAACGAGATGACGCGTACCAGTGGGTGGGTCACCATCGCCTCGCCCACGTCGGCGCCGCCGGGCAGCATCTGCAGGACGCCCGGCGGCAGGCCGGCCTCCTCGAAGACCCGCGCGAGCACCACGCCGCCGGTCACCGCGGTGCGCGGGTCGGGCTTGAGGATGACGGAGTTGCCCAGCGCGAGCGCGGGTGCCACCGAGCGGATGCCGAGGATGATGGGCACGTTGAACGGGGAGATGACGCCGACCACGCCCGCGGGTACCCGGCGCGCCATGGACAGCCGCGGCTCCTCGCTGGCCAGCAACTGGCCGTACGGGCGGCTGGGCAGCGACGCGGCCTCGTAGCACTCCTGCTCGGCCACGTGCAGCGCGAAGCCGGCCATCGGCGGTATCGCGCCGACCTCCCGCACGTTCCACCACTGGATCTCTTCACCGTGTTTCGACCAGAGCTGGGCCGCCGTCCGGAGCACGGCGGCGCGCTGCGGGTGCGGGGTGGCGGCCCACTCGCGCTGGGCGTCGGCGGCGCTCTCCGCGGCCTTGGCGAGATCGTCGGCGGTGGCCAGGCCGACCTGGCCGAGAGTCGAGCCGGTCGCCGGCTCCACGACATCGAGTGATCCACCGGAGCCGGGTACCCAGGCGCCGCCGAGGAAGATGCGATTTGTCCAGGTCTCTTCTGATAGGAACACGTCGCCGGCCCTTCCACTCATGACGAGGTGGGGCCGACCGTAGAACCGTGTTTCCAAAGAATCAATACGGTGTTTCAGATAGTCGAACGGTATCCGAGCCGGTTGGAGATCTCGCCGACCGTGTGCCGCAACGGGATCTCCAGCCGGCTGACCACCGACTCGACCGAGGCGTTCCACACCGTGAGGTGCACCGCGATGTTCACCGCCGCGACCACCCGGCCGGACCGGTCCCGCACCGGCGCGGCCACCGAGCGCAGCCCGGCGGCCAGTTCCTCGTCGTTGACCGCGAGCCCGGTCAGGCGCACCCGGGCCAGCGCGGTCATCAGCTGCTCCCGGGCGGTGATCGTCTTGGGCCCGCGCCGGGCGAAGTCGGTGCGGTCCAGCAGGCCCCGCAGCGCGGCCGGTTCCCGGTAGGCCAGCAGCACCTTGCCCATCGACGTGCAGTACGCCGGCAGCCGCGAGCCCACGTGCAGGTTGAGGCCCATCGCGAAGTTGCTGGCCCGACCGCTGCGGCGCCGGTCCACGTAGACGATGTCGGGCCCGTCGAGGACCGCCATGCTGACCGTGTACCCGGTCTCGTCCGACAGGGCCTGCAGGTACTGGGCCGCGACCCGGGTGATCTCCATCGAGTTGATCGCGGCGAACCCGAGGTCCACCACGCGCGGGCCCAGCGAGTACTTCTTCGTGTCCGGGTCCTGCTGCACGTAGCCGAGCTTGGCCAGCGTCGCGACGTAGCGGTAGGTGGTGCTCTTGTTGAGGCTCACCGCCCGGGACAGATCCGCGATGCCGAGCACCGGCCGCGCCTCGCTGAACGACGACAAGATCAATAGACCGCGCTCCAGGGACTGCGAGAACGCCGCCGAGCCGCCGGCGTCGGGAGTGGAAGCCATGCGGCATGGTACCGCAGGATGTTTCAGCTATTCGAACACCATGTTGACATCTTGTACACCCGCTCGTACGTTCCCTCCACTCGGTTCCCCCCAGGAGGCGAACATGGATCCTGCTCCGACGACTGAAATCCCGGCCAGCCTCAGCAGACGGAACCTGCTGAAGGCGGCCGGCATCGGGATAACTGGCCTGGCCGCGTCCGGGTTGGCCGCCTGCAAGGTGGGCGGCGGCAGCACGAGCAGCGGCAGCGGCGGCGGCACCACCGGTACCCTCAAGGTCGGCTTTGTCAGCCCCCGCACCGGCGCGACGGCCGGCTTCGGTGAGCCGGACAGCTTCGTGCTGACCCAGGCGCGCAAGGCGCTCGCCGGCGGCCTGACCGTCGGCGGCAAGAAGTACAACGTGACCATCATCGACAAGGACAGCCAGTCCGATCCTCAGCGCGCGGCGCAGGTCGCCAACGACCTGATCAATGCCGAGAGCGTCGACCTCATGCTCACCACGTCGACTCCGGAAACGGTGAACCCGGTCTCCGATGCCGCCGAGGCGGCCGGCGTGCCGTGCATCTCCACGGTCGTCCCGTGGGAGGCGTGGTACTTCGGCCGCGGCGCGAAGCCCGGCCAGCCCAGCCCGTACAAGTACACGTTCCACTTCTGTTTCGGCGTCGAGCAGTTCGCGCTGGCGTACACCCATCTCTGGCCGCAGGTGTCGACCAACAAGAAGGTCGGCGTGATGTGGCCGAACGACTCGGACGGCAACGCGATCCGGGAGGCGCTGGGGCCACTGCTGAAGAAGGCCGGATACACCATTGTGGACCCCGGCGCCTACACCGACGGCACCAACGACTACTCGTCGCAGATCGCCAAGTTCAAGGCGCAGGGCTGCGAGATCTTCAACACCTTCCCGATCCCGCCGGACTTCGCCACCTTCTGGCAGCAGGCCGCGCAGCAGGGGTACAAGCCGAAGATCGCACAGATCGCGAAGACCGGGCTGTTCCCGTCGCAGGTCGAGGCGCTGGGCGCGATCGGCGTCGGGGTGGCCAGTGGGGCCTACTGGACTCCCACCTACCCGTACAGCTCGTCGCTGACCAAACTGTCCTCAAAGGACCTCGCGGACGCGTACCAGAACAGTGCCGGCAAGCAGTGGACCCAGCAACTGGGCGCCAGCATGGCCCTGTTCGACGCGGGCGCCGCGGCGCTGCAGGCGGCCACCGACCCGAAGGACAAGGCCGGGCTGGCCAAGGCGATCGGCGGCCTGACGGTGCAGACCCCGGTCGGCAACCTGCAGTGGGGCAAGGGCCCCAACGCCAGCGTCGTCGCGACGCCCATCATCGGCGGCCAGTGGGTGGCCGCACCCGCGGGCAGCAAGTACAAGCTGGACTTCGTGCTCTGCGAGAACGCGGCCGACCCCAACGTGCCGGTCGCGGCACAGTTGAAGCCCTATACGGCATGAGCTCGTCCAGCACCGAACTGGCCAGGCCGGCGGGGGCGGCGGGCACCGAGCCCGTCCTCGCCGGCTCCGGCCTGTCCAAGCGCTACGGCGACCTGCAGGTGCTCAGCCAGGTCGACTTCGCGGTGCGCACCGGCGAGGCGGTCGGCATCGTCGGCCCCAACGGCGCCGGGAAGACCACGCTGCTCAGCGTGCTGGCCGGCTCGGTCACGCCGTCCGCCGGTACGGTGCGCATCGACGGGCACGACGTGACCAGGCTCAGCCCGGCACTGCGCTGCCGGCGCGGGATCGGGCGCGCGTTCCAGGTGCCGCGGCCGTTCGGCGGGATGACGGTGCTGGAAAACGTCATCGTGGGCGCGTCGTACGGCACCCGGATGGCCCGCGGCGCCACCTACGACCGCTGCGTCGAGGTGCTCGAACTGTGCGGCCTCGTCGAGGTCGCCAACCGGCGCGCGGAGCACCTAGGGCTGTTGTCCCGCAAGCGCCTCGAACTGGCCCGGGCACTGGCGACCAACCCGCGGGTGCTGCTGCTCGACGAGATCGGCGGCGGCCTCACCGACGCGGAGGCCGACGAACTGGTCGCCACCATCACGCAACTGCGCCGGTTCGGCACCGGCATCGTGTGGATCGAGCACATCGTGCACGTGCTGGTGCGGGTCGTGGACCGGCTGGTGTGCATGGACGCCGGGCGGGTCATCGCGGACGGCGACCCGGAGCAGGTGCTGCGCGACGCCGTCGTGGTCGACGCCTACCTGGGGAAGGCGGGTCAATGACGGTGTTGCATGTGGACAGTCTGGTGGCGCGGCACGGCCTGTTGACGGCGGTGCGGGAGGTGTCGCTGTCCGTCGGCGACGGCGAGGTGCTGGCCCTTGTCGGCGCCAACGGCGCCGGAAAGACCACCCTGTTGCGCACCGTCGCGGGGGCACACCCGGTTGCCGGCGGCCGCATCCTCTTCGATGGTACGGACATCAGCGCGCTGCCCGCGCACAAGCGCGTCGCGAAGGGTCTGGTGCTGGTACCCGAGGGCCGCAAGCTGTTCCCCGAGATGACGGTCGAGGAGAACCTCCTCGTGGCCGGTGCCCGGGCCCAGCCGGGCCGGTGGAGCGTGGACGCCGTGCTCGACGCGTTCCCGTTGCTCAAGCCCCTGCGGCACAAGCGCGCCTCGGCCCTGTCCGGCGGCGAGCAGCAGGCGACGTCGATCGGCCGGGCGCTGATGACCAACCCGCGACTGCTGCTGATCGACGAGGTGTCGCTCGGGCTGGCACCGGTCGCCGTCGACATGGTGTACCAGTCGCTGGCCTCGCTGATCGGCGACGGCGCCACGCTCGTCCTCGTCGAGCAGGACCTGCAGCGCGCGCTGTCCGTCGCCGATCGCGTGGTGTGCATGCTGGAGGGTCGCGCGGTGCTGGCGGCGGCCACCGGCGAGGTGACCCGCGAGCAGGTGACGGAGGCCTATTTCGGCCTCGCCCGGGCCGGTACGAAGTCCACAGTGGAGGATGCGCCGTGAGTTGGGTCAACGCCGTCGTGCAGGGCGTGTTCCTCGGCGGCCTGTACGCGTTGTTCGCATGTGGACTTTCGCTGATGTTCGGCGTGATGCGCATCATCAACCTGGCACACGGCGACATCGCGGTGCTCGGCGCGTTCGGGGTCTGGGAGGTGGCCACGAGCGCGCACGTGTCGCCGTTCCTCGCGCTGGTGCCCGCGCTGCCCGTCATGCTCATCCTGGGCTACCTGCTGCAGCGCACGGTGTTGGCGCGCAGCCTCCGCTCGGGCGTGCTCACCCCGCTGCTGACCACCTTCGGGCTGGCGATCGTCCTGCAGAACGTGATGCTGCAGATCTTCTCGCCGGACGTGCGCTCGCTCGGCTCGCTGGCCGGGCAGCTCTCCACCGGCAGCTGGCGGCTGACCAGCCAGCTCTCCGTGCCGTACCTCGGGCTGGTCATCCTCGCGGTGGCCGTGCTCGTCCTCGGCGGCCTGCAGCTCACCCTGCAGCGCACCGCGTTCGGCCGGGAGATGCGGGCCACCGCACAGGATCCGGACACCGCGGCCCTGGTCGGCGTGCCGTCCTCCGCCGTGTACGCGCGCGCCACCGCGATCGCGGTCGCCACCGCCACGCTCGCCGGCGCGTTCCTCGCCATCCACTCGACGTTCCAGGCGTCCAGCGGCCCCACCCAGCTCATCTTCGCGTTCGAGGCGGTCGTCATCGGTGGCCTCGGCTCGCTGTGGGGCACGCTGGGCGGCGGCATCGTGCTGGGCATCGCGCAGACCATCGGCGCGAACATCGACCCGCAATACTCGATACTCGCCGGACATCTGGTGTTTCTCGTGATCCTCGCCAGCCCCCGCGGCCGGTTCGTCGCCACCCGGAGCGCGCACGCATGACGACTCTGCAAGCAACCACAGCCGGGGCCCGGTGGACGGTGCGCCGGTCCAGCCGCGCCTCGCGGATCGGCTCCACCGCGCTCGTGCTCGTCGGGCTCGGGCTGTTCGCGGTCCCGCAACTCTTCCAGGCCAACATCGTGCAGCAGCTGACCAGCCTGTTGATCTTTCTCATCCTGGCGGTCATGTGGAACGCGCTCGCCGGGTACGGCGGTCTCGTCTCCGTGGGCCAGCAGGCGTTCATCGGCTTCGGCGCGTACGGCACGATCTACCTCACCCAGCACGGCGTCGCCCCGTACCTCGCCGTGGTCCTCGCCAGCGTCGCCTCGGCCGCGCTCGCCGCCGTCCTGTCGCTGTTCGTCCTGCGGCTGCGCGGCGGCCAGTTCGCCGTCGGCACGTGGGTCGTCGCCGAGACGATCGCCCTGCTGGTGATCCTCGACCACGGCCTGGGCGGCGGTACCGGCATCTCGCTGCGCGGCCTCAACGTCTACGCGCCCGAGGTGCGCCGCGCGTACACGTACTGGCTGACGCTCGGCTTCACGATCCTGCTGCTGGTGCTGCTGTTCCTGTTGCTGCGCCACCGCACCGGCGCGGCACTGCAGGCGATCCGGGACGACGAGGAGGCCGCCGCCTCGGTCGGGGTACGGGTCGGTCCGCTGAAGTTCCTGCTCTTCGTGCTCGCCGGCTTCGGCTGCGGGGCGGCCGGCGCGCTGACGCTGGCCAACACGCTGTTCATCCAGCCACAGTCCATCTTCGGCGTGCAGTGGTCCGCGTACATGATCTTCATGGTGCTGGTCGGCGGACTCGGCACGTTCGAGGGGCCGATCCTCGGCGCGCTGGTGTTCTTCGCCATCCAGTACGAGTTCGCCGACCTCGGCGCCTGGTACCTGATCGGGCTGGGTCTGGTCGCCGTCGCCTTCGCGCTGTTCCTGCCCCGCGGCCTCTGGAGCCTCGCGAACGACCGGCTGCAGGTCCGGCTGCTGCCGGTCGGATACCACCTGCACCGATGAGCAAGGCCGTGCTGCACTACATCGACGGCCGCTTCACGCACCCGGCCGCGGGCGGCGAGTACCCGAACCACAACCCGTGGACCGGTGGCGTGATGTCCACCGTCGCGGCCGGCGACGCCGAGGATGCCCGGCGCGCGATCGAGGCGGCGCACACCGCCTTCGGCTCCTGGGCAGCCGTGCCGCCCGGCGAGCGCCAGCTGATCCTGCTGCGCACGGCCGACGCGCTGACCGCGCGGCGGGAGGAGATCGGCGGGTTGCTGGCCGCCGAGACCGGCTGCACGCCGCATTTCGCGACGGTACAGCTGAATTTCAGCGCCGCCCTGCTGCGCCAGGCCGCCGCGCTCGCGTACGCGCCGACCGGGCAGGTCCTGCCGTCGGACGTGCCCGGAACGCGGGCGGTCGCCACCCGCCGCCCGGTCGGCGTGGTCGCGGCGATCGCGCCGTGGAACGCCTCGCTGGTGCTGGCCGGCCGGGCCATCGTCGGCCCGATGGCGCTGGGCAACACGGTCGTGCTCAAGCCCTCCGAGGAGTCGCCGCTGACCGGCGGGATCCTCTGGGCCGAGCTGTTCGCGCAGGCCGGGCTGCCGCCGGGCGTGCTCAACGTGGTCACCCACGCGCCGGGCGACGCCGGCGTGATCGCCGAGGAGCTGATCGCCCACCCGCACGTGCGCCGGATCAACTTCACCGGGTCGACCGTCACCGGCCGGCGCATCGCCGAGTCGGCCGGCCGGTACCTCAAGCGGGTCGTGCTCCAGCTCAGCGGCCAGAACCCGCTGATCGTCCTCGCCGACGCCGACCTGCCGTACGCCGTCGACGCGGCTGTCTACGGCGCGTTCGTCCACCAGGGACAGGTGTGCATGTGCGCGCGGCGGGTGTTCGTGGAGCGCCCGGTCGCGGACGAGTTCACCCGGCGCTTCGCGGACCGCGTGGCCGCCCTGCCGACCGGCGACCCGGCCGATCCGCGGACGGTCATCGGACCTCTGATCAACAAGTGGGCGCTGTCGCTCATCTCGCGCCGGGTCGACGAGGCCGTCGCGATGGGTGCCCGGGTGCTGGCCGGCGGTACCCCCGCGCCGCCCTGCTATCCCGCGACCGTGCTCACCGACGTGCCGCCGGACGCGGAGATCGCGCTGGACGAGACGTTCGGGCCGGTGGTGATCCTGGAGGTGGTGCGGGACGCCGACGAGGCGGTGGCGCGCGCCAACGCCTCGCGGTTCGGGCTCGCGGCCAGCGTGCTGACCGGCGACCCGTACCGGGGCCAGGAGATCGCGCGGCGGCTGGAGTCGGGCATCGTGCACGTCAATGACCAGCCGGTCAACGATGAGCCGCAGATGCCCTTCGGCGGTGTCAAGGACAGCGGCTGGGGCCGCTTCGGGGTGGGCTTCACGGCGGAGGACTTCTCCGAGCTGCAGTGGGTCACCACCCGAGCCGGCCCTCGCCCCTTCCCCTTCTAGTAGTCCGGCGGGTATTCGCGGAGGAGTTCGGCCAGCCGGGCCGCGGCGGTCGGCGGCTGCGGCGCGTTGTCCAGCACGACCACCTCGTCGGGTGCCAGTTCCAGCGGGCGTACCCCGGCCGTCGGGGCCTCCTCCTGCGGTGCCGCGTCCTCAAGCACCCGCGGTGACTGGCCGTGCACCAGCTGTACCGACGACCGCGACTGCCCGCTCTCCACGGTCACCGTGACGGCCAGTTCCGGGTGCCGGTCGACCAGCCGGCGGGCCGCGGCGACCAGCTCCTCCGCCGCCGACCGCGCGTCCTCCGGTTCGGCGCGCCGGCGCAGCGCCTCGTCCCGGCGGGCCAGCCGGTCCAGCGCGTCGCTCAGATCACCCCGCATGACCACCCGTCGCATGGTCGAGCGCCCGGTCCAGTACGGCCACGAGGGCGTCGCGTACCGATTTCCGGTCGCGCGCGTCGAAGGACACCACGGAGACATTCTCTCCCACGGCCAGTGCCCAGCGCACCGCATCCACGTCATGGACCAGCCGTCCGTGGAAGGTGTTCACCCCCACGACGAACGGCAGGCCCGCGCGTTCGAAGTAGTCCACCGCCGGATAGCAGTCGTCCAGCCGGGAGCCGTCCACCACGACCAGCGCGCCGAGCGCGCCCTGCACCAGGTCGTCCCACATGAACCCGAAGCGGGACTGTCCGGGCGTACCGAACAGGTACAGCTTGAGGCTGTGGTCGATGGTCACGCAGCCGAAGTCCATGGCCACCGTGGTGGTGTCCTTCGCGGTCGACCCGGGGTTGTCGATGCCGACCGATTCCGCGGTCATCTCGGCCTCGGTGGTCAGCGGCGCGATCTCGGAGATCGCCCCCACCGTGGTGGTCTTTCCCACCCCGAACCCGCCGGCCACGATGATTTTCACGGGTACCGGCGGTCCGTCAGGAGATCGCACGAAGTCCACGGATCACTCGCAAGATGGTCTCTGGCTGGTGCGGGATGGCCGCGTCGAACGCGTGCACCTCGAGGTAGCCGGCGGCGCTCAGGTCGCTGACCAGGATCTTGGTGACGCCCAGGTGCAGCCCGACCCGGGCGGAGATCTCGGCGACCGACACCGGCTCCCGGCACAGCGCGATGATGGCCTGCATCTCCGGTGACAGCCGGGTGGGTACGGAACCCCACAGCGGGCGGGCGGTCACCTGGGTCTCCAGCCCGATGTCCGGCGCGCCCCGCACCCGGCCCGCGGTCAGCACGAACGGCCGCAGCTGGTCCTCGACCCGGGCGGCCGGGCCGGCGTCTCCCGGCGCCGGATCCGTCCCGCCGCCGCCGAGCGGGAGCTGGGCACCGAGGTAGGGCGGGATCCGCGCGGCGGCCTCCCGGTCCGGCCCCTCGTCCTGCCCCGCCGGCGTCACGACTGTACGGAGTTCTTCAGCTCGGCGACGAGTCGCGGGGACAGCACGGCGCCGGCCCGGTTGGCGAACAGCGTCATCTCGTACGCGATGGTGCCGAGGTTGGCGCTGCGGGTGGCGATGACGCCGAGCAGGGAGCCGCGGCTGATCGAGGTGATCAGCAGGTACCCCTCGGCCATGTCCACGATGACCCGGTTCAGCCCACCCAGCCTGTACCAGGTGGCCGCGCCGGTGGCGAGGCTGGCCAGCCCGGAGACGACCGCGGCCAGCCGCTCGGCGTTGGCCCGGTCCCGGGTCGCCGACATCGCCATCAGCAGCCCGTCCGACGACACCGCGACGGACTCCACCACTCCGGCGGTACCGGACGTGAACGACTCCAGCAACCAGTTGAACGTCTTGGCCTCGGAACTGAGCTGCAGGTGCGGGCTGGTCATCCTGATTCCTTCTCGTCGCGGTGATCGGGGTCCACCTCGCGCAGGGCACGGGCGATGCCGAACTCGAACTGCTCGACGGCCGCGCGCACCGCCTCGGGATCCACGGCCGGCTGTGTCGCCGGGCGCGGGGCGGCGGTGGGCGGCAGGTGCGCGCCGAGCGTGGCGCCCGGCACCCGCCGGGGTGGCAACGACGCGAGGCCGCCGACGCGGGCCGTACCGGCAGGGGGCCGGGGCGCGCCGTTCGTCGGACGGTCGGCAACCGGGGCGGCGGCCTGCTCGGCCCGGGTCACCCCGGCCTCGAGGTCCTCTATCAGAGCGCGCGCCGCGGCCGGGTCGGCCGGCGCGGGCTGCGCCGGTGGCGCGGGAGTGCGCGGCGACGGGGCGAACGCGTTCCAGGACGACCCGGTCTCCAAGGTCTTCCGCAGGGTGGTGATGTTGAAGACGGACGGCGCGCTGTCCAGCGCGGTGGCGGTGACCCGGCCGACCGCACGCAGCGGCCGTGGCGGACCGTCCTCGATCTCGGGCCGGCCGGCCGACCCGGCGGGATCGCCGGCGCCCAGCACCAGGACCGGCGTCGCGGGCCAGCTGGCGAGCAACCCGTCGGGCAGCTCGACGTCGGCGGTCACCCCGCCGCCGGGGGTGTGCGCCAGCCTGACCGCCAGGTCGTACCGGCGGGCCAACCGGCCCACCACGAACAGGCCCAGCACCTCGGTCGGGGCCAGGTCCAGCCGCTCCCGCCGGGCCAGCCGGGCGTTCTCCTCCGCCAGCCGCTCCGCGGACAGGCCGATGCCGTGGTCCACAATGGACAGCCGGGCGCCCTGCTGGGTCGGGGACGCGAAGACCGACACCGACGTGTGCGGCGGCGAGAAGATCGTGGCGTTCTCCATCAGCTCGGCGGCCACCAGGACCAGGTCGCCGACGACGGCGGGGACGATCGTCAGGTGGGCGGGTACGTCGACCACCACGCGCGTGTAGTCCTCGATCTCGCCGAGCGCGAGGCGCACCACGTCGCCCAGCGGCATCGGGGCCAGGTGGTCGTCGCTGCCGGTACCGCCGGAGAGCACCACGAGGCTGCCGGCGTTGCGGCGCAACCGGTTGGAGACGTGGTCCAGCCGGTACAGGTCGGACATGCGGGTCGGGTCGGTCTCCACCCGCTCCAGCCGGTCGATGAGCGCGAGCTGCCGGCCGACCAGGTTCTGGGTACGCCGGCCCACGTGCCCGAACATCTGCGCCACGTTGCGCCGGCTGACGGCCTGCCGCTCGACCAGCCCGGCGGCGGTGGTCTGTACCCGCTCGAAGGCCCGGGCCAGCTCGCCGATCTCGTCCCGCCCGCTGGTGTCCACCGCGTCGAGGTGCACCGGACGCACCGTCTCGGTCTCGTCGTCGGCGACCCGCACCAGTTCGTCCTCGGCGACCTGGGCGACCCGCTCGGCGGATCGCGTCAGCCGCGTCAGCGGCCGGGCCACCGCGCGCGCGACCGCGGCGGACAGCGAGATCATCAGTACCAGCAGCAGCAGGGCCAGGCCGATCGCGGCGTACGCCACCCGGGTCTGCGTCCGCTGCCGCCCACCGACCTGGGCGATGACGTCGGCAGTGATCTTCTGCTCGACGAAGCGGCCCACGATGTTGACCGCTTCGGTGGTCGTGAAGACCTGTGGACCGGTGACCCGCCGCAGGGCGGCCGCCGCGTCCGTCTGGAGCGCGATGAGGAAGTCCGCGCCGAGCCGGTTGGTCAGCACCTGGACGACCTGGGTGTACAGCGCCACCTCGTCGCGCCGCCCGTAGCTGGCGAGGGTCGCCTGCAGGTTGGTGGCGTTGAGGAGGTTCACGCTGAACTGCACGATGGCCGTGGGCGAGCCGGTCGCCGCGGCGTAGGTCAGGGTCACGCCACCGAGGTTGATGCTTTCGTTCAGGCGCAGCACCAGGTCCAGCGCCATGACCTGCCGGCCGGTCGGGGACGTCAGGTCGGCGCCGCGCAGCAGCCGCAGCGAGTCGATCGCGCCGTTGACGAAGGTACCGAAGCCGCCGATCACCTGGTCCGGCGTGGTCCTGCGGGCGAGTACCGCCGCGCGCAGCGGCGCCAGCGCGGTGATCCCGTCCAGCGCCTTCACGGTGCTGGCCGGCAGGTCCGCGGCCTGCGTCAGGCGTACCTCGGCGAGCTGGTCGTCGACGTCACTGACCTGCTTGACCACCTCGGCGCGCCCGGCCAGGCCCAGCAGGTACGCCACCGACAGCAGGCGCTCCTGCTGCACGTCCTGCAGCAGGATGCCGACCTGGTTGGCGACCCGGGTCAGCCGCGCCAGGTGCGCGGCCTGGCTGGCCGACTGCACCCGGGTCACCACGACGGGCAGCGTCAACCCGACCACGGCGAGCAGCGGGATCGCCACGAGAAGGGCCAGCTTGCCCCGGATGCGCAGCCTACCGAGCAGCACCGGACCGCTCCCGCCAGCCCGCGTCGAGCCTCGCCCCGTCGGGTGACGCGCGTCCGGGCCAGGACAGGTCCGCCGGCGCCGCCCCGGCATCGGCCGGGATGCCGCCCGGCACCGCCTCCCGGCCCGGGGCGCGGCGGCCCCGCATCGGGCGACCGGTGGACAGGAGGATCGTCAGCACCGCGAGCAGCACGGCCGCCGCCAGCGCCGCCAGGGCGACGCGCTGCTGCGGGCGCAGGTCGGCGAGCCGGTTCGCGAGCAGCCGGTCCAGCTCGGCCAGGACGCTGGTGGACAGGCCGGAGGCGGCCGCGACCAGGCCGTCCCTGGCCTGCCGGAGCCGGGCCAGATCCTGCCTGACGGTGGTGGCCAGCGTGGCGGTCGCGGTCGACGAGATCAACGTCTCGACCGCGAGCTGGAACTTGTCGACCGGGCCGACCAGGCTGCTGCCCAACGTCGTGCTGGTGGTGGCCTCCTCCGCCAGCGTCAGCGCCGCCATCGTCCGGTCGGTGGGGGACAGCGCGTCGGCCCGCGCAGCGGCCAGGTCCAGCAGGCCGCTCACCTGCCCGGCCGGCTCGCCGGCCGCGATCGTGGCCAGGTCGACGAGGTGGGCGGCGGCCACGACGGCCCCGGGCAGCTCGGCCGCCGCGATGGCCTGCAGGTAGTAGGTGTCCGCCACCGGGTCCAGGATCAGGTTCGAGGTCGTCTGCACCTTCGCGTAGAGGTCGACCAGCAGGTCGCCGACCGTGTGGTACGCGGAGTCGATCGCGGCCAGGTCGGCACCTGCCCGGGGCAGTGCCTGGATCTTCACGCGCAGGTCGGCCCAGCGCTCGTGGCTGCGCAGGCGGTCGCCGAGGCGCTGGTCGACCGTTGTCACCGTGTCCAGCACCCGGGCGAGCATCTCGCTCGGCGCGGCCTGTCCGGCGGTCGCCGCGGCGTCGGCCTGCGCCAGCGCCGTGCTCAGCCGGCCCAGTGCGAGGAGGTACGTCACGCCGTCGCGCTCCCGCGCCGCGAACGTCTCCTTGTCCGCGGCGGACTGCCACACCTGGGCGAACAGCACGCTCGCCGGGGCCAGCAGCGCGACCGCGAGCAGCACCCGGAACAGCAGACGTCCACGCAGAGCCGCCACGTCAACTCCCTCTCTATCGAACCGGCCATCACGATAGATAGCGGACCAGACACGAGGAGTAATTGATCATTCCTCGCTTGAATGTGAAACCTAGCCGTAGTCATCGCCACCCGGGCGGGGACGAACAGCCAGAACCACGGGGCCGGCCGCCCGAGGTCCGGTCAGCCGAGTGGGGCGGAATTCACTGGCGGGACCCCCCGGACCAGCCCGTATTCTTGCCAGTTGAGATGAGTACGCGGCCCACGGTGACCTACCCGCCCCAACTGCCGGTGAGCCAGCGCAAGGACGAGATCCTGGCCGCGATCCGTGACCACCAGGTCGTCGTCGTGGCCGGCGAGACGGGCTCCGGCAAGACCACCCAGTTGCCCAAGATCTGCCTCGAACTCGGGCGCGGCGAGTCCGGCATGATCGGGCACACCCAGCCGCGCCGGCTCGCCGCCCGTACCGTGGCCGAGCGGATCGCGCAGGAGCTGGGCGGCGAGGTGGGCGGGGCGGTCGGCTACCAGGTGCGCTTCACCGACCGGGTGAGCCGGGACACGCGGGTGAAGGTGATGACCGACGGCATCCTGCTGGCCGAGATCCAGCGGGACCGGATGCTGCGCCGGTACGACACGCTGATCATCGACGAGGCGCACGAGCGCAGCCTGAACGTCGACTTCATCCTCGGGTACCTCAAGCAACTGCTGCCCCGCCGGCCCGACCTCAAGGTGGTCATCACCTCCGCGACCATCGACCCGCACCGCTTCGCCGCCCACTTCGACGCACCCGTGATCGAGGTGTCCGGCCGCACCTACCCGGTGGAGATCCGGTACCGGCCGTACGGCGCGCAGGCGCAGACGCCCAACGACCTCGACCAGACCGAGGCGATCTGCGAGGCGGTCACCGAGCTGCGTGCCGGAGGGTCCGGCGACATCCTGGTCTTCGCGAGCGGCGAGCGGGAGATCCGCGACGCCGCCGAGGCGCTGGGCCGGATGGACCTGCGGGACACCGAGATCCTGCCGCTCTACGCGCGGCTGTCCGCCGCCGAGCAGCACCGGGTGTTCCAGCCGCACCGGGGGCGGCGCGTCGTGCTGGCCACCAACGTCGCCGAGACCTCGCTGACCGTGCCCGGCATCAGGTACGTCATCGACCCGGGTACCGCGCGCATCTCCCGGTACAGCCACCGGACGAAGGTGCAGCGGCTGCCGATCGAGCCCATCTCGCAGGCCTCGGCCAACCAGCGCGCCGGCCGGTGCGGCCGGGTGGCCGACGGGATCTGCCTGCGCCTGTACCCGGAGGAGGACTTCGCGGCCCGGCCCGAATTCACCGAGCCGGAGATCCTGCGTACCAATCTCGCCTCGGTCATCCTCCAGATGACCGCCCTCGGCCTGGGGGACATCGCGGCCTTCCCCTTCCTGGACCCGCCCGACCACCGCAACGTCAAGGCGGGCATCGAGCTGCTCCAGGAGATCGGCGCGCTGGACGCCGGGCGGCTGACCAAGGTCGGGCGCCAGCTCGCGCAGGTGCCCATCGACCCCCGCCTGGCTCGGATGCTGCTGGCCGCGCAGGACGGCGGCTGCGTGCGCGAGGTGCTGGTCATCACCGCCGGCCTGGCCATCCAGGACCCCCGGGAGCGCCCGGCCGAGGCCGCCGCCGCGGCCGACGAGAAGCATGGCCGGTTCGCCGAGCCGGGCTCCGACTTCCTGGCCTACCTCAACCTCTGGGAGTACCTGCGGGAGCAGCAGCGCGCCGGCTCCGGCAGCCAGTTCCGCCGGCTGTGCAAGGCCGAATTCCTCAACTATCTCCGGGTACGGGAATGGCAGGACCTGGAGAGCCAGCTGCGCCAGATCGTCAAGTCACTGGGCCTCACCCTGAACAGCACGCCGGCCGCCCCCGACAGCGTGCACACCGCGCTGCTGGCCGGCCTGCTGTCGCACGTCGGCCTCAAGGACGGCGAGAAGCGCGAGTACTTCGGCGCCCGCGGCACGCGCTTCGCCCTCTTCCCCGGCTCCGCGCTGGCGAAGAAGCCGCCGCGCTGGGTGATGGCCGCCGAGCTGGTGGAGACGTCGCGGCTGTGGGCCCGCATCGCGGCGGACGTCGAGCCGGCGTGGGTCGAGCGGGTGGCCGGGCACCTCGTCAAGCGCCAGTACAGCGAGCCGCACTGGGAGGCCAGGCGCGCCGGCGTGGTCGCATCCGAGAAGGTGACCCTGTACGGGGTGCCGCTGGTGGCCGCGCGCAAGGTCGACTACGGGCGCATCGACCCGGCGCTGTCCCGCGAGCTGTTCATCCGGCACGCGCTGGTGGAGGGCGACTGGCACACCTCGCACGCGTTCTTCGCGGAGAACCGGGCGCTGCTGGCCGAGGTGGCGGAGCTGGAGCACCGGGCCCGGCGCCGCGACATCCTCGTCGACGACGAGACCCTGTTCGACTTCTACGACCGGCGGGTGCCGGCGGACGTGGTCTCCGCCCGCCACTTCGACCGGTGGTGGAAGCAGGCCCGCGGCACCGACCCCGACCTGCTGAGCTTCGAGCGGTCGATGCTGGTCAACCAGCAGGCGCCCGGTGTCGACGCGGTCGACTACCCCGACGTCTGGCCGGGTACCCCGTTCCGCCTGTCGTACCAGTTCGAGCCCGGTACCGACGCGGACGGGGTGACCGTCCACATTCCACTCCCCGTACTGTCGCGGGTCAGCCCGGCGGCCTTCGAGTGGCAGATACCCGGCCTGCGTACCGACCTGGCGACCGCGCTGATCCGCTCGCTGCCCAAGGCGGTGCGGCGCAACCTGGTGCCGGCGCCGGACTTCGCGCACGACGCGGTGGTCGCGCTGGCGCCGCCGGCCGGTCGCGCCGAGCCGTTCCTGCCGGCGCTGGAGCGGGAGCTGGGCCGGCTGTCCGGCACGCCCGTGCCGCCGGACGCCTGGGATCTGGCCAAGGTCCCTGACCACCTCAAGGTGACCTTCCGGGTCCTCGACGAGCACGGCGCCACCCTCGCCGAGGACAAGGACCTGGTGGCCCTGCAGGCGCGCCTGCGGCCCCAGGCCCGGGAGGTGCTCGCCGCCGCGGCCACCGGCCTGGAGCGGCGCGGCCTGCGCGACTTCGACCTCGACGCGCTGCCCCGCACCGTGACGCACGAGCGCGGTGGCCTGCGGGTCACCGACTTCCCGGCCCTGGTCGACGACGGCGACAGCGTGGCCGTGCGGCTGCTGGACAGCGCGGCGGAGCAGGCGCACGCGATGTGGCGGGGTACCCGCCGGCTGCTGGCCCTGACCGTGCCCTCGCCCGTGCCGTACGTGTCGCAGCGGCTGTCCACCACCGCCAAGCTGACCCTGCTGCGGTACCCGCACGGCAGCCTGCCGGAGCTGCTGGACGACTGCGTCACCTGCGCGCTGGACCTGCTCATCGAGCGATCCGGCGGCCCCGCCTGGGACCGGGCCGGCTTCGCCGCGCTGCGCGAGACGGTACGGGCCGGGCTGGCCGCGACGGTGCTGGGCATCGTCGGTTCGGTGCAGCGGGTGCTGGCGGCCGCGCACCAGGTGCAGCGGCGCGTCGACGACCTGGGCCGCGACCCGGCCCTGCTACCGTCCCTTGTGGACGCCCGGGAGCAGCTGGCCGGCCTGGTGCGCGCCGGTTTCGTGACCTCGACCGGCGCGGCGCGCCTGGCCGAGCTGCCCCGGTACCTGCGCGCGCTGGAGTACCGGCTCGACAAGCTGCCCGGCAACCCGGCCCGCGACCGGCAGCAGGTCACCCGCATCGCGGAGGTGACCAGGCAGTACCGGGAGCTGCACGACCAGCTCACCCCCGGCCACCCGGCGACCGGGCCGCTGGAGGACATCCGGTGGATGATCGAGGAGCTGCGGGTCAACCTCTTCGCGCAGGCGCTGGGCACCCCGTACCCGGTCTCCGACAAGCGCGTGTACAAGGCGCTGGACGCGCTCGGGTAGCCGAGGTCGCCTGGCGCACCGGCAGCCGGGCGTACCTGCCCACGGTGGACGAGAACTTCCTGGCCGCCGCGCGGCGGTCAGCCAGGCCGCCCGATCCGGCAACCCGCCGAGGACGGCCTGACCGACCGCTGGAGGTGGCCAGAACCTGGGGACACCGCATTCCTCGGGTGCCCAGGTCCTCCCCCGTTCTCCAGCCTCCGGCGCAAGGATCACCGAGCCCTGTTGCCAATTTGTTGACACGGCCGGCGACCACCCTTTCCGGTCATTGCTAGCCTGCAGGGTGCGATGGAGTTTCGGCTGTTCGGCCAGGTTGCGGTGTTCCATGAGGGACACCGGCTGGAGCTGGGTCGGCGGCGCGAGCGGCTGCTGCTCGGCCTGCTCCTGCTGGAGCCCGGCCGCGTGGTACCGGTGGACCGGCTGGTCGAACTGCTCTGGGGCGACGACGCACCGCCGTCGGCCCGGGCCAGCCTGCGCAGCCACGTGGCCCGGCTGCGCGCGCAGCTCGCGGTCGGCGGGGTCAGCCTGGCCAGCCGCGGCGACGGTTACCTGGCGGAGGTGGATCCCGCCCAGGTCGACGTGCACGCCTTCCGCTCCCAGGTGTCCGCGGCCGCGCACACGAGCTCGCCCTGGGAGCGGGCGGCGCTGCTGCGCGACGCGCTGACCCGCTGCCGCGGGCCGCTGCTGGCCGACGTCGCCGACGACGGGCTGCGCGCCCGGCTCGGTGCCGGCCTGGACGACCTGCGGATGTCCACAGTGGAGCTGTGCGCCGAGGCCGAGCTGGCCATCGGCCAGGCCGACCAGGTGATCGCCGACCTGACCGAGCTGCTGCAGGCCGCACCGACCAGGGAGCGCGCCGTCGGCCTGCTGATGACCGCGCTGTACCAGCGGGGCAGGCAGGCGGAGGCGCTCGCGGCGTACCAGCGGTGCCGCCACGTCCTGGTGACCGAGCTGGCGGTGGAGCCGGGGGCGGCGCTGCGGCGGCTGCACGAGCAGATCCTGCGCAACGACGCCGCGCTCACGCCGCCGGCCGGCCCGTCCGCCGCCGGGGCCGCCGAGGAGCCGCCCCGCTTCCTGCCCCGGGACCTGCCCGACTTCACCGGCCGCGAGGAGGAACTGGCCCGGCTGTCCGCGCTGGCCGAGGAGGGGCGGGACGCGGCGACCGCGGTGGTCATCACGGCGATCGCGGGTACCGCCGGGGTGGGCAAGACCGCGCTCGCGGTGCACTGGGCGCACCGGATGGCCGACCGGTTCCCCGACGGCCAGCTGTACGTCAACCTGCGCGGGTACGAGCCGGGGCAGCCGGCCCGCCCGATCGAGGCGCTCGCGCTGTTCCTCGCCGCGCTCGGGGTGCCGGCCGAGCAGATCCCGGTGGACACCGCGCGCGCCGCCGGCATGTACCGCTCCGTCCTGTCCGGCAAGCGGGTGCTGGTGCTGCTGGACAACGCCGCCTCCGCCGAGCAGGTACGCCCGCTGCTGCCCAGCAGCCGCACCTCGCTGGTCGTCGTCACCAGCCGGGACCGGCTCGCCGGGCTCGTCGCCCGCGACGGTGCCCGCCGGCTCACCCTCGACACGCTGCCCACGCCGGACGCGCTGGCCCTGCTCCGGCAGATCATCGGCACGGCGCGGGCGGCCGCGGAGCCCGAGGCCACCGCCGCGCTCGTCACGCTGTGCGGGCATCTCCCGCTGGCCGTGCGCATCGCCGCCGCGATCCTGGCCGACGAGCCGGAGCGCACCATCGCGGAGCAGGTCAGCGCGCTGGAGGAGGGCAACCGGCTGGCCGCGCTCGCGGTCGAGGGCGACGAGCAGACGGCGGTACGGGCCGCCTTCGACTCCTCGTACACCCGGCTACAGCCGGACAGCCAGCGGACGTTCCGGCTGCTCAGCCTCGCCCCCGGGCGCGACGTCACGGCGCTGTCCGCCGCCGCCCTGGTCGACGCGGGCGTGCCGCACGCCGCGGCGGTACTGGACCGGCTGTGCGCGGCGCATCTGGTCTTCGAGCACGCGCCCGGCCGGTACATGCTGCACGACCTGGTCCGGCTGTACGCGGGCGAGCGGGCCGCGGCGCAGGAGCACCCGCGGGCGCGCGAGGCGGCGCTGGCCCGGCTGTACGAGATGTACACCAACCACGTCGACGCGGCCGCCCGCCGCCTGTTCCCGCAGACGTCCCGGCTGCCGTTCACGCCGACCCGGCCGGTGGAGTTCGGCAGCTACGCCGCGGCGATGGACTGGCTGGAGGCCGAGCGCCCGAACATCGTGGCCGCGGTCGAGTACGGCGCCACCCACCGGCCGCGCGCCGCCGCCGTGCTGCTCGGCGACTGGTTACGCGGGTACTTCTGGCTGCGCCGGCACGTGGTCGACTGGTTCACCGTCGCCGAGG
Organism: Micromonosporaceae bacterium; assembly: GCA_039649115.1. Lineage (GTDB taxonomy): Bacteria > Actinomycetota > Actinomycetes > Mycobacteriales > Micromonosporaceae > DATEJJ01. Next base: position 18,896 of record JBBWZQ010000135.1, on the reverse strand, counting down.
CGGCACTGACCGCGGCGGTGAGCCTCGGTGATCGGCGGGCCGGCGCCGCCGCGCACCTGAACCTGGGCAGCGCCTACCGCACCTCCGGCCGGCCGGACGAGGCGGCCGAGCACTACCGGCAGGCCATCGCCGCGTGCCGCGAGGCGGGCTGGCTGGCCGGGCTGGCCGGGGTCCTGGGCAGCTACGGGAACCTCGTCGGCGACCTGGGCGACCTGCGCCAGGCGGTGGCCAACCACAAGGAGGCGCTGGCGATCAACCGGCAGCTCGGCCGGCGCCCGGCACAGGCGGTCAACCTCAACAACCTGGGCGTCGCGTGCACCGACCTGGGGCAGTTCGAGCAGGCGGTGGAATATCTCACCGAGTGCCTGGCCGGCTACCGCGAGGAGGGGGTGCTCGCGCCGCAGGGCAACACCCTGGGCAACCTCGGCGAGGTGTACCGCCACCTGGGCCGGTACGACGAGGCGACGGCGTGCCTGCGGGAGGCCGTCGAGGTGTGCCGGGAGACGGGCAACATCGAGGGTGAGGCGACCGCGCTGGACAACATCGCCGCGGTCCAGCGCGACGCCGGCTGTTTCGTCGAGGCGCTGGGCGAGTCGGAGCGGGCGCTGGAGGTGGTGCGCCGCAGCGGCGACCCGTACAAGGAGGCGGTGCTGCTCAACACGTACGCCACCGTCCACAGTGGCCTCGGCGAGCACGGGACGGCGATGCGCCACCACGAACGGGCACTGCGCCTGGCCCGCGAGGTGGGTGGCCGGCACCCGGAGGCCGACGCGCTGATCGGGCTCGCGCGTGCCCGGCTGCGGCTCAGCCAGCCGGAGCCGGCCCTGGACTGCGCGACGGAGGCGCTGCGCCTGGCCCGCGACTTCGGGTACCGGCTGCTGGAGGGGCGGGCGCTGGCCGCGCTGGCCGAGGTGCACCGCAGTCTCGGCGACGGGGTGCAGGCGGAGCGGTACACGCGCGAGGCGCTCGCGGCGTACCGGGAGACCGGGTACACCGGTACGGGATAGGCCGACGGCCGATTCGCCGCCTGGCAGAACGGGCGCCGGCCCGGGGGTACCCGTGGCTAGCGTCGGCGGCGTGCTGAACCCGAGTCCGTTCGCGCGGCTGACCGTCGGGGTCACCGCCTCGGCGCTCGGCGACGGTGTCTGGCTCGCCGCGGTACCGCCGCTCGCCGCGACGCTGACCTCGTCCCCGGTCGCGATCTCCCTGCTTGAGGCGGCGGCCGGACTGCCGTGGCTGCTGTTCGGGCTGGCCGGCGGGGTGCTGGCCGACCGGGCGTCGCGGCGGACCCTGCTCTGGTCGGCCAACCTGCTGCAATGTGGCGTGGTGGCGCTGCTGGCGGCGCTCGTGGCGGGACGGGCGGCCACGATCCCGGTGCTCCTCGCCGGGGTGTTCGCGCTCGGCACCGCGGACACGGCCGGTGGCAGCGCCTTCCAGGCATTCGTACCCGAACTGGTACCCGCACCCGCCCTCGCGTCCGCCAACGCCACGCTCGCCACCGGGCGCACCGCGGGCGCCGGCTTCGCCGGGCCGGCCCTGGGCGCGCTGCTGTTCGCGTGGCTGGCCTGGGCGCCGCTGGCCGTGGACGCGGCCACCTTCGCGGTGGCCGCCCTGTGCGTGCTCAGCCTGCGCGGCACCGGCCGCCCGCCGGGGCCGCCGCCGCGGGGTTTCGCGGGTGCGGCGCTGGCCGGGGTCCGGTGGACGGCCGCCGATCCGGTGGTGCGGGTGCTGGCACTGGCCACGACCCTGCTGGCCGTCGCCACCTACGCCACGGTCGGCATCCTGGTGCTCTTCGCGCGGGACGCGCTGCACCTGCCCACCTCCGCCTACGGCCTGCTGCTCACCGTGTACGCGCTGGGCACCATCGCCGGCGGCGTGGCCGGCCGGCGGCCGATGCGCCGGCTGGGGCTGCGCCGCACCGCGCAGCTGGCCGCGGCCGGCGGGGCGGTCGCCTGGGCCGGACTCGCGGTCAGTACCGCCTGGTGGATGGCCGCCGGCTTCCTCGTGCTGATGGGCGTGGTGAGCATGATGTGGAGCGTCGCCGAGGTGACGCTGCGCCAGACCGCCGTGCCGGCCGCGCTGCTGGGCCGGGTCAGTAGCGCGATGAGCCTCCTCGCCCGGGGTACCGCGCCGCTGGGAGCGCCGGTGGGTGGCCTGCTGGCGAGCTGGCTCGGCCTGCGCGCCACCGTCGGCGTGTCGGCGCTGCTGTGCCTGGGCGCCGCCGCGATCCTGTCGCGCGGGCTGCGGCCGGAGCCCGACATCCCCCACCCAATCGACCAAGCAAGCGCTCGTTGACCTGCGGTTACTACGCAAGGCTCTGAGGACAACACCAGGGGTGCATGCGCAGTACACTCCGGGGTGCCTTGGGGGGGCACGGGCAACGCCCGTCGATGTCAGTCGATCATCGACCTGCGAAAGAGGGACCGTGCGCGAGCCTCAGGATCGACGGGAACGCATCCTCGCCAGCGCCGCGGAGCTGTTCGCGAAGAAGGGCGTGGCCGCGACGACGGTACGCCAGATCGCCGACGAAGTGGGCATCCTCTCCGGGAGCCTCTACCACCACTTCGAGTCCAAGGAAGCGATCGTGGACGAGATCCTCTCCTCCTACCTGGAGGACCTGCACGCGCGGTACCAGCAGGCCGGCGCGCGGGACGCCGAACCGCGCGCCCGGCTGCGGCACCTGGTGCTCACCTCGCTGCAGGTCGTCGAGGCGCACCCGTTCGCGACCGAGATCTACCAGAACGATGCGAACTACCTACGCCTGTCCGATCGGTTCGGCTACCTGAAAAGTAGCGCCCGCGAGGTGCAGAATGTGTGGGTGGATGTGATCAACGCAGGCATCGACCAAGGCGTATTCCGGTCCGACCTGGATCCGAAGATGCTCTACCGGCTGTTCCGCGACGCGCTGTGGCTGTCGGTCCGCTGGTTCCGGCCCACCCGTGACTACCCGTTCACCCGCCTGGCGGAGGACTGCTCCTCGATCTTCCTGGACGGCCTCGTCGTCCACCGGAGCTGACGCCCGTGGCCGCCGGCCTGGGCATCACCATCCCGCTCGACGCGCCGCTGGCCGAGCACGCGCCCATCCTCACCCAATTGCGCGACGCCGGCTACGCGCAGTTCTGGACCAGCGAGACGGCCGCGTTCGACGCGTTCACGCCCGCCGTGCACGCCGCGGCGCTGCTGCCCGGAGCGCATGTCGGCACCGCCATCGCCTCGGTCTTCACCCGGGGTCCCGCGCTGCTCGCGATGTCCGCGGCCGGGCTGGCCGACGCCGCACCCGGCCGGTGCAGCCTCGGCGTCGGGGCCGCCTCGCCGGTCATCGTGACCCAGTGGAACGGCATCCCCTACGAGCGCCCGGTGCACCGGGTGCGGGACACGGTGGAGTTCCTGCGCGCCGCGCTGTCCGGCGAGAAGGTCAGCAGCGAGGCCCTCGGCGTGCGCGGGTTCCGGCTGGAGCGCCCGCCCGCCACCCCGCCGCCGATCCTGGTCGCCGCGCTGCGCCCGGCGATGCTGCGGCTGGCCGGCGCGGTCGGCGACGGCGCGATCCTCAACTGGCTGTCCGCCGAGGACGTCGCGACCGTGGTGCCCCACGTCCACGAGGGCGGGCCGGGCAAGCAGATCGTGGCGCGCGTCTTCGTGTGCCCGACCGGCGACGCGCCCGCGGTGCGGGCCACCGCCAAGCGCATGGTCACCGGGTACCTGACGGTGCCGGGGTATGCCGAGTTCCACCGGTGGCTGGGGCGCGGCCCGGCGCTGACGCCGATGTGGCAGGCCTGGCAGGCGGGCGACCGCCGGGCGGCGGTGGCGGCGGTACCCGACGCGGTCGTGGACGACCTGCTGGTCATCGGTACGCCCGCCGAGTGCGCGGCGCACGTCAAGCGCTACGTGGCCGCCGGCGTGGCGGTACCGGCGCTGAGCTTCGTGCCGCTGGACCCGTCCCGCGACGTGTTCGCCGACATCCTCGCGGTCGCCGCCGCCTACGCCTGACCGGTGTGCCAGCCCTGCACCTCCCCCTCCGTTGCGTGGACCAGGCCGCGCGACGCCAGCAGGGTGAGGTGGGCCAGGGTCTCGCCGATCGCGGCCCGGCGCATGTACCCCTCGATCTGCTCCCACGGCCGGGACCAGGTCAGCCGCTGCGCCAGGTCCCACGTGGTCTGGCCCGGACCGTCCCGGACCAGCCGCACCAGCTCGGCCAGCCGCTCCTCGTGGTGCCTGCGCAGCTGGTCCAGCCGGTCGGCCAGCCCGGCGAACCGGTACTCGTGCGCCGGCAGCACCTCGGCCACGGGCAGCGCGGACAGGTCGTCGAAGGTGCGCAGGAAGTCGCCCAGCGGGTTCACCGGCTGCTGCGGGTGCACCGAGATGTTCGGGCTGATCCGGGGCAGCACGTGGTCGCCGGACAGCAGCAACTGCCGGGTCTGGTCGTAGAAGCACAGGTGCCCGGGCGTGTGGCCGGGCGTCCACACGGCACGCAGGTCCCAGCCGGGCAGCCCGATCCGGTCGTCGTGGTCCAGCAGCCGGTCCGGCTCGGCCATGTGCACGAAGGGCAGCAGCTCCTTGGACGAGCCCGCCATCACGCGCGCCTCGCCGTCGGGTACGCCGCACCGGCGCAGCCACCGGTACGACACCTCGATCATGCGGTCCACCTGCCCGTACCGGGCGGGCAGCGTCTCCGCCTCCCGCGCGTGCAGGCCGATCCACCCGCCGGACGCGGCCCGCACCCGGCCGGCCAGCCCGTAGTGATCCGGGTGGATGTGCGTGACCAGCACCGCGCGCACGTCGTCCACCTTGGCCCCGGCGGTCGCCAGCCCGGACACCAGGGCGTCCCACGCCTGCGGGGTGTCCCAGCCGGCGTCCACGATGGCCAGCCCGTCGGGCAGCTCGAACGCGTACACCAGCACGTAGCGCAGCGGGCTGTTGGGGATGGGCACCGGGATCGACCACAGGCCGGGGCGTACCCGCTCCACGGGCGGCAGCACGCGGTCGCGCCACGCCTGTTTCTGGAGGACTCCGGTGACCTTGAACATCCTCCGATCGTAAGACCCGGTGGGCCGGTGCCCGCTGTGACGAGCGGGACACCGGCCCGCACCGCGCCGGCACTAGGACCGGCACCCGCCTCGGGAAGGCGCCGATGGTGGGGGGAAGGCCATCAGCGCAACTCGACCAGGGGGAATGCCCGGTGCCGGCGCGGGGGGACGAGGAAGTTCTGCCGCCGGGTCGCGGTGAGGAACCGCTCCAAGCCGTTGTCCTCCGGATTGACCGTGAACTTCGCCTGCAGATCCAGGGAAGCGGCGTCCTTGCGGATCTGCGCGAACAGGGCCGCGCTGGGCACGTACACGGAGAACTGCAGCTTGGGCTGCTTGGTGCCGCCGGGTACGTCCATGCTGTCGAAGCCGGGGCCGTCCGCGCGCAGGTGCCGGGGCTTGCCGTCCGGCGCGCGCGAGGAGCGGTGCAGGCAGGCGATGTGCCCGAGGCGGTGCTCATTTTCCGGGGTACCGATGCCCTGCGCGCCATTGGCCGCGTCGTTGTACCCCTGGAAGTTGTCCGGGAAGATGATCGGGCCGCCACCGTCGGTGAACTGGTCCGCGTTGCCCTCGGACGGTATCGGCGTCGAGCGGAACATGTACTGCACCCGCTCGGTGTACGGCTCGTCGTCGGCGTACCACTGGGCGAGGTCGATGATGTCGTGCGACAGGTGCTGGATCGAGCCGGTGTCGAAGTAGTCGCCGCTGCGGGCGCTGGTGAACTGGTGCCCCTGCGCGCCGGTGAACGTCACCGTCGGGCCGGGCGGGTTGGACTCGACGTGCTGGCTGACGAAGCCCATCCACATTGGAGACTTCGGCGGGATCCGGCCGCTGAACGGCATCCCGTTCGCCTCGGCCATCTTGCGGGGCAGCCCGACCTGGAGGGACATGGTGCGGCTGGAGGTGAACTGGATCGGCACCCGTGGCGACGCCAGCGCCGCGCCCTTGAGCCGGTTGCTGCCGCCCAGCCAGGCCAGCACGTCGGCGAGCACGTCCGCGTTGTCGCTGCGCAGGGTGAAGAGCAGGTCGTTGTGCTCGATGCGCACCGGCACATTGAACGTGAGCTTGCTGATGCCGGGGTTGCTGGGGTGCACGTCGGTCGGCCCGACCACGGCCTCCTCGAGCACCGACCGGCGCTGCTGCCCGCGCAGCCTCGGGATGGTGCGGGCGACCACGCGCGAGTCGAGCCGGCGGAAGTACGGCAGGCCGTACGCGGTCTCGGTGAACACGCCCGCGGGCGACCACGGGTAGGTGCCCTCGATCGCGGCCAGTGCCTCGCCGAGCGCCTGCTGGTCGTGGCGCGTCGGGGTACCGGTGAGCCGTGCCGTTGCGAACACGGTGTGTACCGGCGGGAACCGTACGGCGACGTTGTCCACCGTCGTCGCGGGCGGGGTGAACGCGCCGAGGTCGAACTGCACGTCCGCGGGCGCCTCGGCGGCCAGGGCCTGCCGCTGCGGTACGACAGACAGTCGTTGCAGCAATTCCAGTGCGCCGAACGCGGTAGCCAACGCGCCGGCGGTACTGCCTAAGACGAGCGCGCGCCGGGAGATCCGGGTGACCGTCACTGCTTCCTCCTCCGGGAATGTGGGCAAGCGGCGACAACACATAGTGACGGGTGTCAGTCAAGGGAAGTCTCGGCTCCGGCGCGAGAGCAGAAGGCCCTTAAGGGTTCAGTTGCCTACACTCGCCGCGATGGCATGCGTACGTCCGGTTTGGTCCGCCGCCCGGAACCGCAGGCTCTCCGCGGAAGCAATGTCGACCAGCCCCAGCCGGTGGCCCATCGCGAGTGCCTCGGCGCGGTTGCGCGCGCCCAGCTTGCGGAACAGCCGCGCCTGCGTGCTCTCCACGGTTTTCTTCGCGATGCCCAGGCTGCGCGCGGTCTGCAGCACGGTGTGACCGTCCGCGATGGAGACGAGGATGTCGCGTTCGCGGGTGGTGAGCGCGGGTACCTCGGTCGTGCGGTCGGCCACGGCGGTGGACAGCCAGTCGGTGAGGTCCTCGATGTGCGCGGCGTCCATCGCGAAGTAGCCCGAGCCGACCAGGGTCAGCAGCGCGGCCAGGTCGTCCCGCGCCTCGGCGCCCCGGACCAGGGCCTGCGCGCCGTGCAGCAGCGCGTCGGCGACCGCGGCGAGGTCCGGGCCGGTCGAGTGCACGACGACGGCCGGCGCCGCCAGCATCGCCGGCAGCGTCCAGTCCTCCGGTCCGGGGTCGACCAGCACGACGGTGAGCGGGCCACGGTGCCAGCGCGCCCAATGCGCCTGGTCGAGCCCGTCGAGGGTACTGGACAGCACGAACGGCAGGCCCGCGTCGACCAGCCCGAGGGCCACCTGGTCCAGGCAGGGCCCGCGCGTCCCGTGCGCCACGACGAGCGGCGGGCGGCCCTGTTCCGCGCGGCGCGGCAGCGGACCGTCCGGGCTCGCGGCGCCCTCCAGCAGGCCCAGCGCGCTCGCCCGGGAAACCGCCTGGCTGGAGTTGCCGACGCCGAGTTTCGCGTACAGGCGGCGCTTGTGGTTTTCCACGGTGCGCGGGCTGATCCCCATCCGGCCGGCCATCTCCGGCACGTTGTGCCCGGCGCCGAGCAGGGTGGCGATCTCCAGCTCGCGCTGGGTGAGCGCGGAGCCGTCGGGCCGGCGCCGGCGCACCGGGGTGGCCACCCGGCGCAGCACGCGCAGCAGCACGTCCAGCCCGCGCGACGCGGGTACCAGCGCGGTGATCCCGGCCCGTGCCGCGGCATCCAGCGCGGGCGGTGCGATATCGACGTAACAGAGCACTATTTCGGTGCTCGGCGCGGCCACCCGCAGCGTGCGCAGCGCCTCCACGGTGTCCACGGTCAACCGGCCCACGTCGGCGACGGCCACATCGGGGCGGCGCAGCGCGCACAGGTCGGGCAGCGCCAGCACGTCCGCGGTCTGGCCGACGACGTCGAACTCGGGCAGCCCGTCGAGGTACGCGCCGAGCGCCTCCCGTACCAGACGCCGTCTGGATTGGACAGCGACGCGAATCAACCTGTCCGTCATGGATCGACCGTGCTCCCAACAACTTTGAGCCGGAGCCTATTGGCAGGACCGCATCCGGGTCCAGCTCACGATCGAACAACTTCGCTACGTATGGTCGCCGCCACACGCGGCGAGATTCAGCAGGTCAGCGAGCACCTCGCGGTGACGGGCCGGGGTACCGAGCGCGATGGCGTCGCTCTTCGCCCGCTTGAGGTAGAGGTGTGCCGGATGCTCCCAGGTGAAGCCGATGCCGCCGTGCAACTGCACGCATTCCTCGGCCGCCCGCACCGCGACCGGGGAGCAGTGCGCCTGGGCGAGGCTGGCGGCCACCGCGGTGTCCGGGCTGCCCTCGGCGAGGCAGTCGGCGGCGTACCGGGCGACCGCGCGGGCCTGGGTGACGGCCACCCACAGCTGTGCCAGCCGGTGCTTCACCGCCTGGAACGAGCCGACCGGCCGGCCGAACTGGCGCCGGTTCTTGACATACTCCACCGTGGTGTCCAGACACCATTCCGCCACGCCGAGCTGCTCGCTGGCCAGCAGCACGCAGCCCGCGGTCAGCGCGGCGGACAGTGCCGCCGCCGCGGCCGTCCCGCCGGCGATCTGCCGGGCCGGTGCGGACTCGAACGAGAGGTCGGCCAGCGGGCGGGTCAGGTCGAGCGAGGTCACCGCGGTGATCCGGGCACGGCTGGCCGCCACCTCCCAGAGGCCGCCGGCCGCCGGTACCAGCAAGACGTCCGCGGGCAGCGCGTCGGCGACGGACGTCAGCACGCCGGTCAACGTGCCGCTCCCGGCGCCCACTTCCGCGGGCCGGCCGGACAGCGGCACCGCGAGGATCGCGACCACGCCGCCTGCGGCCACCTTCGCCAGCAGGTCGCCGGCGTCGAGGGCGAGCAGCGCCGCGGTGGCGAGGGTCGAGCCCAGATGCGGTACCGGCGCCACGGCGCGGCCCAGTTCCTCCGCGACGACGGCGGCCTCGCGCCAGGACGCACCGGCCCCGCCACGCGCCTGCGGCACGGGCAGCCCGGCGCAGCCGACCTCGGCGGCGAGCGTGTGCCACAGCCCGGTGTCGTAAGGGCTGTCGCTGGCCACCCGCGCCAGCACCTCCTGCCACGGACTCCGGTCCCCGAGCACCTTCCGCACCGAGGCGCGCAGCTCCTCCTCGACCCCGCTGTACACCAGCGTCATGCCGCCCCTCCGCCCACCCAGGATCCTCGCAACCTCGATGACGTTGTCGCGATCATGAGGTCGCCTCGCGGGGCAGGCCGAGTACGCGTTCGGCGATGATGTTGCAGAGGATCTCGGAGGTGCCGCCCTCGATGGAGTTGCCTCTGGCGCGGAGGTAGCGGTAGCCGGGGGTGCGGTGCTGCCAGTCCACAATGGTCGGTCGGCGCATCGTCCAGTCGTCGTACCGCAGCGCCTCCTCGCCCAGCAGTTCCAGCTCGAAGCCGGAGATCTCCTGGTTCAGCGTGGCGTACGCGTACTTGACGGCGGAGCCCTCGGCACCGGGCTGCCCGGCCGCGAGCTGCTCGCGCAGCCGCCGGGCGGACAGCCTCGCTGCCTCGGCCGCGACCCACAGGCGCACGAGCGCGTCGCGCCCGGCCGCGGTACGCAGCTCGGGCCGCTCGCGCCAGGCCCGGGCCACCACCCCGATCATCCCGTACTCGCGCGGCACCGGCCCGCCGCCGATGGCCACCCGCTCGTTCATCAGCGTCGTCCGGGCGACCTGCCAGCCCGCGCCGGCGTCCCCGATCCGGTGCGCGTCCGGGATCCGTACCCCGCTCAGGAACACCTCGTTGAACTCGGCCTCGCCGGTGATCTGCCGCAGCGGCCGCACCTCGACCCCGGGTGCGGTCATGTCGCAGGCGAAGTAGGTCAGGCCGGCGTGCTTGGGCACCGACGGGTCGCTGCGCGCGATGAGGATGGCCCAGCGCGCCTCGTGCGCCATCGACGTCCACACCTTCTGCCCGTCCACGATCCAGCCGTCCCCGTCGCGCACCGCCCGGGTGGACAGCGAGGCGAGGTCGGAGCCGGCGCCCGGCTCGCTGAACAGCTGGCACCACACCTCCTCGCCTGTCCACAGTGGACGTAGCCAGCGCCGGCGCTGCTCGTCGGTGCCGTGGCGCAGGATGGTGGGCGCCGCCATGCCCAGGCCGATGCCGATGCGCAACGGCTGGTTGTCCGGCGCGCCCGCCGCGGCCAGTGCCGCGTCCACCACCGGTTGCAGCGTGCCGGGCAGCCCCAGGCCGCCCAGCCCGACCGGATAGTTCACCCAGGCCAGACCGGCGTCGAACCGGGCCCGGAGGAACTGCGGCCGCGGCGTGGTCGCCGGGTCGTGCGCGGCGAGGAACGCGTCCAGCGCCTCATGCAGATCCATACAGCTCCTCGATGACGGTGGCGTGGTTGGCGTGCACCACGGCACGCTTCAGCTTCAACGTCGGGGTCAGCTCCCCCGCCTCCAGCGTGAAGTCGCGCTCCAGGATGGCGAACCGCTTGATGCGCGCCGGGCGGGAGACCCGTTCGTTGGCCGCGTCCACGAGGGCCTGCAGCCGGTCGCGCACCTGCGGGTGGGCGGCCAGGGCCGCCAGGTCGGTGGGCAGGCCGTGGTCGCGCGCCCAGGGCACGATCTCGTCGGCATCGAGGGTGAGCAGGACGACCGGGTACGGGCGGCGGTCGCCGTACACGAGGGCCTGGGAGATCCAGCGGGACTGGCGCAGCTGGTTCTCCAGTTCGGCGGGGGCCACGTTCTTGCCGCCAGCCGTGATGATGATGTCCTTCTTCCGCCCGGTGATCGTGATGAACCCGTCCTCGTCGATGGTGCCGAGGTCGCCCGTGTGCAGCCAGCCGTCCACAAGGGACTCCCTGGTGGCCTCCGGGTCCTGCCAGTACCCGGCGAAGACGTTGGGGCCGGCCATCAGGATCTCGCCGTCCTCCGCGAGGCGGATGGAGACGCCGGGAGCCGCGACACCGACGGTGCCCAGGCGGTGGCGGTCCAGGGTGCTGACCGTGCCGCAGCCGGTGGTCTCGGTCATCCCGTACCCCTCGACGACCGGTACCCCGACGGCGTGGAAGTACTCCAGCACGGCGAGGGAGATCGGCGCGGCCCCGGAGAGCGCGAGCCGCAGCCGGCCGCCGAACGCTCCCCGTACCGTCGCCGCGTCCACCCGGCCGGCGAGCGCGGTGTGCAGCTTCTCGAAGATCCTGGGTACCGACGGCAGGAACGTCGGTCGCACCTCGGCCAGCTCCGCCACCACCCGGCGCAGGTCGCCGCCGAAGTACGCGAGCGTGGCGCCGGAGTACAGCGCGCCGAACTGGACCAGCTGGGCGAAGACGTGTGCCAGCGGCAGGAACAGGTACACCACGTCGTCGGCGGTGACGTAGGACAGCTCCTCGGTGATGTGGCACAGGGCGAGCCAGTTGCGGTGGGTCAGCACGCAGCCCTTCGGCGGCCCGGTCGTGCCCGACGTGTAGATGATGACGCACGGGTCGTCCGGGTCGATCGCCGCCCGGCGCCGCTCCAGCTCACCGGTCCAGCCGCCGGTGGCCAGCCGCTCCACGGTGGACGGTGACGGCTCCAGGACGGCCTTCGCACCGGAGTTGCTGACGATCCACTCCCGTTCCAGCACGGAGCTGGTCGGGTAGACGGGTACCACCACCGCACCGGCCGCGATCACGCCGAGCCCGATCTGTGTCCACTCGGGACTGGTCTCGCCGAGCACGCATACCCGGTCGCCGGGCGACACCCCGGTCTCGACCAGCCCGCCGGCGATCGCCCGCACCGTCCCGGCCAGGTCCGCGAAGGACTGGTCCTGCCAGCTGTCCCCGCGCTTGTACCGCAGCGCCGGCAGGGCACCGTACCGCCGCGCCCCGTCGAACGGCAGATCCGCGACAGTACGGCTCACGCGGGCAACACCTCCACGGGTACTCCATTGAGGACCGCCGTGCCGGAAAGCGGGTCCATCCGCACGTCGTCGGTCAGCAGGTTGGTGTTGGCCCCCGGCACCTCGCGGGCCACCGACAGTTCCACGCCCGGCAGGTCGTGCCCGAAGCCGTGCGGGATGCTCACCACGCCCGGCGCGATGTCGTCGGTGACCTCCACGGTCAGCTCGACCTGCCCCACCCGCGAGGTGACCCGGGCCTGGCCGCCGGTGACCAGGCCGAGGCGCCGCGCGTCGGAGCCGTTCACCACGAGCGTGCACAGTGGCCGGCCCTTGACGAGGGCCGGCACGTTGTGCATCCAGGAGTTGTTGCTGCGCACGTGCCGCCGGCCGATGACGTGGAACGCGCCGTCCGCGGGCGGCACCGGAGCCTCCATTGTGGACACCTCGGCGGCGATCGGCGGCGGGCACAGCTCGACGCGGCCGGACGGGGTGCGCAGCACCTCGGGGATCCGCGGTTGCAGCGGGCCGAGGTCGATCCCGTGCGGCTGCGCGAGCAGCTGGTCGAGGGACAGCCCGTACGCGCCGCCGCGCAGCCGCTTGTCCAGCAGCCGCAGCTCCTCCCCCGGCCCGTCGGTCGGCGCGTCCGGGCCCTGGCCGGAGAGGATCGCGATGAGGCGCAGCAGGATGTCGCTCTCGTCCAGCGCGCCCGGGGCGAGCGGCAGCGGCGGCGGCGAGAAGCGGGCCACGTTGCGGACCGCGAAGTGGTAGAACGCGAGATCGTAGTGCGCCTGCTGGGTGTGCGGCGGTGGCGGCAGGAGCACGTCGGCGTGCCGGGTGGTGGCGTTGACGTACGGGTCGACGCACACCACGAAGTCCAGCCCGTCGATCGCCGCGTCCAGCCGGCCCGAGTTGGGCAGCGAGAGCACCGGGTTGCCGGCGACCGTCAGCAGCGCGCGCACCTGCCCCCGGCCCGGCGTGAGGATCTCGTCGGCCAGCGTCACCGCCGGCAGCTCGCCGAGCACCTCGGGCAGCCCGCGCACCCGGCTGTGCCAGCGCCCGGTGGTGAACCCGTTGCCCCGCCCGGTGCCCCGGCGCGCGTGCGCCGGCAGCGGGAACATCGCGCCGCCGGGCCGGTCCAGGTTGCCGGTGAGCACGTTGAGCACGTCCACCAGCCAGCTGGTGACCGTGCCGTGCGGGACCGTGGTGGTGCCGATCCGGCCGTAGACCGCGGCCCGGGGCGCGGCGGCCAGGTCGGCGGCCAGCTCCCGGATCGCGGCGTCCGGTACCCCGCACCACGCCGCCACGACGTCGGGCCGGAACGGGGCGACCAGCGCGCGCAGCTCCGCGAGACCGGACACGTGCGGATCGAGCCCGCGCAGCGCGACCAGGTCCCGGGCGAACAGCTCGTGCACCATGCCCAGCAGCAGGTACACGTCGGTGCCGGGGCGGATCGGCAGGTACCGGTCGGCGTGGCGCGCGGTGCGGCTGCGGCGCGGGTCGACCACCACCAGCCGCCCGCCGCGCTCGCGCAGGGCGGCCAGCCGGCCGGGCAGGTCCGGCACCGTCCACAGTGAACCGTTGGAGGAGTACGGGTCGGCGCCGAGGACCAGCAGGAAGTCGGTGCGGTCCACGTCGGGTACCGGGATCGCGAGCGGGTTGCCGAACAGGTACCCGCACGCCACGTGCTTCGGCATCTGGTCCACTGTGGACGCGGTGTAGATGTTGCGGGAGCCCAGCGCCTTGCGCAGCGGTGCCGCGAACAGCACGCCGGCGAGCGTGTGCACGTTGGGGTTGCCGAGGTACATCGCGACCGCGTCGCGGCCGTGTGCCTCGATCACGCCGGTCAGGCCCTCGTGCACCGCGGCGAACGCCTCGTCCCAGGTCGCCGGTACCAGCTTGCCGTCCCGGCGGACCCGCGGCGTGCGGACCCGGTCGGGATCCGCCTCGAGCTGGCCCAGCGCGGCACCCTTCGCGCACAGGTACCCCCGGCTGAGCGGGTCCGCCGGGTCGCCGCGCACGCCCGCGACACGGCCGCCGTCGAGCGTCAGCTCCAGCCCGCAGGTCGCCTCGCACAGCGGGCAGGTGGTGTAGCCGGTCGACCCCATCCGTTCATGCAAGCGGGGCTGCCCCCCGTTGGCAATACGGGAACCACAACAGCTAAGGGAGCGGCGGGTCCGGCGGCGCGGGCCAGGCGCGCGACGGGCCGGTCAGGCGGCGGCGTCCATGGCGTCCAGGGCGCGGGCCAGCTCCAGGCGGGAGGCGACGCGGAGCTTGGCGTAGATGCGCGACAGGTAAACCTCGATGCTGCGCGGGCTGTAGTGCAGCGCGGTGGCGATCTCCCGGTTGCGCATGCCCTGCTGGACCAGCCGGGCCACCCGCTCCTCCGACTCGCTGAGCAGTCCGGCCGCGCCCGGGCGGGTACGGGGCACCCTGGCGCCCAGCTCGTGCAGGCGGCGCCCGGCCCGGCGGCGCAGCCCGTGCGCACCCAGCCGCGCGAAGAGCCGGTACGCGTCGACCAGCGCCGGCACCTCCGCCTCGACCAGCTCGCCGAGCGCCAACTGCGCGCGGGCCGCCTCGAACGGCAACCCGCCCGACTGCGCCAGCCCGGCCGCCTCGCGCAGCGCCTGCGGATCGGCGCGCACCTGCCCCAGCGTGCGGTGCAGCGTCGTGGTCGACCACGGCGAGATGCTCGGTGTCGCCACCTCGACCAGCGCCTTCACCCACGCGTCCCGGCCGTCACCGGCGGGATCCAGCTCGATGCGCCGGGACAGCAGCAGGGTGCCGTACGGCGCCGGCCCGCTGTCCAGCGCGGCGTGCAGGGTGGCCAGCGCGGCGTCCCGGTCACCGGTCGCGGCCTGGTACCCGGCCAGGGCCCAGGCGTGCAGGTTCGCCAGGTTGGGCAGGCGCGGCGCCGGATGCGCGGCGAGCGACGCGGCGACCGCGAACTCGCCGCGCCAGGTACGCATCTCCAGCTCCACCGCGCCCAGCGCGGCGGCGAGCATGGCCTGGCGGCGTACGGTCAGCTCGGGCGTGACGGTGCGCAGCCCCTCCAGGGCCGCGTCCCACCGCCCGCCCAGCCAGTCCAGCACCACGCGGGTCAGCGCCAGCTCGCCGGAGAACAGGTGAGCCACCGAGCCATCCACCAGCTCGCTTGCCTGGCGCAACCGTCTGGCGGCCTGCGGTACCAGCCCGGCCAGCGCCTCGGTCGACGCGCCCACGGCCAGCGCCTGCAGCCGCAGCGCGGTGGAGTCGCCGCTCGCCCGCAGCGCCCGGTCGGCGAGCGCCACGGTCTCGGCGTGCCGGGCCAGCATCGAGGCGAGCATCGCGAGCTGGCCGCAGACCACCACCTCCTCGCCCGGCGACGCGGGGACCGTGGCCGCGGCCAGCGCGCCCTGCTCGGCCGCCTCCTCGCAGCGCCCGCCGAAGGCCAGCATCACCGCCCGCTGCGCCTGCAGGGCCGCCGGCGGGTCGCCCTCGGCGAGCTGCCGGTCGGCCACCTCGATCGCCTCGTCGATCCGGTCGAGCAGGAACAGGCTGCTGATGACGGCGGTGGCGGTGCGGTACCGCTCCTCACCCGGTGGCAGCAGGGCGAGGGCCTCCCGCCCGGCCTGCACCGCCTGCGCCGGCCGGGACGCGCGCGCCAGGGCCCGGCAGCGCAGCGCCAGCAGCCCGGACCGCCGCGCGGCACCGGGACCGAGCAGCGACAGCGCCCGTTCGCAGAGATCGGCCGCGGCATCCGGCGCGCCGGCCACCGCGTACCGGGCGGCGTCGGTGAGTACCTGCACCGCCGCCACCTCGCCCGGGCTGGCCGACTCCGCCACGTGCCGGGCCAGGTCCAGCAGGTCCACCGGCTCACCCCGGCCGCGCGCGGCGAGCAGCGGCCGGGCCACCTGCCCGTGCAACTGGCGCCGCTGTGCCGGGCCGATCTCCCCGTAGAGCGCGTCGGCCACGATGGCGTGCGAGAACCGGTACCGCCGCTGCTCGTCCCGTACCACCACGGCCGCCCGGACCAGCTCGTCGAAGGCGGCCGCGACCGCCGCCTCGGGCAGCCCGGCGACCTCCGCCACCAGGCCGATGCGCTGCAGCTCGACCGCGCCGAGGACCGCGAGGGTACGGGCAACGGCGCGCGCGGCCGGCGCCAGCGGCACCACCCGGCGCAGCACCGCGTCCCGCCGCGTCAGCCGCACCTCGTCCGGCGGCACCGCCAGCCGCACCCTGTCCCCGTCCCGCGCGAGCAGCCGCGACTCGGCGAGCGAGCGGGCGATCTCGGTGGCGAAGAACGGATTGCCGTCCGCCCGGCGGTGCAACTGCGCGGCGAGCGCTTCGTCCGGCCGGGCGCCGAGCACCGGCGTGACCACGTCGGCGAGCTGGCCGGCGGTGAGGGTACCCAGCTCCACGGCGACCAGTTCGGCCCGCTCGGCCAGCCGGGCCAGTAGCTCGTCCGCGGCCGGGGCGGGCTGCGCGAGGTGGCTGCGGCCCGAGGTCACCAGCCCGATCGGTGCCGCGGCCAGCCGGCGCAGCACGACCGCGAACAGCGCCAGGCAGTCCTCGTCGAAGTCGGCCAGGTCGTCCACCACCAGCGCCAGCGGACCCGCCGCCGACAGCGCGGTGAGCAGCCGGGTCGTCGCCGCGCATGCCCGGGCGAAGGACCCGCTGGCGTCCGCGACCGGACCCTGTTCCAACGCGGCGAGCGTCTCGCGGCGCAGCCCTTCGGTGTACGCGCTGTCCGGCGCGAGCGCGCGTACCGCCCCGGCCAGCGTGCCGTACGGTATCTGGCGCTCCAGCCGGTCGCCGGCGACCGGCAGCACCCGCCAGCCGCGGCTACCCAGCCGGGCGGCCGCCTCGGCCAGCAGGCGCGACTTGCCGATGCCCGCCTCGCCGGACACCGCGACGACGACCAGCCCGGCGGTCGGTACGCGCAGCACGGCGTCGAGCACCCGCGCCAGCTCCGCGTCCCGACCCACGAGTGCCATGACAGCCACGTTACCCACGCGTTATCAGTTGGGGACTCCCTACTGTGGCTCGCGATCGGCCGGTGCTGCGATCGCAGCATGGCGGTCGAGGGCACGTGCGAGTCCGGCTTCGCCCGGGTACGCGGCGAGTTTGAGCGCAACTTCGCCGAGCGGAGCGAGGTCGGCGCATCGGTCTGCGTGACGGTCGACGGGCAGACCGTGGTGGACCTCTGGGGCGGCAGCGCGGATCCGGCCACCGGCCGTGCCTGGGACCGGGACACGGTCGGCCACGTGTGGTCGGCGACCAAGGGCGCCACCGCGCTGTGCGCGCACATCCTGGCGAGCCGGGGCCAGTTGGACATCAACGCGCCGGTGACCGCGTACTGGCCCGAGTTCGGCAAGAACGGCAAGGAGGGGGTACTCGTCCGGCACCTGCTCAGCCACCAGGCCGGGCTGCCGGCGGTACGCACACCCCTGCCGGCCGGCTGCTTCTACGACTGGCCGCTGATGGCCGACGCGCTGGCCGCGGAGGAGCCGTTCTGGCGCCCCGGCACCCGCACCGGGTACCACGCGCTGACCTTCGGCTTCCTCGTCGGCGAGCTCGTCCGCCGGATCAGCGGCCGGGGCCTGGGCCAGTTCTTCGCCGCGGAGGTCGCCGGCCCGCTCGGGCTGGACTTCTGGCTCGGCCTGCCGGCGGAGCACGAGCACCGGGTCGCGCCGACCATCCCGGCCGCCCCGCCGGGAGCGGGCAACCCCGTCCCGAGCATGTACCTGGCGGCACTGTCCGACCCGGCGTCCATGCAGGGCCTGATGCTGGCCAACAACGGCGGCTACATGCTGGTGCCGGGCGAGTCGGACAGCCGGGCGGCACACGCCGCCCAGATGGGCGCCGTCGGCGGCATCACCCACGCGCGCGGCCTCGCCGGCATGTACCGGCCGTTGGCCGTGGGCGGCGCCGCCGACGGCGTCACCCTGGTCGACCCGGACCAGATCCATCTGATGGGTACGGTCACCGCGGCCACCTCGGTCGACGCCGTGCTGCTGGTACCGACCCGCTGGGCGCTCGGGTTCGTGAAGTCCGTCGACAACCGGCACCTGCCGGTGGCCGACCGGGAGGGCATCCTGCTGTCGGAGGAGGCGTTCGGGCACTCGGGCATGGGCGGCAGCCTGGGCTTCGCCGACCCGCGGGCCCGCCTGTCCTTCGGGTACACGATGAACCGCCAGGGCATGGGCCTGGGCATCAACGAACGCGGGCAGTCCCTTGTGGACGCCGTGTACGCGACCCTCGGCTACCGCCGCGCCGCCGGCGGCCCCTGGTACCCGTGACCCCGGGGGAGCGTGGGGGGTGCTCGCCTCCGCCAAAACCCGGCTCCGGCTGCGCTCCCCCGCGGAAGGGGTGGCGGCGGTACCGCAGAATCGGTAGGCGTGAACGGATGGACGGTCGTACTGCTGCTCGCTGATGTCGCCGCGATCGTGGCGGGTGTGATCGTCGTCCGGCGAGCCCCGACCTCCGACGGCATTCATGGCCTCAACATCCGGCGGATCAACCTGTCCGCGATCGCCTACACCGGCTCGTTGGTCGCCCTGATCGCGCTGCGCACGCGGCCGCTCGGCATGTACGGCACGCTCACCCTGATCGGTTCGGCCGGCAGCGTCGGGATGGCGCTGCGGTTCGGGATGGCGATGGACCGTCCCGACCTCGCAAAGTGGCGCGTACGGGCATACGCCGGGGTGGCTGTGTTCACCGTCCTCATCCTGGCCACCCTCGTCGCGTCGATCGTCGACCCGCCGGGGCACCGGCCGCCGACCATGGCGGAGCGGGACTCGGCGCGGTTCGGGGTCGACGTCTACGACCACGAGAAGCAGGTGCCGAGCCGGGTGCTCGGGCACCGGCCGGTGCTCGCGGACGCGGACGTGGCGGGCGGGATCGCGGTGCCGGTCGCCCGGTACGCGCTGGACCCCGACCAGCTCACGCTCGTGGTCTCGCACGATCTCACCTGCCTGGCCGCCGTGGTGCTGCTCGCGCCGGACGACGGCGCGCTGGACGTC
>JBBWZQ010000096.1:0-118633 GCA_039649115.1 Micromonosporaceae bacterium | reverse complement strand
GCCGGTCCACCTGCCCGGGGTCGTACCCGCTGCCGAACCGGCGCGGCTGGAACGTGCGCCGCAGCTGGTCGATCCGGGCCACCTCGCCCGAGGCGCCGATGCCCCCGCCACCGCCACCACCGCCGCCCAGGTCCATCGGCATGCGCAGCTCGGTGGTCATGTCCATCTTGCCGTGCCGCCCCGGCTCGAACGGTTCGTACCGCCCGCCCCCGGTCGGCTCGTCGTACCGGCTCGGCGGCTCGTCGTACCGGCTCGGCGCAGCGGCCGGCTCGTCGTAGCGGCCGTAGCCGGGCGGCGACATCGGTGCCGGCGGGCGCCCGGGCAGTGCCGGGGGCGGCGGCATGGGCCGGTCGTCGCGCATCGGCGGCATCATGCGGTCATCGCGCATGGGTGGCGCCATCCGGTCGTCACGCGGCGGGCGCTCCGAGTACATCCGGTCCGGCGGACCAATCCGGTCGGGCGGCATCCGGTCCGGCGGCCCCATCCGGTCGGGCGGCCCCATCCGGTCCATCCCCGTCCGGTCCATCGGCATCCGGTCCATCGGCATCCGGTCCGGCGGACCCATCCGGTCGGGCGGGCCCATCCGGTCGCCCACCGGGATCGCGCGCGGGTCGGGCCGGCTGAACCCGCCGCGCTCCTCCATCTCGGACAGCTGCCGCTCCACCCGGTCGAGGTGCAGGTCGACCTGCCATTCGTCGTAGCCGCCGAAGCGGACCCGGAAGACGACCTCGTGGACCTCCTGCGCGGCGACCGGCGCGCCGAGCGCCTCGCCGTTGAGCGTCGCTTCCACCCGGTCAAGGAACGAGTCGACCTCGTCGACCTTGTATCCGCGGCGCAGTGCCCGGCGCCGGAACCGCTGACCTTGACTCGTCACTGTGCCGCCTTTCCCTCGCGACTGCCGGGCACGCATCCACTCTCCGCGGAGGCGCCCACAATGGTGACCGAGTGTGATTCCTCCGCCGCTGCGAGCTGCCCGCAGGCACCGTCAATCTCGCGGCCCCGGGTGTCGCGTACGGTCGTCGACACGCCGGCCGCGCGCAGCCGGCGGACAAACTCCCGCTCCACGGGCTTGGGACTCGCGTCCCACCGGCTGCCCGGGGTCGGGTTGAGCGGGATGAGGTTGACGTGCGCCAACCGGCCGGCGAGCAGCCGGCCCAGCAGGTCGGCGCGCCATGGCTGGTCGTTCACGTTCCTGATCATCGCGTACTCGACGGACAGGCGTCGCCCCGTACGCGCGGTGTACCCCCACGCAGCGTCGAGCACTTCGGCGACCTTCCAGCGTTGGTTGACCGGGACAAGTTCGTCGCGCAGGTCATCATCGGGCGCGTGCAGCGACAACGCAAGGGTCACCGAAAGTCCCTGGTCGGCGAGGCGGCGCATGGCCGGTACCAGACCCACCGTGGAGATCGTGACATGGCGCTGGGACAACCCGAGCCCCGCGGGTGCCGGCGCGCAGAGCCGGTCGACCGCGTCGAGCACCCGGGCGTAGTTGGCCAGGGGCTCGCCCATGCCCATGAACACCACCCGGGACAGCCGGTCGGGGCAGCCGGGCAACGCACCGCGGGCGGCCAGCCCGGCGAACCAGACGACCTGGTCGACGATCTCGGCGGTGGACAGGTTGCGGGTCAGCCCGGCCTGGCCGGTGGCGCAGAACGGGCATGCCATCCCGCACCCGGCCTGGCTGGACACGCAGACCGTCACCCGGTCGGGGTAGCCCATCAGGACGCTCTCCACGAGCGAGCCGTCGTGCAGCCGCCACAGCGTCTTGCGCGTGGTACCCCCGTCACAGCTCTGCTCCCGCACCGGGGTGAGCAGCGCCGGCAGCAGCGCCTCGGCCAGCCGCGCCCGGGCGGCGGCCGGCACGTCGGTCATCCGCTCCGGGTCGCGCTCCAGCCGGCCGAAGTAATGGGTCGACAACTGCCCGGCACGGAACTCCTTCTCCCCCAGGGCCGCCACCGCGGAACGGCGGCCGGCCGGGTCAAGGTCGGCCAGGTGACGTGGGGGCATGGCGGTGCCCTGGCGCGCGCGGCTGCGCGGCCGGACGCCAGGCACGGCTTCGACTACGGGCAGTGTTCTCATGACCGTCCCAGTGTCCCACGAGCGCCGGCAAGCGCATCGACGCGTCTCTGCCGGCTGGCGCCCGCTCCCCGGGCGCGGCTCTCACGCCTGTTGACCGCTTGCCGGCGACCCTCCACCCGGTCGCTGCGCTCGCTGCCTCCGGGCCGCCTTGGGCGGCGGCGCGAGAGCGTCGGCTGGGGGCCGCTAAGCAGGTGGGGCCAACAGGGAGAGGAGCACGAAGGCCGCCGGCGCGGCGAACAAGATCGAGTCGAGCCGGTCCATGAGCCCACCGTGCCCCGGCAGCAGGTTGCTCATGTCCTTCACGCCGAGATCGCGCTTGAGCAGCGACTCAGCCAGGTCACCGAGGACCGACACCGCGGCGATGGCCAGGCCGAAGGCCACCCCGTACCACCAGGGCCGGTGCAGGACGAAGAACATCAGCAGCGCCCCGCCGATCCCGGTGGCCACCAGCGAGCCGCCCAGGCCCTCCCAGGACTTCTTCGGGCTCACCGTGGGCGCCATCGGCCGCTTGCCGAAGAACACCCCGGCGACGTACCCGCCGGTGTCGGAGAGCACCACCGCGGCCAGCGTCACGATCACCCGGAGATGGCCGTCGTCCGGGCGGGCGAGCAGCACGGCGAAGCCGGCCAGGAACGGCACGTACACCGCGATCAGGGTGGCCGCCACGATGTCGCGGTGGTACCCGACGGGGCCGTCGGCGAGGCGCCACACGAGCGTGGCCAGCACGGTCAGGGTGAGCCCGAGCACCAGCGCCTCGACACCGGCGAACCAGGCCAGGGTGATCATCACGACGCACCCGGCCAGCAGGGGGAGCAGGGGCGGGTGTGGCCGTTCGGCGGGGTCCGTTTCGTGCTCGTCGGACGCACCCTCACCGGCCGGGCCGCCGGACACCGCCCCGGTCATCTCCCAGCTGGCGATGCCCGCCGCCGCCGCCACCACCAGCAGGAACGCGGGCCGCCAGAGCAGCAGCGAGGCGATCACGACCCCGCCCAGGCACACGCCCACCGCGATCGCGGCGGGCAGGTTGCGCCCGGCCCGGCCGTTGGCCGGCGCGGGTGCCGGCGGTGGAGCCGGTACGGGGGGTGGCTCCGGCGGCGCCGGTTCCTCCGCCAGGACGGGTGGCGATGGTGGCCAGTCCCCGTACGCGAAGGCGGGCTGCTCCGCCGCCGGGTCGTCCGCCGGGTCGTCCGCCGGGTCCTCCGGGTACGCCTCGGGCGCGGCCGGACCGTGCCGCGCCCGATACCGGGTCGGTCCGGGTGGCACGGGATCCGACCAGCCCGGGGGCTCGACGTGGGACATCAGTCAGACTTCAAGGAGTTCGGCTTCCTTGTGCTTGACGATCTCGTCGATGTGCGCCACGAACCTGTGGGTCAGATCGTCCAGCTCCTTCTCGGCCCGGCGCCCGTCGTCCTCCCCGGCTTCGCCGTCCTTGACGATCCGGTCGAGCTCCTCCTTGGCCTTGCGCCGCACGTTGCGTACGGCCACCTTGGCCTCCTCGCCCTTGTGCCGCGCCACCTTGATCATTTCCCGGCGCCGCTCCTCCGTCATCTGCGGCAGGATGATCCTGATCTGGGTACCCTCGTTGTTCGGGTTGACACCGAGATCCGAGTCGCGGATCGCCTTCTCCATCGCGTGCAACTGGCTGTTGTCGTACGGCTTGATGAGCGCCATGCGCGGCTCGGGTACCCCGATCGACGCCATCTGGGTCAGCGGGGTCGGCGTGCCGTAGTAGTCGATCAGGATCTTGGCGAACATGGCGGGAGTGGCGCGGCCGGTACGGATCGTCGCGAACTCCTCCTTGGCGAACTCGATCGCCCGCTCCATCTTCTCTTCAGCCTCGAAGAGCGTCTCGTCGATCACGTGCTCCGTCGCCTCCTTCGGCGTTGGGTCTGGTGGTCCCCCGGGCCACGGCTGCCCGGGCCGCGCCCCGTGTCGCTGACACCGCTGGCTGGTGGCCGCTCCGACAAGCCGTGCGGCTAGGCTGCCGTGATCAGTGTCCCGATCTTGTCACCGCCGACCGCCTTGATGATGGTGTCCTCGCCTTCGGCGGCGAACACCAGCATGGGCAACCGGTTGTCGTTGCAGAGGCTGAACGCGGCCGCGTCGGCCACCCGGCTGCCCTGGCGCAACAGCTCGTCGAAGGTGACCCTGTCCAGCTTGACCGCGCTCGGATCGGTGTTCGGGTCGGCCGTGTAGACGCCGTCCACACCATTCTTGCTCATCAATACGATGTCGGCGTGTATCTCCAGCGCGCGCTGGGCCGCGACGGTGTCCGTGGAAAAGTACGGCATGCCGGCCCCCGCGCCGAAGATCACCACGCGCCCCTTCTCCAAGTGGCGGATGGCCCGTCGAGGGATGTAGGGCTCGGCGACCTGGGCCATGGTGATCGCGGTCTGCACCCGGGTATCGATCTTGAGTTTCTCCAGGAAGTCCTGTAGCGCGAGGCAGTTCATCACGGTGGCGATCATGCCCATGTAGTCGGCGCGGGACCGGTCCATGCCACGGCGCTCCAGCTCCACGCCGCGGAAGAAGTTTCCGCCGCCGACCACGACCGCCACCTGCACGCCGAGCTGGACCACGTGCGCGATCTGCCGGGCCAGCTCCTGTACCACGTCGGGGTCGACCCCCACCGCGCCGCCGCCGAACACCTCGCCGGACAGCTTCAGCACCACCCGGCGCGGCTGCGGGCCGCCGCCCGCCGTCGCGAGCTGGTCGGCCGGGACGGTCGCGACCCCCGCAAACGTGTTCGTCATGGCACGCGCCTCCGGTTTTCCTCGGCTACCAATCTGTCATGTTCCCACCTCGTCGGGCACCCCCATGTGCTCAGGGGATACGCAGCGGGGAGGCCGCGACACGCCGCAGCCTCCCCGGTGCGCGAAACTCAGGCCTGGCCCACCTCGAACCGGACGAACCTGGTCACGGTGACCCCGGCCTCCTTGAGTACCTGCTGCACGGTCTTCTTCTGGTCCTGCACCGACGGCTGCTCCACCAGCACGAACTCCTTGAAGAACCCGTTGACGCGACCGTCCACGATCTTCGGAAGGGCGGCCTCCGGCTTGCCCTCCTCGCGCGCGGTCTGCTCGGCGATGCGCCGCTCCGTCTCCACCAGCTCGGCCGGCACCTCGTCCCGGCTGAGGTACCTCGGGCGCATCGCGGCGATCTGCATCGCCACGCCGCGGGCGTCCGCGTCGCCGGCCTCGTCGTCCCTGCCCGAGTACTCGACGAGCACGCCGACCTGGGGCGGCAGGTCGGGGCTCTTGCGGTGCAGGTACACCGCGACGTCGCCGTGCAGCACGGCGAAGCGGTTCACGACCAGCTTCTCGCCGATCTTCGCCGACTGCTCCTCGATGACGGCGGCCACGTTGCGCCCGTCCGGCAGGCTGGACGCGAGCAGCGCCTCGACATCGGCCGGCTCGGTCGCCGCCACGTGCTCGACCAGCGTCTGGCCCAGCTCGACGAAGTCGGTGTTCTTGGCGACGAAATCGGTCTCGCAGTTGAGCTCCAGCAGCGCCTTGCCGGTGTGCGCGACGAGCCCGTTGGCCGCGGTGCGGCCGGCCCGCTTGTTCACGTCCTTGGCACCCTTGACGCGCAGGATCTCGACGGCCTTGTCAAAGTCGCCATCAGCCTCCGTCAGCGCGTTCTTGCAGTCCATCATCCCGGACCCGGTCAGATCGCGGAGCCTCTTGACGTCCGCGGCGGTGAAGTTCGGCATCGTCTCTCTCTACCCTCTGGATGCGGTAACGCCCTTGTCGCGCACGATGGCGGACGGCGACCCTTGGTCACCGCCCGCCAGGGCCTCATTCAGCGGCGGCGGCGGGGGCCGGCGGCGGTTCCTCGGCCTTGGTGCCCTGCAGCAGCTCGCGCTCCCACTCCGCCAGCGGCTCGCCGGCGGCGACCACGCCCGGCTCGGGCTTCTCATCGGCGGTCGAGCCGCGGGTCGCCTTGCCCGACCGGGAGATCAGGCCATCGGCGACCGCGTCGGCGATCACCCGGGTGAGCAGCGCCGCCGAGCGGATGGCGTCGTCGTTGCCCGGGATCGGGAAGTCGACCTCGTCCGGGTCGCAGTTGGTGTCCAGCACCGCGATCACCGGGATGCCGAGCTTGCGGGCCTCGTCGACGGCGATGTGCTCCTTCTTGGTGTCGACCACCCAGATCGCGGCCGGTACCCGCTGCATGTCGCGCAGCCCGCCGAGCGTACGGGTCAGCTTGACCTTCTCGCGCGCCAGTTGCAGGGTCTCCTTCTTGGTGTACCCCTGCGCGGCGCCGGTCTGCTCGATGGACTCCAGCTCCTTCATCCGCTGCAGCCGCTTGTGCACCGTCTGGAAGTTGGTGAGCATGCCGCCCAGCCAGCGGTGGTTCACGTACGGCATGCCCACGCGGGCCGCCTGCTCGGCGATCGCCTCCTGCGCCTGCTTCTTGGTGCCCACGAACAGCACGCTGCCGCCCTCGGCGACGGTGTTCTTGACGAAGTCGTAGGCCTTCTCGATGTAGTCGAGGCTCTGCCGGAGGTCGATGATGTAAATGCCGTTGCGCTCGGTGAAGATGAAGCGCTTCATCTTCGGGTTCCAGCGCCGGGTCTGGTGTCCGAAGTGGACACCGCTCTCCAGCAACTGGCGCATGGTCACCACTGGCATGGTGGTCGCTCCTTGACGCGTCCTGGTTGTCCCGGCGCTCCGGGCGGAGCACCGGCCTGGCGCCGTTCGCCGGCCGACCGCCCGGCACACGGGGCCGGGACCAGGGCGACCGCCGCCCCACCGATCGGGTGGGGAGGGCGCGCGAAGTCGGCCACGCGAGGTGGCCGCGACTGTCAAGTGTACGCGCTCCGCACGCCGCCCTCCGGCCGACCCGTGCCTGGCACCCCGCCGCCAGATCTTGGCGAGAACGGCACCAGCATCGGTGCCGCAGCTGTCAAGATCCCAGCCCGGACATGATCACGACGGTCTAGCGGACGGCGAGCGCGGCGGCGAGCAGCAGAACCAGGCCGACGGGCAGGTAGGCGAGCGGGACGCGCAGCCAGAGCCGGCCCGGCGCGGGGCCGGCCGACGCGGCACCGGTGGCCAGCCCGTGCAGGCCCATCGTGACCAGCGGCACTCCGGCCAGCGCGAACAGCCCGGCCAGGACCCCGCCGGGCGTCCCCTTCGCGGCGAACTCGGCGACCAGCAGCAGGCGTACCAGCAGCAACTCCGCGAAAATCGCGGCGCCGGCCAGCAGCGCGGCCACGCCGGCGCGGCGGGTCCGGTAGACGGCGCCGCCCGGCTCGGCGACCCCGGTGGGCGCGCCCTGGCCCGGCCCGGCCGGTGCCGGCCCGGAAGATCCCGGCGGCCCGGACGCCGGCGGGGCGGACGTGGGCATCGGCGACATCGGCGGAGGGGACATCGATGGCGGCGGGGACGCCGGCGCCAGCGGGGTGGAGCGGTGCAGCGCGCCGCGGTCGAGCGGCTGGGTCTGGTACCGCTCGGGCTCCGCCGTCGCCGGCGGCAGGTCCGCGCCCCACGGGGGCACCTCCGAACCGACGCGGGACGCGGGTGGCGGGTTCGGCGCGTCCAGACCCCACCCTCTCGGCTCCTCGTACCGCGGGTCAGGAACCCGGTACCCGTCGTAACGGTCGTCGCCCTCGGCCCGGTGCCCCTCGGCGTACCAGCGCTGCTCCGGCTCTTCCGGGTAGTTGCGCAGACCATCCACGCCACAGCACGCTAGGCGACCGCGGGGCCACGCCGCTAGCCCCCCGGGTGTGTCAGCGAATGTGAGGCTTTGTCGTTTGAACGCGGTACCCGTCGAACTGCTGGCGACGGCGGACGCGCTGCGGCCCGGCGTGGCCACCGGTGCGCCTGGCCGGTCACACCCGCGCGGGGGTGGTCGCCCTGCTGCGCGGGGATCCGGCGCGGGGATCCGGCGCGGGGATCCGGCGCGGGTACTGCCGCCCGCCACCCGCCACCGGTCTCCTAATCTGGGAGCCATGGATCCACTGGTGGCGCGCATGCGTCCGTTCGGCACGACCATCTTCGCCGAGATGTCCGCGCTCGCGCTGCGCACCGGATCGGTCAACCTCGGCCAGGGCTTCCCGGACACGGACGGGCCCGCGTCGATGCTCGACGCCGCGGCCCAGGCTCTCCACAGTGGACACAACCAGTACCCGCCCGGCCCGGGCATCCCGCAACTGCGCGCCGCGATCGCCGCGCACCAGGCCGACTTCTGGGACCTGGGCTACGACCCGGACGGCGAGGTGCTGGTCACCGCGGGCGCGACCGAGGCCGTCGCCGCCGCGATCCTCGCCCTGTGCGAACCGGGCGACGAGGTGGTGTGCTTCGAGCCGTACTACGACTCGTACGCGGCCTCGATCGCCCTGGCGCACGCGGTACGCCGCCCGGTGACGCTGCGCCCCGGCTCAGACGGCCGGTACCACTTCGACGAGGCAGCGCTGCGCGCCGCGTTCGGCCCGCGTACCCGTCTCGTCCTGCTCAACTCCCCGCACAACCCGACCGGAAAGGTGTTCACCCGCGCGGAGTTGACCCTGATCGCGCAGCTGTGCGCCGCGCACAACGCCTACGCGGTGACCGACGAGGTCTACGAGCACCTCGTCTTCGACGGCGCGCACATCCCGCTGGCGACCCTGCCCGGGATGTCCGAGCGGACCATCCAGATCTCCTCGGCCGGCAAGACATTTTCGTGTACCGGCTGGAAGGTGGGCTGGGCGTGCGGCCCGGCGTCGCTGGTCTCCGCCGTGCTGCGGGTCAAACAGTTCCTCACGTTCGTCAACGCGGGTCCGCTGCAGCCCGCCGTGGCGCACGCACTGTGCCTGTCGCGCGCCTACTACGACTCGTTGCGCGCGGACCTGATGGCGAAGCGGGACCTGCTGGTGAGCGGGTTGACCGAGGCCGGCTTCACCGTGCTCGTACCCGAGGGCACCTACTTCGTGACGGCGGACATCACGCCCCTGGGTGGCGGGGACGGGCTGGCCTTCTGCCGCTCGCTGCCGGAGCGCTGCGGCGTGGTGGCGGTACCCACCCAGGTCTTCTACGACGACGCGGCGGCGGGTACCCACCTGATCCGCTTCGCGTTCTGCAAGCGGCCGGAGGTGCTGGAGGAGGCGGTCTCCCGGTTGGGCAAGCTCGCCGGCGGCTGAGTTTTCCACAGCCACCCTCACTGTCCACATCTGGATCTATCGGCGCTACCCGATGGGCCCATGGCTCGGCACGCTGGCGCCCATGGGACAGGCCAAGGACAGCGTCGGGTCATACGGCGAGCGCGTCGCCGTCGCCTACCTGGTCGGCCAGGGCATGGTGCTGCTCGACCGCAACTGGCGGTGCCCGGCCGGCGAGATCGACGCCGTCTTCCGCGAGGGCGACGTCCTGGTCATCGCGGAGGTCAAGACCCGGCGCGGTGACCGCTTCGGCACCCCGGCCGAGGCGCTCGTCCCGGCCAAGGTGGCCCGGCTGCGCCGGCTGGCCGTGCTCTGGCTGGCGCAGGCGCGGGTGCGTCCCCGCGAGGTGCGCTTCGACGTGGTCAGCGTGCTGCCCGGACGGCGCGGGGCGGCGCAGGTCGAGCACCTGCGCGGGGCGTTCTGAGATGTCCTACGCGAAGGCGCTCGCGATCGGGCTGACCGGCCTGGCCGGCCAGCTCGTGGAGGTCGAGGCGGACCTCGCCGCCGGGCTGCCCGGCCTCGCCCTGACCGGCCTGCCCGACGCCGCGCTCAACGAGGCCCGCAACCGGGTCCGGGCGGCCCTGGTCAACTCCGGCGAAAGCTGGCCAAACCGCCGGATCACCGTCAACCTGT
This sequence comes from Micromonosporaceae bacterium, assembly GCA_039649115.1. Classification (GTDB taxonomy): domain Bacteria; phylum Actinomycetota; class Actinomycetes; order Mycobacteriales; family Micromonosporaceae; genus DATEJJ01. Next base: position 108,780 of record JBBWZQ010000096.1, on the reverse strand, counting down.
TGCCGGCCACGCTGCCCAAGCACGGTTCGGTGTTCGATCTCGCGATCGCGGTCACCGTCCTCGCCGGCGCGGGCGAGCTGCCGCTCGCGCCGCTGCAGGGCGTCGTGCTGCTCGGCGAGCTGGGACTCGACGGCACCGTGCGGCCGGTCCGCGGCGTGCTGCCCAGCGTCCTCGCCGCGGTGCGGGCCGGCATCCGGCGGGTGGTCGTCCCGCTGGCCAATGCCCGCGAGGCGGCCCTGGTACCCGACGTGACCGTGCGCGCGACCGACACCCTGCGCCTGCTCATCGACTTCGTCCGGGGCTGCGCCCCGCTGCTCGACCCGCCCGCGGCGGCCGACCCGGCGCCGCCCGACGGACCCGACCTGAGCGAGGTGGTCGGCCAGGAGCTCGGCCGGCGAGGGCTGGAACTGGCCGCCGCGGGCGGTCACCACCTGTTCCTGGTCGGGCCGCCCGGTGCCGGCAAGACGATGCTCGCCCAGCGCCTGCCGTCCGTCCTGCCGCCGCTGTCCGATGAGGAGGCTCTGGAGGTGACCGCCGTGCACTCGGTGGCCGGCGCGTTGCCGCCCCGCACGGGCATGCTGCACCGCCCGCCGTTCCAGGCGCCGCACCACACCGCGAGCCTGCCGGCCCTGGTCGGCGGCGGCACCGGCCTGGCCAGGCCCGGCGCCGTCTCGCTCGCCCACCGCGGCGTGCTGTTCCTCGACGAGGCCCCGGAGTTCCCGGTGCGGGTTCTGGATGCGCTGCGCCAGCCGCTCGAGGACGGGCAGGTGGTGCTGTCCCGCGCCCAGGGCAGCACGCGCTACCCGGCCAAGCTCCAGCTGATACTTGCGGCCAATCCGTGCCCCTGCGCGCACCCGGCCGGCGACGCCTTCTGCCAGTGCCCGCCACCGGCGCGCCGCCGATACCTGGGGCGGCTGTCCGGGCCGCTGATGGACCGGGTCGACCTGCAGATCCGGCTGGCGCCGGTCACCGCCGCCCAGCTCCTGGAGGACACCGCCACCCCGGAAAGCTCGGCGGTGGTGGCCGAGCGCGTCGCCCGCGCCCGGTGCGCGGCCGCCGAGCGCTGGGCGGCGCAGGGCAGGCGCACCAACGCCGAGGTACCCGGGCCAAGCCTGCGCCAGCGTCCCTGGCGGCTGCCCAACCAGGTCACCCGGCCGCTGGAGGAGTCGCTCAACAGCGGCCTGCTCTCGGCACGCGGCTACGACCGGGTGCTGCGCGTGGCCTGGACCATCGCCGACCTGGACGGGCGGGCCCGTCCCGACGTCGGTGACGTCAGCGAGGCACTCGCCCTGCGCACCGGGCGGATCCTGTGACCGCCAGCGAGGAGGTACGGCTGGCGCGTGCCGCGCTAGCCTGCCTGTTCGAGCCCGGCAGCCGCGCGCTGCACGAACTGGTCGCCGCTCACGGGCCGGTCGGCGCGCTGGCCGCGATCTCCGACGGCAGCGCGGCACCCGGACTCGTGGAGACGGCAGCCAGCCGCCTGCCGGACGGCGAGCCGCTGCGCCTGGCCGAAGGGGTGCTCGCCCGCACCGTGCGGCTGGGCGGCCGGGTGGTGATACCGGAGGACGACGAGTGGCCGAGCCAGCTCGCCGACCTGAGGTTGATCAGCCGCGGCACCGGTACCCGCATCGACCGCGACACGTACCCGCCGATCTGCCTCTGGGCACGTGGCGGTTGGCCGCTGGCGGAGACGCTGCAGCGCTCGGTGGCCGTGGTGGGCTCCCGCGCGGCCACGGGATACGGCACCCACGTCGCCACCGAGCTCGGGTACGGGCTGGCGAGCCGCGGCTGGACGGTGGTCTCCGGAGGCGCGTACGGCATCGACGCGGCCGCGCACCGGGGCGCGATGTCCGCCGGTGGGGTGACCGTCGCCGTGCTCGCCTGCGGGGTGGACCGGCCCTACCCACCCGGGCACGCCAGCCTGTTCGAGCGGATCGCCGACCAGGGGCTGCTCGTCAGCGAATGGCCGCCCGGCGCGGATCCACACCGCTACCGGTTCCTCGTCCGCAACCGGGTCATCGCGGCGCTGACCAGAGGCACGGTCATGGTGGAAGCCAACGCGCGCAGTGGCGCCCGGCAGACCCTGGGCCGGGCCGCCGCGCTGCGCCGCCCGGCGATGGTGGTCCCCGGACCGGTCACCTCAGCCATGTCGGTCGGCTGCCACCAGTCCATCCGTGCGGGTGCCCGGCTGGTCACCGGCCACGAAGAGGTGCTGGAGGAGGTGGGGCGGATCGGGGAGGACCTGGCCCCGGTACCCCGCGGTCCGCAGGACGCACGGGACCGGCTGGACACGGAGCTGGCCAGGGTACTCGACGCGGTGCCGCTGCGCCGTGCCGCCGATCCGGCACAGATCGCCGCCTCGGCCGGTGTCCCGCTCCGCGAGGCGCTGCGCGCGCTGCCGCGGCTGCGCATGGCCGGGTTCGTCGTCGAGCATGAGGACGGCTGGACACTGGCGCCCGCTCCCGGCGCGCCGGCTTGACGGTTGGCCCGCGGCGTGGAGCGTTGGAATCATGAGGCGCGCGCCCGGCACGGAGGCCATCCATGCCGCGCTGCCCGAGCAGATGCGCGACGCGGTCGACTCCTTCGCCCGGCACCTGGCCGGTGAGCGCAACCGGTCGGCCCACACCGTACGCGCCTACATCGGCGACGTGGCCTCGCTCCTCGACCACGCGGTGCGGATGGGGCACGCCACCCCGGCCGGCCTTGACCTGACGGTCCTGCGCAGCTGGCTCGCCCGGCAGCGCACCACGGGCGCCGCGCGCAGCTCGCTGGCCCGGCGCGCCGCCGCGGCCCGCACCTTCACCGGATGGGGACACCGGCAAGGCCTGCTCGCCACCGATCCGGGCGCCCGGCTGGCCAGCCCCAAGGCACACCGCGACCTGCCCGCGGTGCTGCGCGCGGACCAGACCGTCGAGCTGGTGACGGCACCGTCCGGGGAGGACCCGGTGCCGGTGCGCGACCGGCTGGTCCTGGAGCTGCTGTACGCGACGGGGATCCGCGTCGGCGAGCTGTGCGGGCTCGACGTGTCCGATGTGGACCGTGGCCGGCGCGTGGTGCGGGTCTTCGGCAAGGGCGCGAAGGAGCGCTCTGTCCCCTATGGACTCCCGGCGGAGCGGGCGCTCGACGCCTGGCTGCGGTCCGGGCGGCCGGCCCTGGCCGGGCCCCGCAGCGGAACGGCCCTGCTGCTCGGTGCCCGGGGCGGGCGACTGCAGCAGGGCATCGCGCGCACCGTGGTGGCCCGGTACGCGCGGGAGGCCGGGCTGCCGCACACGTCCCCGCACGGCCTGCGGCACGGCGCGGCAACCCACCTCCTGGAGGGCGGCGCGGACCTGCGGTCGGTGCAGGAGCTGCTGGGTCACGCCGCCCTGTCCAGCACGCAGATCTACACTCACGTGTCCATCGAACGGCTGCGCGGCGCGTACCAGCAGGCTCACCCCCGCGCCGCCCACCCGGACGGGAGAGGGCCCTGACCGCATCGACCGGCGACGCCGCACCGCGACCCGGAGTCCCCGAGCCGCTGCCCGGCGCACGGCTGCTCTTCCCGCTCGACGCCGCGGTGGCCTACCTCAACCACGGCATGGTCGGCGTCGCGCCCATCGCGGTGCTGCGGGCACAGCAGCGACTGCGGGACGAGATGGAGGGCAATCCCGCCCGGTTCTTCGCCCGGGGCCTGCGTGACCGGATCGCGCACGCGCGGCGCCACCTTGCCGCCGGGCTGGGGGCTGACCCGGAGGGCAGCGCGCTCGTGACGAACGCCAGCACCGGCATCAGCACCGCGCTCGCCGCCGTGGCGCTCGGCCCCGGCGACGAGGTGCTCACGACCGACCACGGGCACGGCGCCGTCCGGTTGGCTGTCGAACGGAGCGCGGCAGCGGCCGGGGCGCGCCACGTGACCGCATCCATCCCGCTGGAGGCGACCGATGCCGAGATCGTCGACGCGATCCTCGACCGGACCCGGGCCGGGCGCACCCGGCTCGCCATCGTCGACATGATCTCCTCGCCGACCGCCCGGCTGTTCCCGGTCGGCCGCCTGGCGACGGAACTGCGCCGGGTCGGGGCATGCCTGCTGGTCGACGGCGCACACGCACCCGGGTCGCTGACACTGCACGTCGACGACATCGGCGCCGACTTCTTCGTGGGCAACCTGCACAAGTGGGCGTACGCCCCGCGCGGCACCGCGCTCCTGTCGGTCGCACCCCGCTGGCGGCAGAGCACGCGCGGGCTCGTCGTCTCGTCGGCCGAGCCGGCCGGCTTCCCCGGCAGCGTGGAGTTCGCGGCCACCCAGGACTACACGGGCTGGCTGGCCGCGCCGACCGGCCTGTACGTGCTGCGTACCCTCGGCGCCGAACGGGTCCGGGCGCACAACGCGGCACTGGCCCGGTACGGGCAGCGGGTGGTGGGCGAGGCGCTGGGCCTGGACCCCGACCACCTGCCCGACCCTGGCGGACCGGTACCGATGCGGGTCGTGCCGCTGCCCGTCGCCAGCGGTACGGACCCGGTGGTGCTGCGCGACCGGATATCCGACGAACTCGCCACCGAGGTGGCCGTCCACGCCTGGCAGGGCCGGCTGCTGCTCCGCCTGTCCGCGCAGGTCTACAACCGCCCCGAGGAGTACGAGCGGCTGGCCGAAGGACTGCCCGCCCTGGTCAAGCCGCTGCGGTGACGACCCCGGCCGCGGGCGACGGGAGCGCGGCGAGCGGGAGCAGCCGCACCCTCGCGTAGCCGAGCAGGGCGAGTGGATCCAGGTATGCCGGCCCCCGGCGCAGCCCCCAGTGCAGGCAGGCCGCCACCGGGCAGCCCAGGTGTCCGGCGAGCAGCAGGCCGATCGGCTGGCCGGCCCGCACCCGCTGCCCCGCCCGTACCAGTGGGGTCACGGGTTCGTAGGTGGTGCGCAGGCCGCCGGCGTGATCAATGCTCACGACGCCGGTCCCGGCGACCCGACCGGCGAAGGCCACCGCGCCGGCTCCCGCCGCCCGGACCACCACGGCCGGGGTTGCCCCTAGGTCGACTCCCCGGTGCCCGGGCAGCCACGGCTGTGGCGGCGGCTGGAACGGCCGGGTCACCGGATGGGGAGCGGGCAGCGGCCACTGGTACCCGCCGGCGGGTGCCGGGGCCGCCACCGCCGACCGGGCCGGTAGCAGGCACCCGGTCGCGAGCAGGAGAAGCGGGAGGCTGACGATCCAGCGCAGTGTCATGCGGGGCAGCGTGCCGCGTATGATCCGCCCGGGCAACGCGGATCACGGCCGGCTGTGGACAACGAGGGTCCCTGGGGAAATCAGGGACTTCCACCCTGGTCGCGCTTGCCGGCGCGGCGCACCATGAAGCCATGGACAACAGTCACGGACTGCGCAACTTCCTGCTGGCGCTGGTCGGCCTCATCGTCGTCGGCGCGCTCGCCTGGTGGCTGATCAGCCACCTCATCACGATCATCATCTACGTCGCGGTCGGCGCGCTGGTCGTCGGTGGCGGCGTCTACCTCTACGGCAAGGCAAAGCGCTCGATCACCAGCGGCGGCCGCCGCCGTATCGGCCGCTAGAGAGCGCCAGCAAGCCTCTCACCCACCGAAGCCGGTGTCGGCTGGCAGCGCTATGTCCGGCTTCTCCAGCTCCTCGACGTTGACGTCCTTGAAGGTCATCACCCGCACGTTCTTCACGAAGCGGGCCGGCCGGTACATGTCCCAGACCCAGGCGTCGTGCATCTCGACCTCGAAGTACACCTCGCCGTCGGAGTTGCGTACGTGCAGGTCAACCTGGTTGGCGAGGTAGAACCTGCGCTCCGTCTCCACCACGTAGGAGAACTGACGGACGATGTCCCGGTACTCCCGGTAGAGCTGCAACTCCATCTCGGTCTCGTACTTTTCGAGATCTTCCGCGCTCATCCCGCCCCGCTCTCCGTGCCACCCATGCCGCCATTCTCGCCCACCGGCGCCTGCCGCGGCACATGCCCGCCCGCCGCCACGCCGACCGTACTCCGCCCGCCGACCCTCGCCGCGGCCGCCGCCACATTTACGTACGAGAAGCGGTGCTGGTGGCACGGCCCGTGGCGGTCGAGGGCGGCGGAGTGCTCCGGGGTCACGTAGCCCTTGTGCTCGGCGAAACCGTACTCCGGGTGGGTGAGATCCAGCTCGCACATGATCCGGTCCCGGGTCACCTTCGCCACCACGCTGGCCGCCGCCACGCACGCCGCGACCAGGTCCCCCTTCCAGACCGCGAGCCCCGGCACGCCCAGGCCGTCGACCGGGAAGCCGTCGGTGAGCACGTACTCCGGACGGGTGGACAGCCCGGCGAGGGCCCGGCGCATCGCGTCCAGGTTGCACACGTGCAGCCCGCGCGAGTCCACCTCGCGGGACGGGATGACCACCGCCCGGTACGTCACGGCGCGCTTGACCACCTCGGCGTAGATCCGCTCCCGGGCCAGCGGGGTGAGCAGCTTGGAGTCGGTGAGGCCGTCGATCTCGCCGCGCCGCCCGGGCGGCAGGATCACCGCCGCGGCCACCAGCGGACCGGCGCACGCACCGCGTCCCGCCTCGTCGGCGCCGGCCACGTGGACGAAGCCCCGGCGGCGCAGCGTCCGCTCCAGCGCGTAGATGCCGTCGGCGCGGGTGACGACGGAACGGCCAGGGGGCAGCATCACACCTCCACCAACGAGCGCAGCAGCGAGGGCAGTTCCGCAGGGTAGTACCGTTCGGCGGTAACTTCGAGCTCCGCCACACTCCACCAGCGGTACCCGTCGATCGAGCCCACCTCGATCTCGTCGAAGCCCGACGTGTCCACCTGCCAGGAGTCAACCCGCAGCAGGAAGAACTCCTGTGCCTGCCGGTACCAGACGCCGTCGAACGGGAACTCGGTCACCTCGCGCCAGACGGGCTCACCCAGGTCGGCCGGGTCCACCGCGTACCCCGCCTCCTCGAACAGCTCCCGTGCCGCCGCGGCCGCGGTCGTCTCGCCCGGATCGAGGCCGCCGCCGGGGGTGAACCAGTACTCGTGGTCGGGCCGGCCGGGATCGGTGCCGTGGAAGAGCAGGACGCGCCATTCGCCGTCCACGAGAAGTACCCGCGCCGCGCTCCGGGAGATGGTCACGCCCCGAGACTAGAAGAGGGTCAGCCGCCCGGGGCGTTGGGGATGGCGGCAAAGCCGGCGGGTGCCGACAGCCAGCCAGCCCGGCCGAACGGCCAGAAGATCACGAAGGCGCGACCCACCACCGCGTCCACGGAGATCGTCGAGACCGTCACGTCGCGGGTGTGGATGTACTGCTCGCGCGAGTCACCCGAGTGGAACCGGTTGTCGCCCATCACCCACAGCCGGCCCTTGGGCACGGTGACGTCGAAGGCGTCAGGGCTCGACGGCAGCCCGGTCGAACCGTCCTGGTCGAGGTAGGGCTCGTCCAGCGCCTGCCCGTTGATCTCCAGGTGGTGCTTGCTGTCACAGCACACGACGTGGTCGCCGCCGACGCCGATCACGCGCTTGATGAAGTCGGTCTCGCTCGGATCTCCCCGCCACGAGTCGGGTGAGTTGAAGACGATGATCTCGCCGCGCCGCGGGTCGCGGAAGTCGTACACCAGCTTGTTGACGAGGACCCGGTCGTTGATGTTGAGCGTGTGCTCCATTGATTCCGACGGGATGTAGAACGTCTGCAGCACGAAGGCGCGCACCAGAATCGCGACTACGATTGCGACGCCGAGAAGGATCGGAAGCTCTCGCCAGAACGTGCTGCGGCGCTGGGCCTGCTCGTCAATCACACGCGGAGCCTACGTCGTTTCAACCGCCTGAAGAGTCGGGAACGCGCCGGAAGAGGCAAAGACGCGAGGATCGGAATAACGGGCGTCACACCTACCGCACCATCAACGGGTACAGGATGGGCCGAAGCCGCCCGATACGGTCGAGGCACCTGGCCGAACGTCGGCGGTACCCCCAGAGTCGACCAGTGGTTGCGCGGCCAGACGACCACGAAGGCCTTGCCGATGATGTTGTTGAGTGGCACCTGGCCCTGACATCGCGAGTCCTGCGAGACCAGCCGGTGGTCGCCCATCACCCACATGTTGCCGGGCGCCACGGTGATCGGCCCGAATTTGCGTGGCCCGCAGCGGTTCACGGCGGGATCCTCGTCCAGCGGGGAGTTCTCGGTGACGTACGTCTCGTTGAGCGGCTCGCCGTTGACCGTGACCCGCCCCTGCTGGTCACAGCACTGCACCACGTCGCCGGGCAACCCGATGATCCGCTTGATGAAGTCCTTCTCGCCCGGCTGGCCCATCCCGACCAGGTCGCCCACGGTGCGGCCGACCTTCGCCAGCATGCCCGTGTTCGTCGTGGTCATCTGCATCTCGGGGGCCCAGTTGGCGGTGCCGCGGAACACGATGATCTCGCCGCGCTCCGGCTGCCGGATGTCGTAGACGACCTTGTTGACCAGTACCCGGTCGCCGATCATCAGGGTGTTCTCCATCGAACCGGACGGGATGTAGAACGCCTGCAGCAGGAATGTGCGGATCAGTACGGCCAGACCGAAGGCGACCAGGAGCAGCAGCGGCAACTCCTGCCAGAGCGGCATCTGCTTGCGCTTGCGCAGGCCCCGGTGGCGGGCGGACGGGCGGATCACGGCGTCGTTGCTGACCGGGCCGACTGTGCGCACGTCAACTCCCCGATATGCGCGACTACCGCCCGGAGGCTCGCGCTCCGCGCGGTAGTACGGTGATGTACGACTGTTCTCCACCCTTCCTTGAAGGGTACGGGGGCCAGTCGATTTTGGGGAGCCCAAGGTTTCGTACGCGTTTCGTCCCGCGTCGGGTGGTGCGGTCAGCTCGGCGCCTTCTCCCTCTTCTCCTTGATCTTCGCCTTCTTGCCGCGGAGGTCACGGAGGTAGTAGAGCTTCGCGCGGCGCACGTCGCCCCGGGTCACGACCTCGATGCGGTCGAGTACCGGCGTGTTGAGCGGGTAGGTCCGCTCCACGCCCACACCGAAGCTGACCTTGCGTACGGTGAAAGTCTCTCGCAGCCCGGCCCCTTGGCGACGGATCACCACGCCTTGGAAGACCTGGATCCGGGACCGGTTGCCCTCGATGACCCGGGCGTGCACCTTGACCGTGTCACCGGCGCGGAAGTTGGGGAGGTCGGTCCGCTGCGACTGGGCGTCCAGAGCGTCCAGCGTGTTCATCGCTGCTTCCTTGGCACTCAAGGCACACCGCTGACCGGCGTGCGGATGGATGATTCTGACCTTCGTGGGCCCCCGCGCGGGGAGGTCTGGCGCGGCAACCCCCCTACTTTGCCACATCCGGACGCTCGACCTGAAATCCGGTCTCGTCGAGCGTGGCCAGATCGCGCTCGCCAAGAGCATCCGGCCCGAGCGCGGCCAGCAGGTCGGGCCGGCGGGCGGCGGTGCGCACCAGGCCCTGGTCGCGCCGCCAGCGGGCGATCCGCCCGTGGTCCCCCGAGCGGAGCACCTCGGGTACCACCAGCCCGCGCCACTCCGGAGGCTTGGTGTAGACCGGGGCCTCCAGCAGGCCGTCCGCGTGCGACTCCTCGACGAGGGAGTCCGCGTTGCCCAGCACGCCGGGCAGCAGCCGCACCACCGCTTCGAGGATCACCAGTGCCGCGGCCTCGCCACCGAAGAGCACGTAGTCGCCCAGCGACACCTCGTCCACCGGCATCCGGGTCGCCGCCCAGTCCAGTACCCGCTGGTCGATCCCCTCGTACCGGCCGCAGGCGAAGATCAGGTGCGGTTCCTCAGCCAGCCGCGCGGCCATCTCCTGGCTGAACGGCACGCCGGCGGGGGACGGCACCACCAGCCGGGCGGCGGGGCGGCGCGCGTACGGTCCACGCCCGAGCGTCGGGGCCAGCGCGTCCAGCGCCTCGCCCCAGGGTTCCGGGCGCATCACCATGCCCGGCCCGCCACCGTACGGGGAGTCGTCGACCGTCCGGTGCACGTCGTACGTCCACTGCCGCAGGTCGTGTACCCGCGCCTCGACCAGGCCGGCGGCCCGGGCCCTGCCGATCAGCGACAGCGACAGCGGCGCCAGGTACTCGGGAAAGATCGTGACGACATCGATCTTCACAGGTCCAGCAGCCCGCCAGGCGGCGTGAGCACCATGCGGCCTTCGGCCAGGTCGACCTCGGGGACGATCGCCTTGACGAAGGGCACCAGGGCGTCCCGGCCGTCCGGCAGCCGCAGGACGAGCAGGTCGGCGCCGGGACCGTGGTTGACCCGGATCACCTCGCCCAGCCGCTGCCCGTCCTCCCCCACGGCGGCCAGGCCGACGAGCTGGAAGTCGCTGAACTCGTCCGGGTCCTCGGGCGCCGTGACGTCCGCCGAGTCCACGCACAGCTTCACGCCGCGCAGGTCCTGAGCGCCGTTCCGGTCCAGGACGCCGGCGAAGGCGACCAGCAACCGGCCCTGGTGCGGGCGTACCGACTCGATGGTGAGCGGGCCGGCGTCCGGCGGGTCGGTGGCCAGCGCGATGCCGACCACGTACCGGGCTTCCGGTTCGTCGGTCATGACGTTGACCACGACCTCGCCGCGCACCCCGTGCGGGCGCGCGATCACCCCGACGACGAGCTGCATGGGAGGGTTCAGTACGCGTCCACGATGTCGACGCGTACCCCGCGACCGCCGATGGACGTGATGACCTGGCGCAGCGCCTTGGCCGTTCGGCCGCCGCGCCCGATGACGGTGCCGAGGTCCTCGGGGTGCACCCGGACCTCCAACCGCTGGCCGCGACGACCGTCGATCATCCGTACCCGTACCTCGTCCGGATGATCGACGATCCCCTTGACCAGGTGCTCCAGCGCGGGCCGGAGCGCCGCGTCAGGCTTGCGTACCGTCGTCGGCAACGGCCGACTCCTTGGTCTCCACGGCCGCGGGCTCCGCCGGCGAAGCCGGCGCAGCGGGCGGGGCAGCCGGTGCGGGCGAAGCAGCCGGTGCGGCCGGTACCGCCGAAGCGGCCGGCGCGGCCGGTGCCGCCGAAGCAGCCGGTGCGGGCGAAGCAGCCGGAGCCGGCGAAGCAGCCGCCTTGCGCGGCTCCGCCTTCGCGGCCTTCTTCGCCGCCTTGGCCGGTGCCGGGGCGGCGATGCCCGCGGCAGCCTGCGCCTCGGCCTCGTAGAGTGCCCTGCGGTCGGCCCGGGCCGGCGCCACCTTCAGCGGCGGCGGGGCCGGCAGGCCCTTGAACTTCTGCCAGTCACCGGTCTTTTCCAGGATGCGCAGGACCGGCTCGCTGGGCTGGGCCCCGACGGAGAGCCAGTACTGCGCCCGCTCGGAGTCGACCTCGATCAGCGAGGGCTCCTCCTTGGGCTGGTAGATCCCGATGTACTCGATCGCCCGGCCGTCGCGCTTGGTGCGCGAGTCGGCGACGACGATGCGGTACTGCGGGTTGCGGATTTTACCCATCCGCAGAAGCCGGATCTTTGCGGCCACGTGTACTCGCTCCTGTGTCTGTCATCTGCGATCCGCCCCGGAGGCACCGTGGGGTGGGTGCCGAAGGGCGCTGCGTGGACTGACAACGCGCCCGGGGTTAGAGGGCGCCGGGCGCGTGCCGGATACCAGCCAACCATTGTGCCAGATGCCACCGCCGGTCCACGAACCGGGCTGTCACCAGCCGCGCGGGCGGTCCCAACCCGAGGGCATCTCGGTCGGCACCCCCCACCCCGGATCGGGGACGAAGTCGCACCAGGAGCCGTCGAAGGGGAACTGCCCCGCCTCGATCAGCTTGACCACCCGCCGCCCCTCGGCCCGCACCGCCTCCTCGTCCTCGCACCAGTACACGTCCGGGTGGGCGAGGTGGTGGGCGAACTCGTTCTCGTCCTTCCACCGCCAGGACCGGTCCGGCGTGGCCACGATGTCCAGGTCGTAGTCGTGGGTGTCGACGCCGGCCAGGCCGCCGTCGTCCCAGCGGGCCACCGGCCGCTCCAGGTTCACGTACCACGACCGGAACTCGCCCGGGCCATCGAAGAACAGCCAGAGCGAGTAGTCGCCCTCGGTCGGGTGGAGCATCAGCACCGAACTGCGCCAGGCCAGCCGGTTGTGCCGCTTCGGCGTTTCCGGCCACTCGGTGAACGGCACCTCCCGGAAGGTGCGCCCGTCGGCCGCGCCCACGTCCTGGTAGACCGCGCCGTCCGGGATCCACAGGCACATGCCGCGCCCGTCGTCGGACACCACCCGGCCGGCCCAGACCCGCCCGATCAACTGCCCGCGGTGGAACTGCCGGCGCACGATCAGGCGGCCGGGCTCGAAGGGACGCACGACTCAGTACGCCCGGGCCAGGTACGCCACCAGATCCGGTTCGTCCTCCGAGTCCGGCACGCTCCCGTCCGGCCGGGCCAGGCACCGCACCGTGACACCGGCACCGTTGGCCCGGGTCTCGCCGGCGCTGCCCACCGCCGACCACGGCAGCCGGGCCCAACCCGGGCCGGCCGCCTCGATCGCCTCATCCACTGTGGACACGTCCACGGTGTGGTCGAGCCGGCGGGCCAGCGCCTCGTCGTACAGGGCCTTCTGGTCCGCGTCCAGCGCGGCGCCCACCGCCGACACCACCTCCGCCAGCGCCACCGGCGTCTTCGCACCGTCGAACCGCCGCACCAGCACCACGTTGCCGGAGGCCAGGTCGCGCGGGCCCACCTCGATCCGCAGCGGGTAGCCCTTCAGCTCCGCGTCGACCGCCCGGCGCCCGAACGGCGTGTCCACCCGGTCGTCGAAGCCGACCCGTACCCCGGCGTCCACAAGCGACGATCGCAGGGCGGCGGCCGCCTCGGCGACGCCGTCCCCCGCCTTGACGAGAGTCACGTAGACCTGGATCGGGGCCAGCCGGGGCGGTACCCGCAGCCCGCTGTCGTCGCCGTGGCACATGATCAGGCCGCCCACCATCCGGGTCGACGTACCCCACGACGTGGTCCAGGCGTGCTCGATCGAGCCGGTCGCCGAGGAGTAGGTGATGTCGAAGGCGCGGGCGAAGTTCTGGCCGAGCTCGTGCGAGGTGCCCATCTGCAGCGCCTTGCCGTCGCCCATCATGGCTTCCAGGGTGTACGTCCGGATCGCGCCGGCGAACCGTTCGCGTACCGTCTTCAGCCCCGTGACGACCGGCATCGCCAGGACGTTGACCATCAGGTCCTCGTACGCCTCGTGCAGGATGCGCCGGGCGTACGCCCGCGCGTCGGCGCCGGTCGCGTGCGCGGTGTGCCCCTCCTGCCAGAGGAACTCGCTGGTGCGCAGGAACAACCGCGGGCGCAGCTCCCAGCGCACCACGTTGGCCCACTGGTTGAGCAGCAGCGGCAGGTCCCGGTAGGAGCCGATCCACTTGGCCATGAACTCGCCGATGACCGTCTCGCTCGTCGGGCGCACCACGATCGGCTCGGCGAGCTGCTTGCCACCACCGTGGGTGACCACCGCGAGCTCCGGCGAGAAGCCCTCCACGTGCTCGGCCTCGCGGTGCAGGTAGGACTCCGGGATGAACAGCGGAAAGTACGCGTTCTGCGCGCCGGCCGCCTTGATCCGCGCATCCATCTCGGCCTGGATGCGCTCCCAGATGGCGTACCCCGCCGGTCGGATCACCATGGTGCCGCGCACCGGACCGTTGTCGGCCAGCTCGGCCTTGGCGATCACATCCTGGTACCAGCGGGGGAAGTCTTCGACACGGGGAGTCAGCACACGGGCCATGAGCCGACATCCTATCTGCCGCGATCGTCAGCGCTGCGCCAGCCGACCCCGGTCGCTCGACCGCGGACTCCGCCGCGCCAGGTCCGCTGTGCTACGTCCGCTGGGCTACGTCCGCTGGCGACCGGCCACCCGGCCGCGCAGCACGATCCGGCTGGGTGCCGCCAGCACCCGCAGATCCTCGCGCGGATCGGACTCGTAGACCACCAGGTCGGCCAGGCCACCCTCGACCAGACCGGGGAAGCCCAGCCACTCCCGGGCACCCCACGACCCGGCGCGCAGCACGTCGAGCGGGGCCAGGCCGGCCGACTCGTGCAGCGTGAGCATCTCCCGGGCGGCCAGGCCGTGGGCCAGCCCGCCGCCCGCGTCGGAGCCGACGTAGATCGGTACCCCCGCATCGTGCGCGGAGCGCACCAGCGCCGGAAAGCCGGCCTTCAGCGCGCGCATGTGCACCGCGTACCCCGGAAACCTCTCCTCGGCGCGGTCGGCGATCCCGTCGAAGGTCTCGATGTTCATCATGGTCGGCACCAGCGCCGTGCCCCGCTCCGCCATCAACCCGATCAGCTCGGCCGACAGCCCGGTCCCGTGCTCGACCGAGTCGACGCCGCCCCGCACCAGCACGTCGACGGCCTCCTCGCTGAATGTGTGCACGGCCACCCGGGCGCCCTCGGCGTGTGCCGCGGCGATCGCCGCGGTGAACTCGCCGGCCGCGAAGGCCGGCGCAAGGTCGCCGACGCCGCGGTCGATCCAGTCGCCGACCAGCTTGACCCAGCCGTTGCCGGCCCGCGCCTGGACCGCGGCGGCCGCGGCCAGGTCCGGGCCGTCGACCTCCAGGCCGACGTCCCGGAGGTAGCGCTTGACCGGGGCGAGATGGCGGCCTGCGCGGGCGAGGCGCGGCACGTCGCGGTCACTGTCCAGTTGGGGGTACGGGTACGGAGAGCCCGCGTCCCGGATCGCCAGTACGCCCGCGTCCCGGTCGACCGAGGCCAGCTCCCTGGCCTGCTCGACGGAGCTGATCGGCGCGCCGCCGGGTGCGATGCCGATGTGGCAGTGCGCGTCCACCAGCCCGGGCAGGATGTACCCGCGGTCGGCCACGGTGACCGCGCCGGCGACCGGGTCGAGCGTGACCCGGTCACCGACCAGCCAGAGATCGCGTACCTCGTCGTCGGGCAGCACCACGCCCCGCACATGCAGCGCCATGCGCCCCAGTTAACCAGCTCACTCGCCCGGCTTGGCCCGCTCCCGCAGCGCGGCGAGCCGGTTGCTCATGCCCCGCAGATCGATCGTGATCTCCCAGGGCTCGGTCACCCTGAACACCTCGGTCGTGAATGCGCCCGTGCGGTACAGTCCGGCCTCGCGGTCGTGCGTCATTTCGGTCAGCGAGACATCGCCCGACGGCTGCTCGATGACCCAGTAACGGACGATTCCCGCCTTCGCGTACACGTTGGCCTTGTCGTACATGTCCCGGAACTCTGAGTGCTGGGAGACGACTTCGATCGCGAGAACCGCGTCCTCCACAGGTACCGGGGTGCGGTCGATGTGCTCGATGCGGACCACGACCACGTCCGGCCGGGGCTCGTTGCGCCGGTCCACTTGGAGGGACTGGTCCAGCGACACGAGGTAATCCGGAGGGCAGTTAGCGCGCACGGCAAGCCACACCTCACCGGCGAGTATCTGATGCGCGGGCGTAGGGGAGGGCACGACCAACCTTCCGTTGATCAGCTCGTAGTCGAGGTCGGCCGGCAGGTCGACCAGATCGTCGACGGTCCAGTCCTGCCGCTCGGGCAGCTCCAGGGCGGTCATCGTCATCACCTCCTCAGGCTACTACTCGACTATACGTCCGCTCCACTACGATTTACGGCCCGGCCACCCTGATCAACCGGCCCTACTTCTCGCGCTTGTTGTATTTGGAGAAGTCCAGCTTCGGCGGCTTGAAGCCCGCGTTGGGGTCCAGCGCCGACGGGTCCAGGCCCGGTGGCAGCGCCGGCATGCCACCCGGGAACCCGCCCGGCAGGCCACCCGGGACACCGCCGGTGCGCGGCCGGCCGCCACCCTTGCCGCCCTTGCGCTTGTTCTTCGGCGACTTGGTCGCCTTGCGCCGGCTGGGCAGGCCCATCATCGGACCCATCTGCTTCATCATCTTCTGTGCCTCGGCGAAGCGGTTGAGCAGCTGGTTCACGTCCATCACGGTGACCCCCGACCCGTTGGCGATGCGCAGCCGCCGGGAGCCGTTAATGATCTTCGGGTTGGTCCGCTCGCCGGGGGTCATCGACCGGATGATCGCGCCGACCCGGTCGAAGTGGCTGTCGTCCAGCTCGGCCAGCTGGTCCTTGACCTGGCCCATGCCGGGCATCATGCCGAGGATGTTGGCGATCGGGCCCATCCGGCGCAGCGCGGTCAGCTGGTCGAGGAAGTCCTCCAGCGTGAAGGAGTCGCCGCCCATGAGCTTGGCGGCCATCTTCTCCTTCTGGTCCTCGTCGAAGGCCGCCTCGGCCTGCTCGATGAGGGTCAGCACGTCGCCCATGCCCAGGATGCGCGAGGCCATCCGGTCGGGGTGGAAGACGTCGAAGTCCTCCAGCTTCTCGCCGGTGGAGGCGAACAGGATCGGCTCGCCGGTCACGTGCCGCACGGACAGGGCGGCACCACCCCGGGCGTCGCCGTCCAGCTTGGACAGGACGACGCCGGTGACGCCGACCCCGTCGCGGAATGCCTCGGCCGTGGTCACCGCGTCCTGGCCGACCATCGCGTCGACCACGAAGATGATCTCGTCGGGTGACACCGCGTCGCGGATCGCGGCGGCCTGCGCCATCATCTCCGCGTCGATGCCCAGCCGGCCGGCGGTGTCCACGATGACGATGTCGCGCATCTGCCGGCGGGCGTGCTCGATCGACGCCTTCGCCACCTGCACCGGGTCGCCGGCGCCGTTGCCCGCCTCGGGCGCGAAGACCTCCACGCCGGCCCGGTTGCCGAGCACCTGCAGCTGGTTGACCGCGTTGGGCCGCTGCAGGTCGGCGGCGACCAGCAGCGGCTGGTGGCCCTGCGCCCCGAGCCAGCGGGCGAGCTTGCCGGCGAGGGTGGTCTTGCCGGAGCCCTGCAGGCCGGCCAGCATGATCACGGTGGGTGGTTGCTTGGCGAAGCGCAGCCGGCGGGTCTCGCCGCCCAGGACCGCGACCAGCTCCTCGTGCACGATCTTGATGACCTGCTGCGCCGGGTTGAGCGCCTGGTGCACCTCGGCACCCCGCGAGCGCTCCTTCACCGAGGCGATGAAGGTGCGCACCACCGGGAGCGCGACGTCGGCCTCCAGCAGGGCGAGCCGGATCTCCCTGGCCGTGGCGTCGATGTCGGCGTCGGTGAGCCGGCCTTTGCCCCTGAGCTTGTTGAAGATCCCGTTGAGCCGGTCGCTCAGCGTGTCAAACACAGCACTTCGTCCCTGGATGTCGGAGTTGGCGGGTACCAGCGCGCGGGCCGCGCCCGCTCCAAGGCTACCCGGCCGCGCTCAGTACGGCGTCGGTGACCTCGGCCCGCACGGTCGGGTCCGACCAGGGTCCGACCAGGTAGAAGGCATCCACGACATCGCCACCGAGCGTCGATATCCGGGCCGCCCGCACGTCCGCACCGGCCTGGTCCAGGGCCCGCGCCACCCGGTACAGCAGGCCGGGGGCGTCGGCGGCGCGCAGCTCCAGCACGGCCGCGTCCGTGGCCGCGTCGCGGTGCCACACCACGCGGGCGTCGGGCGCGCCCGATCCTCGCCGCGCCTCGCGCCGGGCCAGGCGGTCCAGGCGCATCTGGCCCAGGGCCGCCCGGCGCAGGTCCGCACCGAGCGCGTGGGCGTCCGGGGGTGCGCCGAAGCGCGGCTCGACGCCGCACTGGACCAGGGCACGGCCGTCCACAGTGGAGATATCCGCGGCCACCACGTCCAGCCGGTGCAGGGCGAGGCACCCGGCGACCGCGGCGAGCAGCCCCCGCCGGTCCGTCGCGGCGACCGCCACCCGGTCCCCTTCGACGTGTACGGCAGGCAGCGGGCCAGCCACCAGCGCCGGATCGGGCCGCGGCGCGGGCGGCACCTCCCCGGTGTCCAGAGTGGACCGGACCCGGTCCACCAGATCCGCCACCAGCCTGCCCTTCCAGCCCGACCAGGCACCCGGCCCGGTCGCCGCGGCGTCCGCCCGGGTGATCCCGTACAGCAGGTCCAGCGTGACCACGTCGCCGACCGCGCCGGCCACCCGCCGGATCGTCACCGGGTCACTGATGTCCCGCCGGGTGGCGGTGTCCGGCAGGAGCAGGTGCAGGCGTACCAGCTTCTCGATCGTGGCCACGTCGGCGGGCGGCAGCCCCAGCGAGGCGGCGATGGAGCCGGCGACCGGCGCGCCGACCGTGCTGTGGTCACCGGGCAGGCCCTTGCCCACGTCATGCAGGAACGCGCCCAGCACCAGCAGGTCCGGCCGGGAGACCTGGCGCGCGAACGCGGCCGCCTCGGCCGCCGCCTGTACCAGGTGCCGGTCCACTGTGTACAGATGCACCGGATTGTGCTGCGGCAGCCCGCGTACCCGGCTCCACTCCGGCAGCCAGCCGTTGACCAGGCCGTACCTGTCGCACGCCTCCCAGGTGCTGACCAGGCTGCGCCCGGAACCGAGCAGGGTCAGCAGGGCCTCCCGGGCGGCCGGCGGCCAGGGCGCGGGCGGCGGCGGGCAGAACCTCGCCAGCCACTCCAGGGTCGGCCGCGCGATCGGCAGCCCGGCGGTGGCGGCGGCAGCGGCCACCCGAACCGCGAGACTCTGGTCGGGGCGGGGTGCGACCGCGGCCCGGGCGAGTACTGCCTCACCGTCCTGCTCGACGACGTCGCGCCCGATCGGGGTACGGGTGGGCTGGTGGCGCGCCCCGCCCTGGCGCCGCCGCACCCGCCACCGGTCCACCGAGCGCCACGTGTCGTCGATCGCGTACGCCACGGTGCGGGCGTCCTGCGCGATCCGGCGCAGCAGCGCGTCCCCGTCGCCGGCGTCGAGCATCCGGGCGACCGTCTCGCGCTCCTGCGCGACCAGCCGGTCCACCCGCCGTCCCGTCGCGATGTGCAGCGCGTCCCGCACGTTGAGCAGCCGGGTGCGCGCGGCCCGTACCGCCGGGCGGGCGCCCTCGGCCACGCCGGCCACCCCGATGCCCTGCAGCACCACCACGTCGCGCAGGCCGCCCCGGGCCTCCTTGACATCGCCCTCCAGCAGGAACGCCAGCTCGCCGTGCGCCTGCCAGCGGGCCTGGGTCACCTCGTGCAGCTGCGGCAGGACCTGCCCGGCGCCGCGCCGCCACTGCTCCAGCGCACCGGCCCGCAGCGCGGCCGTGAGGCTGGGCTCGCCGGCCAGGTGCCGCAGGTCGAGCAGGCCCAGCGCGACCTTCACGTCATCCTGCGCGACGGTCAGCGCCTCCGGCACCGTGCGCACCGAGTGGTCCAGGCCGATCCGCGCGTCCCAGATCGGGTACCACAGCTTGTCGGCCAGCTCGGCGATGTCCCGTACCCCGGCGTGCAGCAGGACGAGGTCGACGTCGCCGTGTGGCGCGCACTCCCGGCGGCCCAGCCCGCCGACGGCCGCGAGCGCGACGCCCGGCACCCGGGGCAGCAGCGACGCCAACCAGATGTCGAGCGCCGCCGCACGTGAGGAACGTGCGGCGGCGCCCAGGGTGGCTCTGTCGATCAACTGCTCAGAGCGCGTCGATGCCGCGCTCACCGGTCCGTACCCGGATGACCTCCTCCACGGGGGTCACCCAGACCTTTCCGTCGCCGATCTTCCCCGTGCGGGCCGCGGTGACGATGCCATCGACGATCTTCTCGACGTCGATCTCATCGGTCACCACCTCGACGCGGATCTTCGGCAGGAACTCGACGGTGTACTCGGCGCCCCGGTACACCTCCGTGTGCCCCTTCTGCCGTCCGTACCCCTGTACCTCGCTGACGGTCAGGCCCGCCACGCCCAGGGCATGCAGCGCCTCCTTGACCGCATCGAGCTGGTACGGCTTGATGACCGCGGTGACCAGCTTCATGCTCAGTCCCTCCATCGGACGACGTTAACCGGCGACCTTCTCGGCGTCGGCAGGTTCCTTCGCCGGCGCTGGGGTAGTCGGCGTACCGACACCCGCCAGCGCGAACGCACCGGTTCCGCCGGAGGCCGGCGAGAACTCGTAGCCGCTCTCCGCATGCTCTGCGAGGTCGATGCCGTCGACCTCGACCTCCGGCGTCACCCGGAAGCCGACCGTCTTGTTGATCACAGTACCGAGGATGTACGCGACACCGAAGGAGAACACGGTCACGATGCCACTACAGAGCGCCTGCCGACCGAACTGGGTCAGACCACCGCCGTAGAAGAGGCCGTTGCTGGCACCCGATACGGACGCGATGTTCGGGTTCGCCGCGACGCTCGCGAACAGGCCGATCCACAGCGAGCCGATCCAGCCACCGACGAAGTGCACACCGACCACGTCGAGCGAGTCGTCGAAGCCGAGCTTGAACTTCACCGCGGTGGCCAGCGCGCAGACACCACCGGCGACAAGGCCCAGCAGCACCGAGGCGTACGGCGTGATGAAGCCGCAGGCCGGGGTGATCGCGACCAGGCCGGCAACGGCACCGGAGGACGCACCGACCATGGTCGGCTTGCCGTCCCGCAACCATTCCACGATGCACCATCCACACAGCGCGGCGGCCGTGGCCACCTGCGTGTTGACGAATGCCATCGCGGTCACCGAGTCGGTCGTGATCTCGGAACCCGCGTTGAAGCCGAACCAGCCGAACCACAGCAGGCCGGCGCCGAGTGCCACCATCGGCACGTTGTGCGGCTTGAAGCTGCCGCCCGGCCAGCCGACCCGCTTGCCCAGCACGAGAGCCAGGGCGAGCGCCGCCGAACCGGCGTTGATGTGGACCGCGGTACCGCCGGCGAAGTCCAGCGCGTGGAACTGGGCGATGAAGCCGCCACCCCAGATCCAGTGCGCCACCGGCACGTACACGATGGTGAACCAGCCGAACGCGAACAGCACCCAGCCGCCGAACTTGGCCCGGTCCGATATCGATCCGCTGATCAGTGCGACCGTGATGATCGCGAACATCATCTGGAACGCGAGCACGACGTACGTCGGTATGCCCGTGCCGTTAGGGGCGGCGCTGCTCACCCCCCAGATGTCGGACACGAACGTCTTGTTGCCCATGTACGAGGTGAAGCTTCCGACGATCTTGTTGACGGACGTGCTGGAGTTGGTACCGAATGACAGGCTGAAGCCATACAGCACCCACAACACCGAGACGAGCCCGATACACGAGAAGCTCATCATCATCATGTTGAGGACGCTCTTGGACCGGTTGAGGCCGCCATAGAACAACGCCAGGCCTGGCGTCATCAGCAGCACAAGTGCGGAAGACGCGAGCAACCAAGCGGTGTTGCCGGTGTCTACCGTGGGTGGATCAGCGAAGACCACGCTGCCCTCCTAGTCAGAGTCTCCCTTCGTCCGGCGGCGGCAGCGTCGCCCGAACGCCGGTTGCGCGGTACTTTCTCGGCCGCAGGTTTCGCGCAAGGTGCATGCGCGGTTTCCACCGCGTGACTTGATGTTTCGTACGTGTGAAGAAACTCTCACTTTGTCACGAGGGTCGAGTAATCGGTCACCGGCCGCCGCCGAACGGGTGAGGGCGGCTCAGCGTAACGCGTACTCCAGGACGTGCCGCTCGTAGTCGATCAATCGCAGGTCGCGCACGGGCCGGCGGAGGTGCCCCTTGTGCACGATGCGGACGAAGGCCGGCTCGCCGACCGCGGCCATCCGGCGGATGCCCTCGATGTGGTCGACGATCCGCTTGCGGATGGTGCGTACCAGCCGGTGCCGGTCGCGCGGGGTCAGCCCGTACGCGTCGGCGAACAGCCGCAGCCGGCGCGGCCGGTTGGGGTGCTTCCAGCCCAGGGTGTACGAGTCGCGGTCGGAGAACAGCGGCACCCAGGTCCACGCCGCGTACGCGACGTCGTAGATGCGCGCGCCCGGCGAGGCCAGGTCGAAGTCGATCAGCGCGAGGGTCCCGTCCGGGCGCCAGATGACGTTGTGCGGGGCGGCGTCGTGGTGGCAGATCACCTCGGTGTCCGGCGGAGGTGGGCCGAACGACCGCCACACGGCACCTGGGGGTGGTCGGAAGCCGAACTGGGCATCGTGGAACATGCGCAGCATGGTGGCGACCGCGACCAGGGCCTCGTCGGTCACCCAGTCCGGGCCCAGCGGGTACGAGCCGCACTCGCCTTCGAGGTAGGACAGCACCTCCCTGCCCCGCTCGTCGATGCCGTACGCACGCGGGGCCCCGGTGAAACCCACGTACTCCATGTGACGCAGCAACGCGTGGACGGCCGGCGTCCACGGCCCGGCGTTGCGCCGGACGGTGTCGCCCACCCGCACCACCGTGCTGGTGTTCCCGCCGTGGAGCGGGATCTCCTGTTGCGTCAAGGACGGACCCTTACTGTCAAACACCGGTCGGTCTGGCCCGAGCGCCAGCCCGCAAAGCGAGTGCCCCGAGGTTACGTGCCGGCAGCAAACCGGCTACTCGACCGGGCCAAGCAGCGCGTCGACGAACTGCTGCGGTTCGAAGGGCGCCAGGTCGTCCGGGCCCTCGCCGAGGCCGACGAGCTTGACCGGGATGCCGAGCTTGCGTTGCACCGCGATCACGATGCCCCCCTTGGCCGTGCCGTCGAGCTTGGTCAGCACCACGCCGGTCACGTCGGACACCTCGGTGAACACCCGCGCCTGCTCCAGGCCGTTCTGCCCGGTCGTGGCGTCGAGGACCAGCAGCGTCTCGTCGATCGGGCCGTGCCGCTCCACCACGCGCTTGACCTTGCCCAGCTCGTCCATCAGCCCAACCTTGTTCTGCAGCCGGCCGGCTGTGTCGATGATCACGGAATCCACCCCGGTCTCCCGGCCCCGGCGCACCGCGTCGAAGGCGACCGCCGCCGGGTCACCGCCCTCCTTGCCCCGCACCACCTCGGCGCCGACCCGGCTGGCCCAGGTGGTCAGCTGCTCGGCGGCGGCGGCGCGGAACGTGTCGGCCGCGCCCAGCAGGACGGTGTGCCCGTCGGCGATCAGCACCCGGGCGATCTTGCCGCAGGTCGTCGTCTTGCCGGAGCCGTTGACCCCGACCACCAGCACCACCGCCGGGTTCTCGCCGTGCGGTGTCGCCTTCAGCGAGCGGTCCAGCTTCGGGTCGAGCGCGGCGACCAGCTCGCCGGCCAGCAGGTCGCGCAGCTCGGCTCCGGACCGGGTGCCGAGGACGCGGGTACGCTCGCGCAGCCGCTCGACGATCTCCTGCGTCGCCGCCACCCCCACATCCGCCCGGATCAGGTTGTCCTCGATCTCCTCCCAGGCCTCCTCGTCGAGGTGGTCCCGGGACAGCACGGCGAGCAGGCTGCGGCCCAGCAGACCCTGCGAACGGGACAGCCGGGCCCGAAGCCGGACCAGCCGCCCAGCCGTGGGCTCGGGCGTCTCCAGGGCAGGCGCGGCCGGGGCCGCCGGAGGGGCTTCGAGGGTACCGGTGGCAGCCGGCGCGGCCTGTTCCACCTCCGGTGCCCGCGACGGGGGTACCGGCCGCGGTGGTCCCGGGCGCCGCAGCTTCGGCACGACCAGGCCGGCCGCGCCAACCAGCAGCAGCACGAGAACGATCAAGAGGTACCAGTACCACTCCATGCCGGAATCCTTACAGACCGCGGCCGGACCGGCACAGTTGGACCACGGGCAAGCCGGCCCGTTGTCAGCTGAGTTCCACCGTGACCGACGCGCCACCCGTGGCGGCCCGGCCGATGGTGACCGAGCCGCCGGAGTCGCGCGCGGTGCGCCGCACGATGTCCAGGCCGAGGCCGGTGGAGCCGGCGCCGCTGTGGCCCCGCCGCAACACCGCGGGGTCGGGCATCCCCGGTCCCTCGTCGATGATCGTCAGGAGGGCTCCGCCGTCCGCCCGGCCCACCAGCCGCACGCTCAGCCCGGAACCCTCGGGCGTATGGGCGAAGACGTTGCCCAGCAAGGCATCCACGCACGCGGACAGCGCGTCCCGGCTCACCCGCACCGGTACCGGTCCGGTCGACAGCGCGCTCGTCACCGGGCGCTGCTCCTCGTCGGCGAGCGCCGACCAGAAGCGCACCCGCTCGGCCACCACCTCCGCGGCGTCGCACCCCGCCAGCGCGTCCTGGCGGCTCATCCACCGGGCCGCATAGATGACCTCGCTCACGCTGCGCTCCAGGGCATCCAGGTCGCTGGCGATCCGGGCCCGCTCCGCCGGGTCGCGCAGCACCTCGGCATCGATGCGCAGCGCGGTGAGCGGGGTGCGCAGCCGGTGCGAGAGGTCGGCGACGCTCTCCCGTTCCCGGATCAGCAGTTCGCCGATGCGCCGGGCGAGCAGGTTGAGCCCCTTGGCGACCTCGCGGACCTCGGCCGGGCCGGCCGGCTGCGCGCGCGCCTCGAGGTTGCCCTCCGCCAGTTGGTGTGACACGGCGACCACCGCCGTCAGCGGCCGTACAAGAAGGGCGCCCAGCCGGTCGGCGACCAGCGCGCTGACCGCCAGCAGCCCCAGCCCGAGCAGGCCGAGGATCAGCCAGGCACGCGTCACACCCCGGTACAGCTCGGCATTGCCCAGGAAGGTCCGGATGACGGCGACGCCGTCGCTCAGCCCACCGACCGCGACCAGCACCTCCCGCCCGCCCGGCGCTTCGGCGGTGAGGCTGCGCCCGCGGGCGGCCCGGTCGACGGCGGCCGACCGGGTGACCTTGGCGCCGACGCTGCGGTGGTCCGGGAGGAACACGGTGATCTTGTGGCCGCCCGAGGCGTTCGCCTCGTCGACCGCGGCGGCCAGTGCGGTCGGATCGGCGGCCGCGACCACGGGTGCCATCGCCTGGATCTCGACCGCGGCGGCGCTGACCGCGCGGTCGGCCGCCGCGGTGCGCACCAGCAACGCCAACGGCACGAGGAACGCGACCACGACAAGCGAGGTGGTCGCGACCACGAGGAGGATCAGCCGCGGCCTCATGGCTCGCCGGCGCGACCCGACGTCTCCGGCAGGCCCGGGGCGGCCAGCTTGACCCCAACGCCGCGCACCGTGTACAGGTACCGCGGGCTCTGCGCGCTCTCCCCGAGCTTGCGCCGCAGCCAGGACAGGTGCACGTCCACGGTCTTGTCGGCGCCGCCCCACGGCTGGCGCCACACGTGCACCAGCAGGTCGCGCTTGCTGACCACGGTGCCCGCACGGGCGGCCAGGAAGCTGAGCAGGTCGAACTCCCGGGCGCTGAGGTCCAGCACCGCGCCGGCCAGGCTCGCCTCCCGCGCCGCGCTGTCCACCCGCAACTCGCCCACGACCAGCGGCGCCTGGCTGGCGGAGTCGGCGACCTGGGACCGGCGCAGCACCGCGCGGATGCGCGCGTCCAGCTGTGCCGCGCCGAACGGCTTGACCACGTAGTCGTCGGCCCCGCAGTCCAGCGCCCGGACGATGTCCGCCTCCTCGTCCCGCGCGGTCGCCACGACGATGGGTACCTGGCTGACCGAGCGCAGCATCCGCAGCAACTCGTACCCGTCGACGTCGGGCAGGCCCAGATCCAGTACCACGACGTCGGGCCGGTTGCCCAGCACCTGCTGCAGCCCGGGCAACCCGGCGGCGGTGCTGGCGACGACGTGCCCGCGCTCGCTCAGCGACCTGATCAGGGCGCGGCGGATCTCCGGGTCATCCTCGACGAGCAGGACCTGCGCCACGGCGCAACGTTATCGGTGCCACCCTGGCCTGGGGTAGGGGCCGGCGGACGTTGCCCGCACCGACAGCCACCTCTTAACCAGGGCTTATCCCTCCGCCTGGCAGACTGGCGCCATGCATCCCGCGCTCCGCCGCACCCTGGCCAGCCTGGCCGCATGGACGGTGGGCGCGGTGGTGGCCATCAGCGTGGGAGTGCTGGCCCTGTCGGCGATCGGCGACGGCTGGGCGTCCGGGAGGCCACCCAGGGCGCAGCAGGCCGACTCCAGCCAGCAGGTGGGCGCCCATCCCCCGACTCCCGCGCCCCCGTCACGCCCGACCAGCAGTCCCCGCGCCGGACCGGTCCGCACCGTGGCCGGCCGCGGCGGCACCGTCGAGGCCCAGTGCACCGGAGCCTCCGTGTACCTGCGCTCGTGGAGCCCGGACCAGGGGTACCAGGTGGACGACGTGCACCGGGGCCCGGCGCGGGTGGTATCGGTGAAGTTCAGCGTTCCGGGCCGGGAATCGACGCTGCGGGTGCGGTGCGTACAGGGCGTGCCGCAGGTCGACACCACCTGGCACGGGGACGACGGCGGTACCCACGAGTGAGGTCCTAGCCTGACGTTAACCATCGCTTAGCCGGTTGCCCGCCACGCTGTCCTGGTGAAGTTCGCCGTACTCCGCCGCATGCTCACCAGCGTCACGGCCTGGGTGGCCGGAGCCGCCGCCGCGGTCGCGGTGAGCGTCCTGGCACTCGTTCTGATGGGCAGCCGCATCTCCGGGCCGGACGCGCACCCGGCAGCCGCCGGATCGCCGGTGCCGCCGCCCTCCCCGGCGGCGTCCGGGGCGGGGGACCTCGTGGCCCCCGCATCGACCACGACGTCCCCCGCTCCGGCCGCCTCCGTGGTGGCCTCTCCCACGCGGGCCGCGCCCACCCGCTCGCGCAGCGCACCGACGCCCAGCCCCAGCTCCCGTTCCACCGCGAGCGGCGAGAGCTCCTTCAGCTCCGCCGGGGGCACGGTCGACGCGAGCTGCTCCGCGGCCGGCGCGTACCTCGTGTCCTGGAGTCCGGCGCCCGGCTACCAGATCGCCGATGTCGTGCGAGGTCCCGCGCCGCGGGCCCGGGTCACCTTCGACTCCGGCGCGCAGCACGTCACCGTCACGATCACCTGCTCTTCCGGCCAGCCCCAGGCCACGGTACGCAACGGCGACGACTGAACGCCGTCACGCCTTCGCCTTGTCCAGCGCGGACTGGAGCGAGACCTTGTAGGCGTTGCTCGTGTACGTGGCGCCCGAGACCGTGGCGATCCTGGCGCTCTGCGCCGTCAGCGCCTCCTGCCGGAGCGT
Source organism: Micromonosporaceae bacterium (assembly GCA_039649115.1). Lineage (GTDB taxonomy): Bacteria > Actinomycetota > Actinomycetes > Mycobacteriales > Micromonosporaceae > DATEJJ01. Next base: position 82,095 of record JBBWZQ010000096.1, on the reverse strand, counting down.
GGGGAAGGCCGCGTTGCTGATCTGCCTCGACTCGGAGGACGACGTCGCATAGGCGGCGCTGACACCGGTCATCCGGCCGCCCGAGACCGTGATGGTGACGGTCACCGTGCCGTAGCGCTCCGCGGCACCGGCGCCGGCGAACGTGCCGCTCTTCAGGCCGGTACCGGCAGCAGTCGGGCTCGGCGCGGCGGTACGGGTGGCGCCGCCGGTCGGCGCCGGCCTGCTGCTGGTACGGCTCGGCGCCGGGCCGGCCGCGGTGCGGACGGCACTCGGGCTGGCGACCGGTGAGCCGGATGCCGGAGCCGAGGCAGCGGCGGTGTCGTCGGGCAGCCCGGCGGCGGCCACGGCGTTCGGGTCCAGTGGCGGCGGGGTGCCGAGCTTGGCGCCGACGAGCAGCGTGGTTCCGGCGATCGTGCCGATGACGGCGAAGACACCGCGTCGCATGGTCAACCTCCGTACTCAGAACTCGAAGTGCTCAGAACTCGAAGTGCTCAGAACTCGAAGTGCTCAGAACTCGAACGGGTCCAGGTGGATCTGGCGGCGCGGTACCCGCAACTTGCGCAGCGTCTCGACCGAGGTGGAGACCAGCCCCTGCGGACCGCACAGGTAGACGTCCCGGCGGCGTACGTCGGGCACGATGGTGCGCAGGCCGCGCGGCGTGAACAGGCGGCTGGGGCCGGCGTCGTCGCGCATGCCGAGCACGTACAGCACCCGGGCACCGAGCCGGTGGGCGAGCCAGTCCAGCTCCTCGCGGAACACCAGATCCGCGGCGGCGCGGGCGCGGTAGATCACGACGGTACCGGCGGGCAGGTCCTCCAGCAGCGCGCGGATCGGAGCGATGCCGCTGCCACCCGCGATCAGCAGCGCGTTGGGCCGGGTCCGCCGGTCCGCCGTGAACACCCCGGACGGCCCTTCGGCGATCACCCGTACCCCCGGCGTCAGCTCCCGCAGGTCGGCGGTGTGGTCGCCGACCACCTTGACGGTCAACCGCAGCCACTGCCCGTTGGGCGCGGCGGACAGCGAGAACGGATGCGCCTGCCACCAGCAGCCACGGGTCAGGAAGCGCCAGCGGAAGTACTGGCCGGCCTTGGCCCGCATGTCGTCCAGCGCCCGGCCGCCGATGTAGATCGACACCATGTCCTGCGCCTCGGCGACGACCTCGATCACGCGCAACCGGTGGCGCAGGTTCAACGCCAGCGGCCCGAGCACCCGGCCCCACAGCAGGCAGGCGGCCACGAAGAGGTACAGCGCGAGCCAGTACCAGCGCCCGAAGCCGCCGTTCATCAGCTCCTGGCCGTCCGCGAACTGGTGCCCGTAGCTCAACAGCAGCACCAGATAGCCGGTCAGGTGCAGGTAGTACCAGACCTCGTAGGGCAGCACCCGCCGCACGGCGCGGATGGACAGCAGACCGACGGCGATCAGCACTCCCGTCGCGATGGTGGCACTGATCATCGCCGGGAGGCCGGTCACCATGGACCAGGTCTCGCCGAGTACGGACTTGTGCCCGTCCCACGCGTACCCGACGACGATCAACACGATGTGCGTCAGCACGGCCACGACCAGATAGCCGCCCAGGTCGCGGTGCCAGGCCAGCAGCCGGTGCGAGCCCATCCAGGACTCCAGCCACTGCACCCGGCTCATCAGCAGCACCTGGGCGAGCAGCACGAAACCGGCGATCATCCCGGTGATCCGGCCGCCGGCCATGAAGATCGCACCGGTGGAGGTGACGGACCGGGCCGGCGTGTCCAGCCACCAGACCTCGACGCTGGCCGCCAGCGCGAACCAGAACAGGATGACGAACAGGACGCGGCCCTCGCCGCCGCCGCTCTGGCCGGCGGAGCCGTTGGGTTGCGGTGCGTAGGGGTGTTGCGGGTATCGGTCCATCAGCATTGGTGATACCAGTCAGCCACGCCCGCAACCATGGCCACAGGAGCGTCTTTAACCGCCCTTAGCCACGTCTTGTCACAACGCGGCCGGCCTTTCGTCCCGGCGCGAGGTGCCCGCTACCCGGCCTCGCCGAGTTCGGCGACCTTGACCTGTGCCCAGGTCAAGCCGGGAGCGTTGACGGTGTCGCCGCCACTGAACACCCCGTTCTGCACGTACTGCCCGCTGTCCGCCAGGCGGTAGGTGTTGACCACCACCTCGGGATCGATCTCGATCCGCCAGAAGTGCTGGATGCCCGCCTTCGCATATTCGATGGGGCTTCAGGACGCGATCGGTCGACTCGGACCCGGGACTGACCACCTCGACCGCCAGCACCACCTGCTCGGGCCGGACCCGGCTTGCCCGGGGCTCGAAGCCCGACGTCTTCACGACCAGGACGTCGGGATTGCGGCGCAGGTCGCCGCGCAGGCAGACCTCGACCTCTGCCGATATCTTGACGTCGGCGGGCTTTAATCGGTTGAGCGCTGTGCGCAGGTTGTAGGCAAGCTCCTGATGCCAGAACGTGGGCGTTGCCATCATGTGGACGACTCCATCGACGAGCTCCCTACGAGGGTTGTCGGGTAGCGCGTCGTACTCCTCCGGAGTCAGGATCTGTCCGATGGGCTCGAGGGTGGGGGTCACCGTGATCGTCACTCGCCTTCCTCGTCGCGCCGCAGGCGCTGGCTGATCACCTCGGTCACGCCGCTGCGCATGGTCACGCCGTACAGGGCGTCGGCGATCTCCATGGTCCGCTTCTGGTGCGTGACGATGATCAGTTGGCTGCGCTCCTGCAACTGCTGCATCAGCGCGAGCAGCCGGCCCAGGTTGACGTCGTCGAGCGCCGCCTCGACCTCGTCCATGATGTAGAACGGGCTGGGCCGGGCGCGGAAGATGGCGCACAGCAGGGCCACGGCCGTCAGCGAGCGCTCGCCGCCGGACAGCAGCGACAGCCGCTTGATCTTCTTGCCCGGCGGTCGGGCCTCCACCTCGACACCGCTGGTGAGCATGTCGTCCGGGTCGGTGAGCACCAGGCGACCCTCGCCGCCGGGGAACAGCACCCGGAAGACCTCCTCGAACTCCCGTGCCGTGTCGTGGTAGGCGGAGGTGAACACCTCGAGGATCCGGTCGTCCACGTCCTTCACGACCGTCAGCAGGTCGCGCCGCGTCGCCTTGAGGTCCTCCAGCTGGTCGGACAGGAACTTGAACCGCTCCTCGAGCGCGGCGAACTCCTCCAGCGCCAGCGGGTTCACCTTGCCCAGCAGGGCCAGCTCCCGCTCCGCCTTGGCCGACCGCTTCTCCTGCGTGGCGCGGTCGAAGGGGGCCGGGCCCGGTACCGGCTTGCCGGCCGTCCCGGCGGCGACCAGTTCGGCCTGGGTCGGCGGCACCTCGACACCCGGCCCGTACTCGGCGAGCAGGGTCTCCACGTCGAGCCCGAAGTCCTCGGCCGCCTTGGCCTCCAGCTGCTCGATGCGCAGCCGTTGCTCGGCCCGGGCGACCTCGTCACGGTGCACCTCGGAGGTGAGCCGCTCCAGATCGGCGGCCAGGCGCATCGCGGCACCCCGTACCTCCGAAAGCTCTGCCTCGCGCGCGGACCGCGCCGCCGCCACGGCGTCCCGCTGCGCGGCCGAGGTCGCCAGCGACACCGCGATGTGTTCCAGCGCGACGCGCGCGCCGATGGCCACGACCTCGGCGATGCCGGCGCCGCGGGCGCGTGCCGCCCGGCGGGCGGTCGCCCGCTCCCGCGCGGCGCGCTCGGCGGCGGCCTGCCTGGCCAAGGCGTCCGCGCGGCCGGCCAGCGCGCCGACCCGCTCCTCGGCGGTACGCACCGCGAGGCGTACCTCCATCTCGTTCTGCCGGGCCTGCGGCACCAGCGCGGCGAGGCGGTCCCGCTCGGCGCTGGACGGGTCGTCGTCGAGCGGGGTGTCCTCGGCCATCCGCAGCCGCTCTTCGAGGTCGGCGAGGCCGGCCAGGCTCTGCTCCCGGGCGGCCTCGGCCGCCTCCCGCGCGCTGGCCAGGCGGTCGGCCTCGGCGCGCGCCGACTTGGCCGCGGCGCCCAGCTCGGCGAGCCGGCGCGCGGCGGTGTTGCGCTGACCCTCGGCCTCCCGCCGGGCAGCCCCGGTCGTCGCGACGGCCTCCTTGCGCGTGGCCACCTCGGCCCGGGCGCCCTCCAGCTGCGCGCGCAGCTGGTCCAGCAGGCTGGTCGCCTCGGTGCGCTTCTGCCGCGCCTCGTCGACGGCCGCCTGCACCTCGATGTAACTCGGTGCCTTGGCGGAGCCGCCAGCGGCCGACCAGGCACCCACCAGATCGCCCTCGGGCGTCACGGCGCGCACCCGGGGCTGCGTGGCCACCAGGGTCCGGGCCGCATCCAGGTCGCCGACCAGCACGACATCGCCCAGTGCCTGCTCCAGAGCGGGACGCAGGCCCGCGGACGAGCGCACCACGTCCAGCGCCCAGCGGGCGCCGGGGGGCAGGTCCGGCCGGTAGGCGGCCGGCTGCGCGGCCGGCGAGGCGACGAGCAGGGTGGCCCGCCCGGCGTCCTGCTCCTTCAGCAGCCGTACCGCATCCGCCACATCATCCACAGTGGACACCGCAACCGCGTCCGCGAGGGCGCCGAGGGCGGCGGCCAGCGCCGCCTCGTGTCCAGGCTCCACCGCCAGCAGCGCCGCGACGCTTCCCAGCAGTCCGGGTACCCGCTCCGCGGCGCCCAGCAGCGCTCCCGCGCCGTCCTTGCGCCGCAGCCCGAGCGCGAGCGCCTCCTCGCGGGCCTTCCATTCGGACGCCTCGCGTTCGGCGGCGCGCTCGGCGTCGCCGAGTTCCTCGGCGCGGGCGGCGGCGGCATCGTGCTCCCGGGTCGCCTCCTCGTAGCGCGCCAGCAGGTCGACGTCGCCCTCGTCGAGGTCGGCCGACTCGGCCTGCGCCTCGGCCAGGGCGACCTCGGCGAACTCGGCCCGCTCGCGCGCCTCGGTCCAGGCCAGCGCGTGCCGGGAGATCTCCTCGTCGGCGGCGGCGGCCCGGGTGCCGGCGGCGTTGACCTGGCCGGTCAGCTTGGCCAGCCCCTCGCGCCGGTCCGCGATGGCCTTGACCGCCGCGACCAGAGCCTTCTCCGCGTCGGCGAGCTGGCGTTCCAGGTGCTGCCGGCCGGAGACGGCCTCCGCCAGGTGCGACTGGTCGGCGTCCAGCGCGTCGCGCAGCGCGTTTTCCTGCTCCCGTACGGTCTCCGCCTCGGCGGCCAGCTCCTCGGGGTCGCGGCCGGGCCGCTCGTCCTCGACGGCGCTCAGGTGCCGCTGCCGCTCGGCGGCCAGTTGCTCGGTGGATCGGAACCGCTCCTGCAGGGCGGACAGCTGGTACCAGGTCTCCTGCGCCTTGGCCAGGATCGGCGCGTCGACCGCGTGCTCCGTCTCCAGCGTCGCCAACCGGGCCTGTACCGCGCCGAGCCGCTGTTCGATGTCCTCGCGGCGGGAGCGCAGCGCGGACTCGTCGGCGATCTCCTTCTCCAGGGTCTCGCGCAGCGTGGACAGGTCGTCGGCGAGCAGCCGCAGCCGGGCGTCGCGCAGGTCGGCCTGGATCCCGGCGGCGCGCCGGGCAACCTCGGCCTGCTTGCCCAGCGGCTTGAGCTGGCGGCGCAGCTCCGCGGTGAGGTCGGTGAGCCGGTTCAGGTTGACCTGCATGGCGTCCAGCTTGCGCAGCGCCTTTTCCTTGCGCTTGCGGTGCTTGAGGACGCCGGCCGCCTCCTCGATGAACGCGCGCCGGTCCTCGGGCTTGGCGTGCAGCACCGCGTCGAGCTGCCCCTGGCCCACGATCACGTGCATTTCCCGGCCGATACCGGAGTCGGAGAGCAGATCCTGGATGTCGAGCAGGCGGCACGAGTCGCCGTTGAGCTCGTATTCACTGTCGCCCGACCGGTACATCCGGCGGGTGATGGAGACTTCGGTGTACTCGATCGGCAGCGCGTTGTCGGAGTTGTCGATCGTCAGCGTGACCTCGGCCCGGCCCAGCGGCGCCCGGCCGGCGGTACCGGCGAAGATGACGTCCTCCATCTTGCCGCCCCGCAGCGCCTTGGCACCCTGCTCACCCAGCACCCAGGCGATGGCGTCGACCACGTTGGACTTGCCGGACCCGTTGGGACCCACCACGCAGGTGATCCCCGGCTCCAGCTTCAACGTGGTCGCGGAGGCGAAGGACTTGAATCCCTTCACCGTCAGGCTTTTGAGGTGCACGGGGCTCCGGGTTCGGTCGGCGTCGGTGGGCGCTGTTCATACATTTGTCTAGATCTGGTCACTCTCCGGCGAGGGTACCCCGAAGGTGCCCACCGCTCGCGCCAAGCACACGCCGGGGAACGTGCCAAACAGAGAGATGCGCGCCGAACCCAGCGAGGGATCGGCGCGCTTGGTGGTGGAAGCGTGTGCGGTGCGTCATGTCGCCGGCAGCCACCGGCGACCGGTGTCCTAGGTCAGAGCGGGCTCGGGTATCCGTAGCAGCTCGTCCTGCTCGGCGGTTGCCGCCACCAAGCGATCATTCTCGGCGCGCAGCCGAGTGATCTCGAACTCCAGGGCGCGCACCTTGGCACGCAGGTGTGTGACCTCGTCGAGCAAGCGCCTGTCGGGCGCACCGCCCACGTGGCCGAAGAGGGCCTTCGCCATATCGTCTCCTTGTAGTGCGCCGCCGGAAACGGCCGGCCAACGCGCGCCCAGTCTTAGACCACCGCAAGAAGCAGGCATGGTCGGGCGCGACTGGCGACGCCTCTATAGTCCGTCGCAGACCCCCTACCCGTCAAGCCTCACCTTGAGCCGTGTCGGCTCAAGGTTGCCATGATCGGCACCTCCGCCCGGATGTACCCAGTCCGTTACCGGCTAACCCGTGCTGTCCGCGGCGCTGGCTCGTTGCCCGTGACGGGGTGAGGACAGCGTGCGTGTGGCGTTGATCAATGAGGGCATCTATCCGTACCGTACGGGAGCGGTCGGCACCTGGTGCCACCGGCTCGTACGCGGGCTGCCGGAGCACGAGTACCACATAGTCGCGCTGGTCGACAGCGTCACCGAACGGCTGTACCCGCCGCTGGCCAGCACGCCCAACCTGACCGCGCTGCGGGTGGACGGCCCACCCGTCGGGCCGCCGCGCGGCGGGCACCTGTCCGAGGAGCGCCGGCTCGCCACGCACGCGGCCGTGCTGCTCTGCCGCGGGATGCTCGACGACTCCGCGTACAGCGCCGCCATGTTCGGCGCGGCCCTGCGGCGGATCGTGGACGGCACGGCCAACGGGACCAACCCGCTAGCCGGAATCTCACTGCCGAGCATCCTGCTGGACGCGTGGGCGGCCGCCCGCAACGCCCGGAGTGCGGGTCTGCCGGCGGCGGGCACGCCCCGGCTGCCCAGACCGGCCATGGCCACCGCGCGCGTCGCGGCCGGCCTGATCGATCTCGCGGTGCGCCCACTCACCGCCGGACTGCCCACAGTGGACCTCTGCCACGTCGTCAACGGAGGACTGTCCACAATGGTGGCGCTCGCGGCGAAGTGGCGCAACGGCACGCCGTTCGTGGTCACCGAGCACAGTGGATACCCGTACGATCCGCTGCTGCGCCGGACGCGTACCGACCCCGCGGTGCGGGCGCTGATCCTGCGGTTCCTGCGCGCGCTGGCCCGGCTCGGGTACGCCGAGGCCGCCACGGTGGTACCGCCCAGCGAACGGATGCGGCGCTGGGAACTGGAGCACGGGGCGCCCCGGGAACGGGTCACGATGGTCCCGCCCGGCGTGGATCCGCGCGACAATCCACCGCTGCGCCAGGAGCCGGCGGAGCCGGTCATCGCCTGGGTGGGGCCGGACCGGGAACGGGAACTCGTGCTGGCCGCGTTCCGGGCGGTACGGGAGGAGGTGTCCCAGGCGCGGCTGATCGTGATCGGGCACCCGCCGGAGGGCAGCCGCCCGATGGGCGCCAGCTTCACCGGTCCGGTGGCGAACCGGCGCGCGCTGTACGGGATGGCGCAGCTGATCGCGATATCCGGCAACGACGCCGGCATGCCGTACCCGTTGATCGAAGCCATGATGTGCGGGCGCCCCACCGTGTGCACCGAGTCGGGCGGCCTGGCCGACATGGTGGGCATCGGCGCCACCGTGGTGCCCCCGGACGATCCCGCGGCGCTGGGCCGGGCCTGCGTCGCCCTGCTGACCGACGTCCGGCTGCGCCGCGAGATGTCCAACTCCGCCCGGCAGCGCTCGCGCACGCTGTTCGGCCTGCGCACGATGCTCGACGGATACCAGCGCGTCTACGCCGAGGCGACCGCGGCCGCCGCACCGGCCCGCGCCGAACTCGTCCTCACCTGCTAGGTCCGTGATCCCGAGCGGGAGGCGGCCCGGCGGGGGCGGGGTTGGCAGTGGGGGCAGGAGTATGAGGAGCGGTTCATGAAGGGTTCGCGGCGTATCGCGGTGCCGCAGCGGGGGCACGGCTCGCCATCGCGGCCGTACGCGTTCAGCCTGCGGTCGAAGTAGCCGCTCTCCCCGTTGACGTTGACGTACAGCGAGTCGAAGCTGGTGCCGCCGGCGCCCAGCGCCTCGCGCAGCACGTCGCGCACGTGCCCGAGGAGCCGGTGGGCCGCCGGCCGGGTCAGCGCGTCGGTGGGGCGCGCACCGTGCAGCCTGGCCCGCCACAGCGCCTCGTCGGCGTAGATGTTGCCCACCCCCGAGATCAGGCTCTGGTCCAGCAGCGAGCGCTTGACCTCGGTGTGCCGGGCGCGCAGCCGGGCCACGAACTCGTCGTCCGAGAAGCCGGGATCCAGCGGGTCGCGGGCGATGTGGGCGATCTCGGCGGGCAGGTCGGCGCCGCCCGGGGACACCGCGAGCCCGCCAAATGTGCGCTGGTCGACGAAGCGCAGTTCCGGATCTCCGTCCCGGAACCGGAACCGCACCCGCAGGTGCGGCTCGTCGGCCGCGGCCGCGGTCCGCAGCAGCATCTGCCCGGACATGCCGAGGTGGCCGAGGATCGCGTCGCCGCTGTCGAGCGGGAGCCACAGGTACTTGCCGCGCCGGCAGACGTCCACCACCGTCCGTCCAGTCAGGACGGACGCGAAGTGCGCGGAGCCGGGCAGGTGCCGCCGGATCGCGCGGGGATGCCAGACCTCGACGTGCTCGATCGTCCGACCGGCGACCCAACTGGCCAGGCCCTGCCGCACCGTCTCGACCTCAGGTAGCTCAGGCATCAGATCGTGTACGGCCAGACGGTGATCATGTAGGCGCCGTACCAGAGCCCGAAGGCCGCGTACCCGGACAGTGCCACGACCGCCGTGCCGGTACGGGCGCGGGCGGCCGCGTAGGCGGCGGGCAGCAGTGTCAGCAGCACCGGTACCAGCAGTCGGGGCTTGGAGTGGTAGTAGCCGGCCTGGCCGATGACGAGCCCGAACGCGAGGAGCCCGTACACGGTCAAGGGGCCCCAGACACCCAGGCGCACGGCGAGCACCACGGCAACCGTCGCCACCACCAGCAGCAGCGCGACGCTGACCTGGATCCAGCCGGAGCCCGTGCGCAGCGTGCTGGTCACGAAGTCCACAGTGGAGCGGCCCCAGTCGGTGGTGGTGCCCCAGCCGGCGGTCTGGATGGTGAACCAGGCGTTGGGGTGGCCCACCCGCAGGCCGACCCAGATCAGGTAGCCGGGGACGCCGGCCAGCGCGACCACCGAACCGATGACCGGTCGCCAGCCGCCGCGACCCTCCTTGAGTGCGAGGCCCGCGGCGACGGTGAGCGCGACGGCGACGGCCAGCCCCATCGGCCGGGTCAGCGCGGCGCCGAGCCCGAGCAGCCCGGCCACCAGCCAGTGGCGCCGGTACGCGGCGAGGAACGTGCCGATGGCCAGAGCGGAGAACGTGGCCTCGCTGTAGCCCATGGAGAGCACCACGGACATGGGCTGCGCGCAGAACAGCACGACGAGGGCGTATCCGACGCGCCGGCCGGTCCCGGGGCCGGCCAGGTCGCGGCCGAGGAGGTAGAGCAGCAGGACCGCCGCACCGCCGGCGCACCAGGAGATGCCGATGGCGGCCCAGCCCGCGTCCAGGCCGAGGAGGTGCACGCCGCGAATGAGCAGGGGGTACCCGGGGAAGAAGGCGAGACCGTTGCCGACCATCACGCCGGAGCTGTCGTACGAGTACCCGTGTGGGTATCCCTCCGCCGCGACCCGGACGAACCAGGTGCCGTCCCAGACCAGCAGGCGGTCCTTTATGGACGGACCGTCGCCGGGTGCCAGCCACGCGACGAGGGCCAGCTGCACCAGCCGGCTGCCGAGGTAGATCGCGAGTACCCGCGCCGCCTGGGCCAGGAACTCCCGGGGGATCCGCCGGTTCCGGAGGTCGTCCGCCTGCCCCTGCTGCTCGACGGGAAGCGTGTCCATCGCCTCGCCCGCGCGTCAGTCGCCGGCCGGGTCGGCGCCGGAAAGGTCGCGCCAGGCGGCCGCCGCCGCCCGCTGCTCCGCCTCTTTCTTGCTCCGGCCCTCAGCACCGCCGTAGCGCTGGCCCGCCACCACCGCCCAGGCCGTGAACACCTTCGCATGGTCCGGACCGGTCTCGTCGACCCGGTACTCCGGCACGCCCAGCCCCAGCGAGGCGGTCAGCTCCTGCAGGCTGGTCTTCCAGTCCAGGGCCGCGCCTCGACCGGCCGCCTCGGCCATCAGCGGGTCGAAGAGCCGGTGGATCACATCTGCCACCACGTCCAGACCGTACTGCAGGTAGATCGCGCCGATCAGCGCCTCCAGCGTGTCGGCGAGAATGCTCGCCTTGTCCCGGCCCCCGGTGGTCTCCTCACCCCGGCCGAGGAGCAGGTACAGGCCCAGGCCGCCGGGGCCCAGGCCGCGCGCGACGTCGGCGAGTGCCCGCATGTTCACCACGCTGGCCCGCAGCTTGGCCAGCTGACCCTCGGGCAGGTCCGGATGGGCCTGGTACAGCGCGGTCGTGACCACCACACCGAGCACGGAGTCGCCGAGGAACTCCAGCCGCTCGTTGGTAGGCAGCCCGCCGTTCTCGTACGCGTAGGACCGGTGGGTCAGCGCCCGCTCCAGCAGGTCAGCCTCGATGGCGACGCCGAAGGCCGCTTCGAGCAGCGTGAGCGGCGGGCGGCTGGTCACCATGCCAGCACCCCGCGCTCCTGGGTATCGGGGACGGCGTCGCCGTCCGGCAGAGCGCCGTCAACCACTGCGTCGGGAGCCGCGTCCCCGCCGCGGAGGTCGACGGCGATCCGCCCGGCCGGTGGCCGATTGGATCGCGTCACTCCTGATCCGGGGTCAGACCTCGAGGACCTGACGGCCGTTGTACGTCCCGCAGACCGTGCACGCCGCGTGCGGCAGCTTCGGCGACTTGCACTGCGGGCACGCCACGGTCGCCACCCGGCTGGCCTTCCAGTGGGCGCGCCGGGAGCGGGTGTTGCTGCGCGACATCCTGCGCTTGGGAACCGCCACGACTTACTCCTTCTCCTACTGCTCGGTCAGGTTGCGGAGTGCCGCCCAACGCTGGTCGACCTGCTCGTGGCCGTGGCCGGCCGGCAGCTCGTCCCAGCGGACCCCGCACTCGGGGCACAGCCCTGGGCAGTCCTCGCGGCACACCGGGTGGTTGGGCAGCGCCAGGACCACCGCGTCGCGCAGCGCCGGCCCCAGGTTGAGCAGATCGCCCTGCAGCCGGTGCACCTCGTCCTCCTCCGCCGTCTCGTCCGTGGCGCTGTGCTCGTAGGCGTACAGCTCCTGGAGCGTGACGGTGAGGGTGTCGCCGATCTCGCGCAGGCAGCGCCCGCACTCCCCCGCGACCTCGGCCGTCACGGTGCCGGAGACGAGCACGCCCTCGGTGACCGATTCGAGTCGCAGATCGAGATGGAGGTCGGCGCCGGTCGGCACCGAGATCAGCGCCAGCCCGAGGTCGCCGGGTGCCGGTACCGTCCGCTTGACCGTGCGCATTGCCCCCGGACGCCGTGGCAGGTCCCTCGTGTCGAGGACCAGGGGCGCTCGGGGATCGAGCTGATGAACAGGCGAATGATTGGGCATCGTCGACTCCGGCCTGGTGAGGCCATCGAGAAAGGGTACCTGAGCTGTGCCGACCACGTCGAATCGGGCTCGCCACGCTAAAACGGCAGCGGACCCTTCTCCTGGTCGGGCACGAACGAGCCTATCTCGCGCAGCGCGTGCATCTTGTCGCGCCCGCGCTCGATCGAGGCCAGGGACCGGGTGAGGAACTGCTCGAAGTTGGCCAGCGCCGTGTCGACGTAGTCGTCGACCTCCTCGCGCAGGCGCTGCGCCTCCGCCCTGGCCTCGGTGATGATGCGGGAACCCTCGTGCTCCGCCGACACCGTGATCTCGTTGATCGAGACCAGCCGGCTGTGCTCGGCCTCACTCTCCCGGATGATCCGCTCGGCCTCCTGCCGGCCGGCGTCGAGGATCTTGTCGCGCTCCTCCAAAAGCGCGACGGCCCGCCGCAGCTCGGTCGGCAGCTCCGCCCGCAACTGGTCGAGCAGGCCGATCAACTCGCCCCGGTCGAGCATGCAGTTACGAGACATCGGTACCGAACGTGCGTTCTCGGCCAGCGCGATGATCTCGTCGATGCGGTCGATCGGATCCACCGGCGGTCTCCTGTCACCTAATGCCCTGATCCATGATGCGTCTTTTCGTGCCGGACGCACGCCGGTGGGGGGTCAGACTTTCGGTGTCCCGTTCCTCAGCCGCTCCGCCAGGCGGCGGGCGACCAGATCGGGTACGTGCCCCGAGACGTCGCCGCCCCATTTCGCGACGTCCTTGATCAAGCTGGAGGACAGGAAGGAGGTGAGCGGGCTGGTCGGCATGAACAGCGTCTCCACCCCGGCGAGGCCGAGGTTCATCTGGGCCATCTGCAGTTCGTAGTCGAAGTCGCTGACCGCGCGCAGGCCCTTGATGACGATCGGGGCGTGCTGCTCCCGGCAGAAGTCGACCAGCAGCCCCTCGAAGCCCTCGACCCGCACGTTGGGATAGTCCCTGGTGACCTCGCGGAGCATGTCGAGCCGCTCCTCGTGGCTGAACAGCCCCGCCTTGGACTGGTTCACCAGCACGGCCACGATCACCTCGTCATACAGCCGGGCGGCCCGGTCGATGATGTCGAGATGTCCGTTGGTGACCGGATCGAAGGAGCCCGGGCAGACCGCGCGTCTCACGAGTGGCGACCGTACCAAAGCACGGTCTCGCCGTACCGGCGAGATCGCTCACTCGTGATTGCCGGCACCCAGATCGGCCCGGGCGAGCGGGCCGAGCGCTCCAGGACGAGCACCGCGTCCGGCGCGAGCCAGCCGTGGCGCACCAGGCCGGCCTGTACCGCCTCGACCTCGCTCTCCGACATGGCGTAGGGCGGATCCGCGAAGACCACGTCGTACGGCTTGCCGTCCGGCGGCCCGCCGCCCAGTACCGTCGCCACCTTCCCGTTGGCGAGCGTCACCGCCGGCTCCGCGGCCAGTGCGGCGATGTTGGTGCGAGCGACCCGGGCCGCACGCGGGTCCGCCTCGACGAGCAGCACCACGGCAGCACCCCGCGACGCGGCCTCCAGTCCGACCGCCCCGGAACCCGCGTACAGGTCGGCGAAGCGGGCACCTTCCATGCTGGTGAGCGAATCCAGGGTGCTGAACAACGCTTCCCGGACCCGGTCCGACGTGGGGCGGGTGTCCAGCCCGGAAGGCGCCGCGATGCGCCGCCCGCCGTACCGGCCCGCCACGATCCGCGTCACGCGACGACGGTACGCCATAACGATTTGGATACACGCAACATTCTTCACTCCACTAACTTTCGGCACACCTGTCACATCGCTATGGTCAGGGGCCGGGCCGGCCGCAATCGCCGGTCCTCGATGCGGGGAGGCGTCGAAACTCGGCAGGGGAAGTCATTTCGCGCCGCAGCCTCGCTCGACACGCACCTGCCACCCTTACAGGAGTACGTGTGAAGCGCCCCTCGCCGACCTCCCGGCGCCTGCTCTCCCTCGCGGCCACCCTCTCGATCGGCGTGCTGGCCGCCCTAGCCATCTCCTCACCCGCCAGCGCACACCACGGCGCGGTCACCGGCACGGTCCTCGGCTGCGAGGCCACGTCCGGCAAGTGGCGCGTGCAGTGGACCGTCGAAAACCTGCACGCGCTCACGACAACCATCACCTCCATCACCGCCTCGGACTCTGCGCCGATCACCGGCTTCGCGGTCAACACGGAGATTGCCGGCAAGACTCAGGCCGGGACGGCCAAGGTCAGCGGCGTCCAACTCGTCGACGGGTCCAAGAAAGGACCGAGCGAGGTGACCCTGAAGGTGCACCTCGTGTGGTCGGACAAGTTCCAGGAAGACGTCCCGTCCCAGCCCGTGGGGCTCAAGCCGGGCGAGTGCACCAAGCCGAGCCCGTCGCCGAGCCCCAGCGTGACTCCGAGCCCGAGCCCGGTCCCCAGTGCCGTTGCCAGTGCCAGCCCCAGCTCCGGTGGGGGCGCGGGCGGTGGCGGCGGGCTGCCGGTCACGGGCGTCAGCGGCATCGCGTTCGCGAGCGTCGCCGTGGCCCTCATCGGCGGCGGCGCGGTCCTCGTGCTCCTCGGCCGGCGCCGGCGCGGCAGCACGGCTGAGTAGCCAGTCAGTCAGAAGTCGGTGAAGCGGTGGGGCGCGGTGCCCCACCGCTTCACCCTTTCTCCAGGTACTCCGCGCGCTCTTCGTCGACCATCGTCTCGACCAGCAGGCGCAGCTCGGGGTGCCGCGCCAGCTCCGGATCCTCCTGTACCAGCTCGATCGCGGCCGCGCGCGCGTCACCGATCAGCTCCCGGTCGCGCAGCAGCGACAGCAGCCGCAGGTGCGAGCGGCGACCCGACTGCGTGGCGCCCAGCACGTCACCCTCGCGCCGCTGCTCCAGATCCAGCTCGGCGAGCTGGAATCCGTCCAGCGTCGCGGCGACCGCGTCCAGCCGCTCCCGGGCCGGCGTGTCCGGACCTGCCTCGGTGACCAGCAGGCACAGCCCGGGAGCGGTACCCCGGCCCACCCGGCCGCGCAGCTGGTGGAGCTGGGAGACGCCGAAGCGGTCGGCGTCCAGCACCACCATCACGGTCGCGTTGGGCACGTCGACACCGACCTCCACGACCGTCGTCGCCACCAGGACGTCCAGCTCGCCGGCGGCGTACCGGCGCATCACGGCGTCCTTCTCGTCGCCCGGCAGCCGGCCGTGCAGCACCCCGATCCGCAGCCCGTGCAGCGGCCCCGACGCCAGCAGGGGAGCCACCTCCAGCACAGCGAGGGGCGACCGGCGACCGTCCTCGGCGACCGTCGGCGCGTCCTCGTCGGCCGCCTCGTCCCCGATGCGCGGGCAGACCACGTAGGCCTGGTGCCCCGCGGCCACCTCCTCGCGCAGGCGCTCCCAGGCGCGGTCGAGGTAGGCCGGCTTCTCCGCGGCGGGTACCACGTGCGAGGCGATCGGCGAGCGACCCTTCGGCAGTTCGCTGAGCGTGGAGATCTCCAGGTCGCCGTAGACGGTCATGGCGACAGTGCGCGGGATGGGGGTCGCCGTCATGACGAGCGTGTGCGGCGGCTGGTCGGCCTTGGCGCGCAGGGCGTCGCGCTGCTCCACGCCGAAGCGGTGCTGCTCGTCCACCACGACCAGGCCGAGGTCGGCGAACTCGACGCCCTGGTACAGCAGGGCGTGCGTGCCCAGCACGATGCCCGCCGCGCCGCCGGCCACCTCGGCCAGCGCGCGACGCCGGGCGGCAGCGCCCAGCGAGCCGGTGAGCAGGGTCACCCGGGTCGCCTCGGGCGCGCCGTCCAGCTCGCCCGCCCGGCCGGCGGGGCCGAGCAGATCGGCGATGCTGCGGTGGTGCTGGGCGGCGAGCACCTCGGTGGGCGCGAGCAGGGCGGCCTGACCGCCCGCGTCCACGACCTGGAGCATGGCGCGCAGCGCGCACACCGTCTTGCCCGAGCCCACCTCCCCCTGCAGCAGCCGGTGCATGGGGTGGGGGGTGGACAGGTCCGCGGCGAGCTGCTCGCCGACCTCCCGCTGGCCCGCGGTCAGCCGGTACGGCAGGCGCGCGTCGAACGCGTCCAGCAGGCCGCCGTCGCGGTGCGGCCGGGGCTTGGCGGGCCAGTCCGCCGCGCGCAGCTTGCGCTGCACCAGCGCCACCTGGACGGCGAACGCCTCGTCCCACTTGAGCCGGCGCCGGGCCGCTCCCAACGACTCCCAGCTGTCCGGCCGGTGGATCTGGTGCAGCGCGGTGCCCAGGTCGAGCAGGCGCCGCCCGGCGCGCAGCCCGGCGGGCAGCGGATCGGGTGGCGCGTCGAGGGTGTCCAGCGCGACCCGTACGCACCGGGCGATGACCCACGTGGCCACCGCCTGGGCGGCCGGGTAGACCGGGATCAGCGCACCGGCGAACTCCTCGATCTCACCGGAGTCCGGATCGTCGAGCAGCACGTAGTCCGGCCCGTTGAGCTGGCGCGTGCCGCGGAATTCGGTCACCTTGCCGGCGAACATCCCCCACCGGCCCGGTACCAGGTCGCGGGCGCGCCACTCCTGCTTGAAGAAGGTCAGCGTCAGCCGGCCGCCCGCGTCGTCGCCGACGACGACCTCCAGCAGCTTGCCGGGACGGTTGCGCATCGGCCGCACCTTGGCCTGCAGCACCCGGGCCAGCACGGTCACGTGGTCGCCGACGCCGAGCGAACG
This sequence comes from Micromonosporaceae bacterium, assembly GCA_039649115.1. Lineage (GTDB taxonomy): Bacteria > Actinomycetota > Actinomycetes > Mycobacteriales > Micromonosporaceae > DATEJJ01. The sequence continues at coordinate 65,527 of JBBWZQ010000096.1, read as the reverse complement.
GATGTCGGTGTGCTCGCCGCGCGCGTCGTACCGGCGCGGAAAGTGGTACAGCAGATCCGCCACGGTCCACAGGTCCAGGTGGCTGCCGAGCGCCTTGGCCGCCTTCGCGCCGACCACCTTGTCCAGCCGGGTGTCCATGGTGGATCCCGGCATCTACTCCACCCCCACCAGCAGCGGGTAGTGCGGCTGGCCGCCGTCGAACACCTGCACCTCCACGAACGGCCAGTGCCGGCCGAGGTGCTCGGACAGTGCCGCGGACAGGCCTTCCGGCGCCTGCGCGCCCACCAGGAGCGTGACCAGTTCCCCGCCGCCGGCGAGCATCCGGTCGAGCAGGTCCAGGCAGGTTGCCGCCAGCTCCTTGCCGATCAGGTTCACTTCGCCCTCCACCAGCGCCAGGATGTCACCGGCCTGGCAGAGGCCGGCCACCGTCACCGCCTCGCGGGCGGCCGTGGTGACCTCCGCGTACCGGCACGCCCCGGCCGCCTCGGCCATCGCGATCATGTCGTCCTCGAACCGCCGTCCCGGGTCCCGTACCGCGAGGGCCGCCAGTGCCTGTACCGGCGACCGGGTCGGTACCACGCCCGCGTCGATCCCTTCCGCCCGCGCCTGCGCCGCGGCGGCGGCCGCGACCGGGTACGCGTCGGGGTCGTTGGGCAGCACCACGACCCGGGCGGCGCGGGAACGCCGGACCGCCGCCAGCACCTCCACAGTGGACGGGTTCGGCCCCGGCACGACGGCCGCGCCCTCGTCCAGGAACAGCCGCGCCAGCCCGGCCCCGGTCGAGATGACCACGACGCCGCGCTGCGCCACGGCAGGATCCGCGGGGGGTGGCTCGTCGGCGAAGCGGGTCACCGAGATCCGGTGCGGCCGGCCGGCCTCGATCCCCGCCTCGATCGCCGCGCCGACGTGGTTGACGTGCACGTGCACGTTCCAGGTGTGCACGCCGTCCGGCCCGGCGCCGGCACCGACCACGACCAGCGAGTCCCCCAGCCCGGACAGCCTGTCCCGCAACTCTTCCACCGCGGCGACCGGCGCGTCGAGCAAGTACTGCACCTCGTAGCCGAAGTCGCCGGAGCCGGACTCGCGCGTGACCAGCCGGGGTCGCCCGGTCGCCTGGACCGGCGGCGGCTCCGCGACCACCCCGGTGACCACCTCCAGCAGCGCGTCGAGGAGCACCACCAGCCCGCGGCCACCCGCGTCGACCACGCCGGCCCGGGCCAGCGCGGGCAACTGCTCGGGCGTGCGGGCCAGCGCCTCGGCCGCGCCCAGCGCCGCCGCCCGGGCCACCGCCGCGAGATCGTCGGAGTCGATCCCCGCGGCCGCGTCCGCGGCGGCCCGCGCGACGGTCAGCAGGGTGCCCTCCACCGGCTCGGCAACCGCGGCGTAGGCGGCGACCTCGGCCTCCCGCAGCGCCCGGGCCAGCGCCCGGCCGCCGGCCTCGTGCGTCTCGGCCAGGGCGTCGGCCATCCCGGTGAGGATCTGCGACAGGATGACGCCGGAGTTGCCCCGCGCGCCCAGCAGCGCGCCGCGGGCCATCCGGCGCAACTCCAGCCCGGGCACCCCGCCCTGCGCAGCCTCCGCGGTCCCGGAGACGAGTGCCTGGTGGGCGGAGGTGACGGTGAGCACGAGGTTGGTGCCGGTGTCGCCGTCGGGTACGGGGTAGACGTTGAGCTCGTCGATCTCCCGCTGGTGCCGGCGCAGGGCGTCCAGGCCGGCCGCACACCAGTGGCGCACCGCCGCCGCGTCGAGGCTACCCAGCACGCTTGCAGCCTACTGGCGGGGACTGACACGCTCCCGCGCCGCCGCCCGCAGGCGTCCCGACCCGTCCGGTTGGGCGGTGCGGCGGGGCATCGGGTAACCTGGTCGGGTTGCCCGGACAGGTTCGCGGGTGACCCTCAGCGACCAGATCCAGGAGATACCCGTGGCTAGCGTGTGCGACGTCTGTGGCAAGGGCCCCGGCTTCGGCCACAACGTGTCCCACTCGCACCGGCGGACCAACCGCCGCTGGAACCCCAACATCCAGACCGTGCGGGTACCGGCCGGTGGTGGCAACACCAAGCGGCTCAACGTGTGCACCTCGTGCATCAAGGCCGGCAAGGTCAGCCGGGCCTGACTACAGGTCCCGCCCGAAGGAACGCACGCCCGGCTCGTCCTTGTAGTGGCCGAAGTCGGGAATGCGCCGGTACCCGGCCTTGCCGTACAGCGCGATCGCCTCGGGTTGCAGGGTGCCCGTCTCCAGGATCGCCCGGATGCGACCCGCCTCCCGTGCCGAGTCCTCCAGCGCCCGCAGCAGGGCCAGCGCGATGCCGTGCCCGCGCGCGGCGGGTACCACGTACATACGCTTGATCTCCGCCGCGCCCCCGGGAGCGGTACGCCAGCCGCCGCACGCCACCGGCTGTCCGGAACGGAAGGCGACGAGGAACGCGCCGAGCGGTGGCTGGAACTCGTCCGGCCGCACCGGGGTGTCGTCGCCCGACCCGCCGTAGCGCCGGCCCAGATCGGCCAGCACCTCGCGCACCAGGTCCTGCGCGACCGGGTCGCCGTAGGACACGCGTCGGAACTCGACGTCGGTCATCTGAAGTGGTCCCACCCCCCTGGCCCGTCGGTGTAGGGCTTCCCGTCCACGGTCACCCCGTCGCCCTCGCCGACGGTACCGATGACCACCCACTCCTCGTCCAGTGCCGTACCCGCCGGGAACATCGCGGCGAGGGGATGGTCCTCGCCACCGGTCAGGATCCAGGTGTACGGGTCCACGCCCAGCGCGCGCGCCGCGTCGCCCATCTGCGCCGGTACCCCGATGGCGTCTTTCCGCACGTCAATGGCGACGGCGCTGGCCTTCGCGACGTGCCCCAGGTCGGCGACCAGGCCGTCGGATATGTCGATCATGGCGGTCGCGCCCAGGCGGGCGGCGGCCGGCCCGGCCGCATACCGCACCTCCGGCCGCCGGTGCGCCTCGACCAGCAGCTTCGGCGTCCGGAACCCGCGCGAGAGCACGGTGTACCCGGCGGCCGCGTACCCGATGCGCCCGGCCAGCGCCACGATGTCGCCGGGCCGCGCGCCACCGCGCCGGACCGGATCCCGCCCCTGCAGGTCGCCCAGGGCGGTGACCGCGATGGTGATCAGCGGACTGCCCGACATGTCTCCCCCGACGACCGCCGCGCCGACCTTCGCCGCCTCGGCGACCAGCCCGTCGGTGAGCTGCTCCGCCCACCGCACGTCGAGATCCGGCGGCGCGCAGAAGCCGACGAGCAGGGCGGTGGGCACCGCACCCATGGCCGCGATGTCGGCGAGGTTGGCCGCTGCCGCGCGGTGCCCCACATCGGTGGCCGAGGACCAGTCGCGGCGGAAGTGCCGCCCCTCCACGAGGACGTCGGTGGAGGCGACCACCCGGCCGTCGGGTGCGGCGACCACCGCACCGTCGTCGCCGGGGCCCACCAGGCACGCCGGGGATCCCACCAGCCGGGCGGTCACCCTGGCGATCAGTCCGAACTCGCCGTCATCAGCCACACTCATCGCGTACTCCTGAGATAACATTCCGCGACGTCGCTGTCTATCGCGAACTCAACGTGCGGTAGTTTCACGTCAGCCCGCCAGCTCGTCCAGAGGGGGTCGTGTCGTGGTCCAGGCGTACATCCTCATCCAGACCGAGGTCGGAAAGGCGCGTGACGTGGCCGCGGCGATTGCGGATATTGCCGGAGTGGTCCGGGTGGACGCGGTGACCGGTCCGTACGATGTCGTCGTGCTGACCGAGGCGCACAACGTTGATGAGCTGGGAAAGATGATCGTCAGCAAGGTCCAGCTGGTACCCGGGATCACCCGCACGCTCACCTGTTCCGTGGTGCGACTGTAGGGTGCCGGACCAGGTCACGCGGTCGGCCGCCCGGCTCGCCCTGCTCATCGCCCTGCCGGTCGCCCTGGTGGCCGGCCTGCTCGCCTTCTGGGCGCTGGGCGGCCTCCGGTCGACGCCGCACGCGGCGCCCTCCCCGGCGGCCGGCGGCACCGCCCCGGTCGCGATACCGGGCCGGTCGCTGTCCACCGCCGACGCGACGGTGTGCCTGGCCTTCGTCGCGCACCTGCCGGCCACCCTCCGGGGGCTGGACCAGCGACCGGTCACCGCCGGCCAGGAGCAGAACGCCGCCTACGGCGAACCCCCGATCAGGATCGGATGCGGTGGGTGGCCGGCGCCGTCGACACCCGCCGGCGCCCAGTTCTGGACGCTGTCCGGGATCTGCTGGTACGCGGACCAGAGCCGCGCCGGCGTCACGACGTGGACCACGCTGGACCGGCGGGTACCGGTCGCCGTGACGCTGCCGGACAGCTACCAGGGCCAGGGCGGCTGGGTGCAGGAGTTCACCGTGCCGATCCGGGCGTGGGTACCGTCGCTGTCCCAGCTGCCCCGCCAGTGCCACCCCCCGTCCACCGCCCCTTCCTGAACGCGGCGCTGTTACCGGCAAGAATCGGCATCCGCGTCGCGTTGTACCGTCTCGGCCTTGGTGACCGATTCGCGTAACCATGCTGAGCAGGGAAAACACTTGCTGATTAGTACTCATGTTCGATAGCGTCGGGGAGTGGGGGAACGCAGTCGGGACCGGCAACTCCGGGATGCCCGGATGGCCTACGTCTCGGCGGTCCGGCGGCTGGACCACGCCCTGCAGCGCTTCGACAACTCGGGCATTCCGATGGATCCGGGGCCCGGATCCGAGCCGCTGCCGTGGACGCCGGAGCAGCGGACGATCATCAGATCGGTCGCGTTCGCGTTCCGCGAGGCCATCGAGCGCCGCGACGAATGGGACGGCCTGCGCCGCGACTTCTGGTCACCCCACTAATGCAGGCCGGTACCGCGGCGCAGGGCGGTGCGGACCAGGCGGGAGACCAGCTTCGGGTACTCCAGGCCGGTGGCCGCCCACATCTGCGGAAACATCGACGTGGCGGTGAACCCCGGCATCGTGTTGATCTCGTTGAGGTAGACGTCCAGCTCGGGCGTGACGAAGAAGTCGACCCGGGCCAGGCCGGCGCAGTCCAGGGCGGCGAAGGTGCGGCAGGCATAGCCCTGTACCTGCCGGGTGACCCGCTCGGGCAGCCGCGCCGGGATGTCGAACTCGCACGAGTCGTCCAGGTACTTCGCCTCGAAGTCGTAGAACTCGTGCCCCTCGACCACCCGGATCTCGGCCAGCAGCGAGGCCTCGGGCGCGCCGCCGTACTCGCCCTCCAGCACCCCGCACTCCACCTCCCGGCCGATGACCGCCGCCTCGACCAGCACCTTGGGATCCACCGCCCGGGCCGCGGCGATCGCCTCGTCCAGCCGGTCCCAGTCACTGACCTTGGTGATGCCGTGCGACGAGCCGGCCCGTGCCGGCTTCACGAACACCGGCAGGCCCAGCCGGTCGCGGTCCGCGGCGCCGAGTGACTGGCCGGCGCGCAGCACCGCGTACGGGCCGACCGGGATGCCGTCGGCCACCGCGAGCTTCTTGGTGAACTCCTTGTCCATGGCGGCGGCGGAGGCGAAGACGTTGGCGCCGACGTACGGGATGCCGGCCATCTCCAGCAGCCCCTGGATCGTCCCGTCCTCCCCGTACGCGCCGTGCAGCACCGGGAAGACCACGTCGACGTCACCTAGCGCGCGTCCCGCCTCGGCCGGGTCGAGCACCACGAGCCCGCGCGCGGTCGGGTCGCCGGACAGCAGCACCGCGTCACCCGAACCGGCGGTGATCTCGGGCAGCCGCCGTCCGTCGAGAGCGAGGGCGCGCGGGTCGCCGTCGGTGAGCACCCAGCCGCCTTCGCGCGTGATGCCGACGGGTACCGCCTCGAACTCGTCCGGGTCCAGCGCGGACAGGACGCTGCCGGCACTGAGACAGGAGATGGCGTGCTCGGTGCTGCGCCCGCCGAACACGACGGCGACCCGCACCTTCCGTGGGCTCGTCACCTCAGCGACCCTACCCTTGGCAGCACAGGTCCGCGTGGCCCAGCATCTACAACTACGGGAGACCGATGCGCTCGGCACTGTACGTGATCGAAACGGGTACCGCCGGCCGGCTCGCCACCATGGCCCGGCCGCGCGGCGGCGGCTGGCTCGACGACGAAATGGCCGGGCTGCGCGAGTCCGGGGTCGATGTCCTGGTATCGGCGCTGACCCGCGACGAGTACCGCGAGCTCGACCTGGTCGGCGAGCCCGCCGCGGCGAACGAGGCGGGGCTCGCGTTCCTGCAGTTCCCGGTCGTCGACGCGGACATTCCCGAGGGCACGCGCACCGCACTGGAGTTGTCCGCGCGGCTGGCCGAGGAGGTGCGCGCCGGCCGGTTCGTGGTCACCCACTGCCGGGCCGGGATCGGGCGTTGCTCGATGCTGGCCGGTGCCACCCTGATCCAGCTGGGCTGCACACCCGAGGAGGCGTGGCGGCGCATCCGCGAGGCGCGCGGCTTTCCGGTTCCGGACAACGCGCGGCAGGAGGAGTGGCTGTACCGGCTCGCCGCGGACCTGGGCGAGGATCGCTAGCGCGCCTTGTCCAGCGCCTCGGTCACGTCGGCGAGCAGGTCGTCGGTGTCCTCGATGCCGCAGGACAGGCGCAGCAGCCCATCGGGCACCGAGTCGCCCCACTGCGCGCGCCGGTCGGCCGTCGTGTGCGTACCCCCGAAGGAGGTGGCCGCGGCCACCAGCCGGGCTGCGGCCAGGAACCGGCCGGCGTGCCCGGCGTCCGGCAGCGTGAACGTCACGACACCGGGGATCCGCCGCATCTGCCGGACCGCAACCGCAAAGCCGGGGTCGGTCGGCAGGCCGGGCCAGCGCAGTCCGCTCACCTCGGGCCGCGCGGCGAGCAGGCCGGCCACCGCCGCGGCGTTCGCCGTCTGCCGGGCCAGCCGCAGGTCCAATGTGGATAGTGAGCGGTGCGCGAGCCACGCCTCGAACGGGCCGGGGATCGCGCCGGTGCGGTTGCGCCAGACGCGGATGCCCGCGGCGCGTTCGGGGGTGCTGACCACGTACCCGAGCAGGATGTCCGAGTGGCCGGTCAACGCCTTGGTGCCGGACGCGAGGGACAGGTCGGCACCGAGATCCAGCGGGCGCTGCCCCAGCGGGGTGGCCGTCGTGTTGTCCAACGCGACGAGGGCACCCGCCTCGTGCGCCGCCACCGCGAGTGCCGCGATGTCACAGACGTCCAGACCCGGGTTGGCCGGCGTCTCCAGCAGCACCAGGCGCACCCCGGACAGCGGCGGGTACGGGCCGGCCGTCGGTACCTCCCGCACGGTCACGCCGAACTCGGTGAGGGTGGCCGAGGCGAACCCCCGCGTGTTGTAGTACCCGTCGGCCGGCAGCAGCACGGTGTCCCCCGGCCGCAGCAGCGTGAGCAGCACCGCGGAGACGGCCGCCATGCCGGACGAGAAGACCACGCACTCCCCGCCCTCCAGCTCGCCGATCGCCTGCTCCAGGGCCCGCCATGTGGGGTTGTCGGTGCGCCCGTACCCGTTGGGCGCGGCGCCGGGACCGCGCTGCGGGTCGAGGTGGTACGGCCCGGCGAACACCGGACCGGGCAGGAACGGCTCGCCCGGCACCGGCGCCGGAAGTCCGGCGTGTACGCATCTGGTGCCGTCCCCGTATCCGCTTTCACTCACCCGGCCATCATCTCCCACCCGGCCCATCTCGTCCGCCGAGCTGCGCGCGGCCGGCTTCACCTTCACCCACTGACCGGTCAGACGGATTCGGTCTTGGGTTCCCGGCTCATCAGCGCGGTGACCGCCACGCGCGGGTCGGCGCCCTCGTGGCAGACCCGTTCCACCTGTTCGGTGATGGGCATCTCGACGCTGTGCGTCCGGGCGAGGTCCCGGATCGCGAGGCAGCTCTTCACGCCCTCCGCCGTGTGCCGGGTCGCCGCGTGGGCCTGCTCCAGCGACTCGCCGCGGCCCAGGTGCTCGCCGAAGGTACGGTTGCGCGACAGCGGCGAGGAGCACGTGGCGACCAGGTCACCCAGCCCCGCCAGGCCCGCGAAGGTCATCGGGTCGGCGCCGAGCCGCACCCCCAGCCGGGCGATCTCGGCCAGCCCGCGCGTGATGAGGGTCGCCTTCGTGTTGTCGCCGAAGCCGAGCGCGTCGGCCATGCCGTACGCCAGCGCGATCACGTTCTTGACGGCGCCGCCCAGCTCGCAACCGATCACGTCGTCATTCGTGTACGGGCGGAAGTACGGTGTCGCCACCGCCTTCTGCACCAGCGCCGCCCGCGCCTCGTCGACACAGGCCACGACCGAGGCGGTCGGCTGCTCCTCGGCGATCTCGGCAGCCAGGTTGGGCCCGGTGACCACGGTCACCCGGTCCGGCTCGACCCTGGTGATCTCCATGATCACCTCGCTCATCCGCTTGCCGCTGCCCAGCTCGATGCCCTTCATGAGGCTGACCAGAGTGGCGTCGGGCGCGATCAGGGGCGTCCACGCGGCGAGGTTGGCGCGCAGCGTCTGCGCCGGTACGGCGAGCACGACCAGGTCCACATCGGCCAGTGCCCGCGCCGGGTCCAGGGTCGCGGTGACCCGCGCGGGCAGCGGCGTGCCGGACAGGTAGTCCGGGTTGCGGCCGTGTTCCCGGATCGCCGCCACCACCTCGGGCCGGCGGGCCAGCAGGACCACCTCGGTACCCGCGTCGCCCAGCACCTTCGCGAACGTGGTGCCCCACGAGCCGGCGCCGAGCACGGCCGCCCGCATCACGACCCACCGTCCGAAACAGGTACCGGCTCGCCCCGGGCCTGGCTGAGCAGATCGCGCAGGTCGTCCATGATCTCCTCGGTTATCGCGTGCAGGTTGGCCGCGGTGGCCTCGGCGTCGGCCCACCTCGCGAGGTCCACCGGCGGCCCGGCGAGCACGGTCACGGGAGTACCCGGAACCAGGCGCATCTTGTGGGTACGCGGGTCGTACAGCCGTTGCGAGCCCCAGGTGACGATCGGCACCACCGGGGCACCGGTGGCCAGGAACAGCCGGGCCACGCCCGTCTTCCCCCGCCCCGGCCACAGATCACCCTCCTTGGGCGTGGTGCCCTCCGGGTAGATGATCACCCCGTCGCCCGCCTTGATCGCCACCGCCGCGGCGTCCAGCGCCTTGGCCGCGTCGGCGCTGCCCCGGTGGACCGGGATCTGGCGCACCCACCGGAGAAACGGTCCGAACAGGGGGATGTGGAACAGACTCGACTTGGCCAGGAACTGCGGCCAGCGGCCGGCGTCGTAGACGAAGTGCGAGATCACCATGGGATCGAACTCGGACAGGTGGTTCACCGCGAGGATCACGCCGCCGTCGCGCGGCACGTGCTGCGCCCCGGCCCAGGTCCGCCTCGTCAGCAGGAGCATGGTCGGCTTGATCACGCACACGGCGAACCGCCGCCAGAACCCTAGCCTGCGCCGCGCCACGGCCACTCCCGCCATCCGGTTGTCACCCGCCGGTCTCCCGGTGTTCCGCAGACCATACTGCCGGTGCGCGGCCCGTACGGCGAGTGGACCGCCCCGCGCGCCGTGCCGGAGAGTGGGAGAGGATGCCCGGTGTGGGGGGATCCAACTGGCTGGCGGTGGTACCCGTCAAACGCCTTGCCGGGGCGAAGAGCCGGCTGCGCGGGGCCCTGCCCGGCGTACTCCATGAAGACCTCGCCCTGGCGCTGGTGCTGGACACGGTCGTCGCGGCGCTGGGGTGCCGCGCGGTGGGCGCGGTGGTCGTGGTGACCGACGACCCGGCCGTGCGCCGGGCCGCTGCCGCCCTCGGCGCCGAGGTGGTCCCGGACGCCCCGGACGCCGGCCTCAACCCGGCCGTCGACCACGGCGCCGCACGGGCCGGCGGCCGGCCGGTGGCGGCACTCGCCGGCGACCTGCCGGCGCTGCGCGCCGGGGAACTGGCCGCCGCACTGTCCCTCGCGGCCGTACGCAGCTTCGTGACAGACGCGGAGGGTACGGGCACCACGCTGCTCGCCGCGCCGCCCGGCGTGCCGCTGGAGCCCCGGTTCGGGCCGGGCTCGGCCGCCGCGCACCTCGCGTCCGGCGCGCTCGCGCTGCCCGGCGCGTGGCCGACGCTGCGGCAGGACGTGGACACTCACGACGACCTGCGCGCCGCGATCCGCCTGGGCGTGGGTGTGCACACCACCGCACTGCTCAAACTAGGCTGAGCCCATGCAGGTGCCCAGGCAAGGCACGGTGGCCAGCTTCGACCCGGCGCGACGGTCGGGCACGGTCCTGCTGGACGACGGCACCCAACTCGGCTTCGACGCGCCGGCGTTCGACGCGTCCGGGCTGCGGCTGCTGCGCCTCGGGCAGCGCGTCCGGCTGGAGTGGCGCGACGAGCGGATCAGCCTACTCATGCTCGTCACTATGTAGCGGCGCCCGCGCGCTGGTCGCGATACACACAGTTTTCCCGAAGGCCGTTTCACCTTTGATGCCGGCGGGCGATGATGTGCGGGTGAGCACTACGCCGCCCCGCCCCCGCCAGCGCCGCTCCTCCCGACCGATCCCACGGTCCGCGACGGACGACGCGGTACCGCGGGCGACCCAGGCCGGCCGGGCACGCGCGATGGCGGCGGTCGGCGAGTCGGGCGGCGTGGACGGCACCGCCGCTCCCGACACCGCCGCACCCGGCGCTGCCGCACCCGGCACTGCCGAGGAGCGGGGCGACGAGTCGCCGGAGACCGGCACCGCGCCGCACGTGCCGCCGCCCTCGGACGCGCCGCCGACGCTGAACCAGGCGCTGCCCGGGGACCGGTTCCTCAACCGGGAGCTGTCCTGGCTGGACTTCAACGCGCGGGTGCTCAGCCTCGCCGAGAACCCGAACACGCCGCTGCTGGAACGGGCCAGGTTCCTCGCCATCTTCGCCGGCAACCTGGACGAGTTCTACATGGTCCGGGTCGCCGGCCTGAAGCGGCGCCGGCACATGGGCCTGCCGCTGCACAGCCCCGACGGCCTGTCCGCGCGGGAGCAGCTGGAGCTGGTCGCCGAGCGCAGCGCCGATCTGGTCGCGCGGCACGCGCGCTGCTTCATCGAGGACGTGCAGCCCGCGCTGGCCCAGGAGGGCGTGCAGGTGGTGCGCTGGGCCGACCTCGACCCGGCCGAACGGGACCGGATGCGCGACTACTTCCGCGACCAGGTGTTCCCGGTACTCACGCCGCTGGCCGTGGACACCGCGCACCCGTTCCCGTACATCTCCGGGCTGTCGCTCAACCTCGCGGTGCTGGTACGCGACCCGGACGGCGGGCCGGAGCTGTTCGCCCGCGTCAAGGTGCCCAACAACGTGCCCCGCCTGGTACGCCTGGCAGACGGCCGGGCCACCCGGTTCCTGCCGCTGGAGGAGCTCATCGCGGCATACCTGGGCCAGCTCTTCTCCGGGATGCAGATCGTGGAGCAGCACCTGTTCCGGGTGACCCGCAACGCCGAGGTGGAGGTCGAGGAGGACCGCGACGAGGATCTGCTGCAGGCGCTGGAGCGGGAGCTGGCCCGCCGCCGCTTCGGGCCGCCGGTGCGGCTGGAGGTCGCCGCCACCGTCTCCGACCACATCCTGGAACTGCTGGTACCCGAGCTCGACATGGACAGCCACGACGTGCTGCGGGTGCCGGGGCTGCTGGACCTGTCCGCGCTGTGGCAGGTCTACGAGGAGGTGGACCGGCCAGACCTGAAGGATCGCCCTTTCGTACCGGCGACCCATCCGCGCTTCGCGGAGGGTGAGACACCGCGCAGCGTCTTCGCGACCCTGCGGGACGGCGACATCCTGGTGCACCACCCGTACCACTCGTTCTCCACCAGCGTGCAGCGCTTCATCGAGCAGGCGGCGGCCGACCCGAACGTGTTGGCCATCAAGCAGACCCTGTACCGCACCTCCGGCGACTCGCCGGTGGTCGACGCGCTGATCGACGCGGCGGAGGCGGGCAAGCAGGTGGTGGTGCTCGTCGAGGTCAAGGCGCGCTTCGACGAGGTGGCCAACATCGGGTGGGCGCGCAAGCTGGAGAAGGCGGGCTGCCACGTGGTCTACGGCATGGTCGGGCTGAAGACACACTGCAAGACCGCGCTCGTGGTGCGGCAGGAGGGCAACCACATCCGGCGGTATGCGCACATGGGCACCGGCAACTACCACCCGAAGACCGCCCGGCTGTACGAGGACCTCGGGCTGCTGACCGCGGATCCGGAGGTGGGTGCCGACCTCACCGACCTGTTCAACACGCTCACCGGCTACAGCCGGCAGACGGCGTACCGGCGGCTGCTGGTCGCGCCGCACGGCGTGCGGTCCGGCATCATCGAGCGGATCGAGCGGGAGACGAAGCTGGCCGCGGACGGGCGGCCGGGGCTGGTGCAGATCAAGCTGAACGCGCTCGTCGACGAGGAGGTCATCGACGCGCTGTACCGCGCCTCGCAGGCCGGGGTACGGGTCGACCTCGTCATCCGGGGCATCTGCACGCTGCGCCCGGGCGTACCCGGCCTCTCGGACAACATCCGCGTCCGCTCGATCCTCGGCCGCTTCCTGGAGCACTCGCGCATCTTCCGCTTCGGCGCCGGCGCCACCGGTACCCCCGCCGCGACGGAGACCGAGTACTGGATCGGCTCGGCCGACCTCATGCACCGCAACCTCGACCGCCGGGTGGAGGCGCTGGTCCAGGTCATCGACGCGACCGCGCAGGCCGAGCTGGAGCAGATACTGGCGCTGTCGATGAGCGACGAGACCGCCGCGTTCGAGCTGCGCGCGGACGGCTCCTGGGATCCGCCGGCCAGCGACCCGGACCACCCGCGGCTGCACCTGCAGAGCGCGCTGCTGCGCAAGGTTGTGCACCGCGGCGAGTGAAACGCGATTAGGCTGCCAGGATGCTGGAGGAGGAGCGCAAGTACGAGGTGGATCCCCGCTTCGCGGTGCCCGACCTCAGCGACTGCCTCCCGGACGGCGGACAGGTCGTCGCGCGCGAGCCCAAGTACCTGCGGGCCACCTACTACGACACCGCCGACCTGCGCCTGGCGCGCAACGGGGCCTCGCTGCGCTTCCGGCGCGGTGACGAGCTGCCCTGGACCGTGAAGCTGCCGACGGACACCCCGGGCATCCGCAACGAGATCTCCCGGGCCGGCGCGCCTGGTACCGTTCCCGGCGAGCTGATCGCGCTTGTCCTGGCGTACACGCGGGGCGCCCTGCTGGAACCGGGCGCGGTCGTGCGCACCACGCGGCGGGTGCACGAGTTGCGCGACGCGTACGGCCGGCCGCTGGCCGAACTGGACGACGACACCGTCTCGGTGCTGGACGGCAAGACCGTGCGGCACAGGTTCCGCGAGATCGAGGTGGAGCGGCACGAGGGCGGCCGCAAGCTGCTGGACCGGGTGGACGCGCGGCTGCGCGAGGCGGGCGCGACGGTGGGCGACTTCCTCCCCAAGCACGTCCGCGCGCTGTGCGTGCTGAACTCCACCGCCGGTATCGGCGTGGACGCGCTCGGGCCGCCCGAGCCGACCCCACCGGCGCCGGACCTGCCGCGCAAGGCGAGCGCGGGCGAGGTGGTGGTCCAGGCCCTGCGCGCCGACATCGGCCGCATCTTCGACCATGACCCGCTGGTACGGCTGCGCGCGCCGCTGCCCCACGGGGACACGGCGGTGCACCAGATGCGGGTGGGTTGCCGCCGGCTGCGCAGCGACCTGCGCACGTTCCGCCCGTTGCTGGCGTCGGCCTGGGTCGACGGGCTGCGTGCCGAGCTGGCCTGGCTGGCACAGGCGCTCGGGCTCGCCCGGGACGCCGAGGTGCTCCGGGCGAGGCTGCGCGAGACTGCCGCAGCTGACCCGCTTGCGCCGCTCGACGAGCCCGCGATAGCCCGTATCGACGCCGAGCTGTCCGCACGGCACGAGGACGCGCTGACCGGGCTCGACGACGTGCTGCGCAGCGACCGGTACCGGTCCCTGCTGGAACGGCTCGTCGCGGCGGCCGCGGCTGCCCCGTTGCAGTCCAGCAGGTCCGCGCTGCCCGCCAGGGATCTGTTGCCGAGGCTGGTGTCGCGCCCCTGGAGCCGCCTCGCCTACGGCAACGACGGCATCACCGGCGCGAGCGACCTCGACCCCGTCGCGCCCGACGCGCAGTGGCACGAGGTGCGGGTGCGCGCCAAGCGGGCCCGCTACGCGATCGAGGCGGTTGCCGATGTGCTCGGCGGTGCGGCGCAGGAACTGGGCCGGGCGGTGGCAGCGGTGCAGGATCTGCTGGGCGAGCACCAGGACGCCGCGATCGCCGCGGAGACCTGGCTCAGCATCGCCCGCGACGACCCGGACGACCACACCCTCGCGGTCACCGCGGGACGGCTGCAGGAGCGGGAACGCGCCGTGGTACGCGAGATGCGCGAGCGCTTCCCGGCCGCGTGGCGGGAGGCGTCCCGGCGGCGCCTCGTGGACTGGCTGCCGTGACGTCCCCGGCCAGGGTGGTGCGCGCCGCGGGCGGGGTGGTGTGGCGGCGCGCGGACTCGACGGTCGAGATCGCGGTGGTGGGCCGGCCGCGGTACGGCGACTGGACGCTGCCCAAGGGGAAGCTGGAGCCCGGCGAGCCCGCGCTGGCGGCGGCGGTACGCGAGGTGCGGGAGGAGACCGGTGTCACCGGCGTCCCGCAGGTACGGCTGCCCAGCGTCCAGTACCTGACCGGCGTGCCGGGGGTGGAGAAGTCGGTGGACTTCTGGTCCATGCGGGTACGCACGGACCACGGCCGGCAACCGGACGAGGAGATCGCGGAGGTGCGCTGGACCCCGGTGCCCGATGCGCATGCGGTCCTGACCTACGCCCACGACCGCGGCGTGGTGGCCGCGTTCGCCGCGCTACCGCCGGTCCACGGCGAGGTGCTGCTGGTCCGCCACGCCCAGGCGACCTCCCGCAAGCAGTGGCACGGCACGGACGCGGCGCGGCCGCTCGACGAGACCGGCCGGCGCCAGGCGGCGGAACTGGCCGAACTGCTGCGGATGTTCGGCGCGGTGCGCGTGGTGAGCGCAAGCTCGTTGCGGTGCCAGGAGACGGTGCTCCCGCTCGGCCTGCCCATCGAGATCGAACCGCGCCTGGACGAGACGCTGCCCGCGGGGCTGGATGGTGCGCGGCAGGCCTTGCTGGCGCTGGCTCGCCAGCCCGGGCCGACAGTGGTCTGCAGCCAGGGCAAGGTGATTCCGCCGCTGCTGGTGAGCCTGCGGCCGAGAAATGCGACGGTTGCCGAGGAGTTCGCCACCGCCAAGGGCAGCGGATGGTTGCTGGCCATGTCCGGCGACATCGTCGTGGCCGCGGACCGGCTCAGTTAGCCGAGTTTGCCGGCGCTCGCCTCGCTCGCGCGGCTCCCCGCTCCCGCGACCTGGTCATGGAACGGCGAAGGCGCCCGCCGGGCGGCGGGCGCCTTCGGTTTGCCGATGCCGGGTCAGCGAGCGGCCTTGCGGGCCGGCGCCTTGCGGGCCGGCGCCGAGGCGGGGGCAGCCTTGGCAGTGGCCGTCTTCCGCACCGGTGCGGTGGCGGCCCGAGTGGTCTTGACCGCGGCCTTCTTGGCCGGGGCCTTCTTCGCGGCGGTCTTCGCCGGTGCTGCCGTCTTGGTCGCGGTTGCCCGCGACGGCGTGGCGGCCGCCTTCTTCGCGGCGGTCTTCTTCGCCGCCGATGCGGTCTTGGGCACCCGGCCGCTGGCGACCTGGTCCTTGAAGCTCGCGCCCGCACGGAACGCCGGCACCGAGGTCTTCTTCACCTTCACCGTCTCGCCGGTGCGTGGATTGCGCGCGGTACGCGCGGCGCGTACCCGCTTTTCGAAGACACCGAATCCGGTGATCGCCACCTTGTCGCCCTTGGTCACGGCCGCCTGGATCTCGGCGAGCACCGCGTCGAGCGCGGTGGACGCCGACTTCTTGTCGCCGAGGCGGACCGCGAGCGCGTCAATGAGCTCGGCCTTGTTCACGACTTCCCTCCCGTACACAATGTTGGCCACACGCGGCCATTCTGCGCGCACGGTATGCCCTTCGCGGCCAAGTTACAAACATCTGGCAGAAAAAAGTCCTTGTGTCGTAACAGAAACTCCCCCGATCGGCGAGGCGACCGGGGGAGTTTCAGGCATTGCCCGCTAGACGACGACCGGCTTGAAGGCAGGGCGCCGGTTCTCGTACGTGCCGATCTCGGCCTCGTGCCGAAGGGTCAGGCCAATGTCGTCCAAGCCCTCGAGCAACCGCCACCGGCTGAAGTCATCAAGCGGGAACGTCCAGGTCAGGCCCGCTGCCCGTACCTCGCGGGCGACAAGGTCCACAGTGACTTCAAGGCTCGGATCCAACTCCACGGCGGACCACAGGGTCTCGATCGCGGCCATGTCGAGCTCGACCGGGAGGAGGCCTTCCTTCAAGGCGTTGCCCCGGAAGATGTCGCCGAGGCTGGCGGCGAGCACCGCCTTGAAACCCCAGTCCCGCAACGCCCACACGGCGTGTTCGCGCGATGACCCCGTGCCGAACTCGCTTCCCGCCACGAGAACAGTGGCCCCGGCGTAGGTCTCATCGTTGAGCACGAACTTCGGATCGGCGTCCCGCCACGCGCGGAACAGCCCGTCCTCGAAGCCGGATCGGGTGACCCGCTTCAGGTACACCGCGGGGATGATCTGGTCTGTGTCCACGTTGGACCGGCGCAGCGGGAGGGCCGTACCAGTGTGGACAGTGAACTTCTCCATGCCTGCCTCAGCTCAGCTCTGCGGGGGCCGCAAGGTGGCCCAGGACGGCGGTGGCGGCGGCGACCTGCGGCGACACCAGGTGGGTACGCCCGCCCTTGCCCTGCCGCCCTTCGAAGTTGCGGTTGGAGGTCGAGGCCGCGCGCTGCCCCGGCTTGAGCGTGTCCGGGTTCATGCCCAGACACATCGAGCAGCCGGCGAAGCGCCACTCGGCACCGGCCTCGGCGAAGACCCGGTCGAGCCCTTCGGCCTGGGCCGCCTCGCGTACCGCGGCGGAGCCGGGAACCACCAGCATCCGTACCCCGGCGGCCACCGTCCGCCCGCGGATCACCTCGGCCGCGGCCCGCAGGTCCTCCAGCCGCCCGTTGGTGCACGAGCCCACGAAGACCACGTCCACCCGGACGTCCCGCAGCGCGGTCCCGGGCCGCAGCGCCATGTATTCCAGCGCCCGCCGGGCCGCGTTGCGTTCCGCCTCGGTGGCGAACGAGTCCGGATCGGGCACGCTGGCCGACAGCGGCGCGCCCTGGCCCGGGTTGGTGCCCCAGGTGACGAACGGCGTGATGGCACTGCCGTCGAGCGTCACCTCGGTGTCGAACGTGACACCGTCATCCGTTGCCAGGCCACGCCAGTACTCCACCGCCGCGTCCCAGTCCGCACCGCGCGGCGCGTACGGGCGCCCGCGCAGGTACTCGAACGTCTTCTCGTCCGGCGCGATCATCCCGGCCCGGGCGCCCCACTCGATGGACATGTTGGAGACCGTCATCCGGCCCTCCATGGACAGCCGGCGGATCGCGTCGCCCCGGTACTCCACGATGTGGCCGCGCCCGCCGCCGGTGCCGACCTGGGCGATCAGCGCCAGGATCAGGTCCTTGGCGGTGACTCCGGGCGCGAGTTCGCCGGTCACGTTGACCGCCATCGTCTTCGGTCGGGCCTGCGGCAGGGTCTGCGTGGCGAGGACGTGCTCGACCTCACTGGTACCGATGCCGAATGCCAGCGCGCCGAACGCGCCGTGCGTCGAGGTGTGCGAGTCGCCGCACACGATCGTCATGCCGGGCTGGGTCAGGCCGACCTGGGGACCGAGCACGTGCACGATGCCCTGCTGCTCGTCGCCGAGCGAGTGCAGCCGGATGCCGAACTCCGCGCAGTTCTTGCGCAGCGTCTCGATCTGCGTGCGCGAGATCGGATCGGCGATCGTCAAGAGGTTGTCGGTCGGGGTGTTGTGGTCCTCGGTCGCGATCGTCAGCTCCGGCCGCCGCACCGTGCGGTTCGCGAGCCGCAGCCCGTCGAACGCCTGCGGGCTGGTCACCTCGTGAATGAGATGCAGGTCAATGTAAAGCAGGTCGGGCTCACCATCGGCCGACCGCACGACGTGCGCGTCCCACACTTTCTCGGCGAGGGTCCGCCTGTGTTCTGCTCCCACCATCTGGACATCCTACAATCTGGGAGGTAGGTTTCGCTGTATGGGACACAGTATGAGCGGAGTTGGTGTTCTCGACAAGGCGGTAGTCATCCTGGCCGCCTGCGTCGACGGCGCCAGCCTGGCCGAGCTCGTGGAGCGCACCAAGCTCCCGCGCGCGACCGCGCACCGGCTGGCCCAGGCACTGGAGATCCACCGCCTGCTCGTACGTGACCAGCAAGGCCGCTGGCGTCCCGGCCCGCGCCTCGGTGAACTCGCCAATGCCGCACCCGACGTGCTGCTCACCGCGGCCGAACCGATGCTGGCCGCACTGCGCGACGCCACCGGCGAAAGCGCGCAGCTCTACCTGCGCCGGGCCGACGAACGGATCTGCGTCGCCGCGGCGGAGCGGGCCAGCGGGCTGCGCGACACGGTACCGGTGGGCGCCGTGCTGCCGATGACGGCCGGCTCGGCGGCGCAGGTGTTGCTGGCGTGGGAGCCGCCGGAGGCGGTCATGCCGCTGCTGCCGCGCTGCAAGTTCACCGGTCGCACCCTCGCCGAGGTACGCCGCCGCGGCTGGGCGCAGAGCGTTGCCGAGCGCGAGCCGGGCGTGGCGAGCGTCTCCGCGCCGATCCGCGACCGTACCGGCCGGGTCATCGCGGCGATCAGCGTCTCCGGCCCGATCGAGCGCCTGGGCCGCCGCCCGGGCGACCGGCACGCCATGGCCGTGGTCCGCGGCGGCCAGCGCCTCTCCGGCCTCTGACGAGCTGGCCGAGCGGTTCGGGACGGCGCAGTCAACGACGAGCCGGGAAGCGGACCCGGCTTGCTGCCACCGGCCTCCTCCTGGAGGAGCGCGCCTCGCAGGACCGGCCGGTATCGAGCTGGAAAGCGGCGAGGCCGCGTCGCGCGAGCGACGCGGCCTCCACGGGCCGTAGCCCCGACCGGATTCGAACCGGCGCTACCGCCTTGAGAGGGCGGCGTCCTAGGCCACTAGACGACGGGGCCGAGAGCGGGGTGGTGCTGGTCCTGCGCTGGGGTACCAGGACTCGAACCTAGACTAACGGAACCAGAATCCGTTGGGCTGCCAATTACCCCATACCCCACCGGCGCACAGGCGCCGAACGAGAACATTACCCGACGCGGAGCGACCAGTCCAAATCCCGGTGTCAGTCCAGGCTGGTCACCCGGTTGGTCAGCGTGCCGATGCCGGCGACCGAGACGGTCACCTCGTCGCCCTCGACGAGCGGACCGACCCCGGCGGGCGTACCGGTGAGCAGCACGTCGCCCGGTAGGAGTGTCATCACATGTGACACGTACGACACCAGGGTCGGTACGTCGAAGACCATGTCCTTCGTCCGTCCCAGCTGCCGTACCTCCTCGTTCACCTCGCAGCGCACCTCGACGTCGGACACGTCCAGGCCGGTCGCGATCCAGGGCCCGAGCGGGCAGAACGAGTCGAAACCCTTGGCCCGGGACCATTGCCCGTCGCTGCGCTGCAGGTCCCGGGCGGTGACGTCGTTGGCGCACGTGTATCCGAAGATCGCGGCAGCGGCGCCGGCGCGGTCCACCCGGCGCGCGCCCGGTGCCCCGATCACGACCGCCAGCTCCGCCTCGTGCTCGACCTGCTTCGACTGGGTCGGCAGCCGGACCACGTCCTGGTGCCCGATGACGGACGTCGAAGGCTTGAGGAACAGCAACGGCTCGGTGGGCACGTCGTTGCCCAGTTCGGCGGCGTGCTCGACGTAGTTGCGCCCCACGCAGACCACCTTGCTGGGCAGGATCGGGGACAGCAGCCGCACATCGGCGACCGCCCAGCGCTGGCCGGTGAAGTGCAGCTCGCCGAACGGGTGGCCCTCGATCTCGGCCACGGTCAGCGCGCCCGGCCCCGCGTCCGGCTCCCCCTCGACGGCACCGAAGGACATCCCGCTGGCATGCACAAAACGAGCGATTCGCACGCCTGCGAATCTACCCTTCGACTCTTTCCCGGAAGCCGGGCGGGGCGTGGGGGACGATGGGCGTGGGGAGACCGGGCGTGGGGACACCGGGCGTGGGGACAATGGGGGTGTGGACGCGGGGGTGGACAGCGAGGCCGGGTGGCGGGAGCGCCGGGCGGCGCACGAGCGCCGGGTCGACGCGCTGCTCGCCGGGCACCTGGCCCGCCGCCGCACCGGCGGCAAGCACCCGGTCGAGGACTTTCTGTTCACCTACTACTCCTACCGGCCCGCCCAACTGAGGCGGTGGCATCCGGGCGGCGGCGTCCTGCTGCCCGGCGCCGAGGCCGCCGAGCTGGGTCCGGAGTACGTGGACGCCGACGGCGGAGCGCGCCTCGACGTCGACGCGCTGCTGCGCCGCAGGGCTGAGTCCATCGCCTGGATCCGGAGCCTCCTGGCGCGCACCGCCGCGCGGGACCCCCAGTTCGCCTGCTTCGGCATGCACGAATGGGCCATGGTGTACCGGCTCCCGGCCGGCGAGGTCCGGCACTCGTCCTGGCCGCTGCGCCTCGGCACCGCCGAGACCGACCTGCTCGTGGAGCAGACCCCGATCCGCTGCTCCCACTTTGACGCGTTCCGCTTCTTCACACCCGCGGCCCGAGGCCTCAATCTGCTGCATCCGACCCGGGACACTCAGCCGGACAACGAACAGCCCGGCTGCCTGCACGCGAACATGGACCTCTACAAGTGGGCGTACAAGCTGGCTCCACTGGTGCCCGCCGAGCTTGTGGTCGACTGCTTCGAGCTGGCCCGCGACATCCGCACGCTGGACATGCGCGCGAGCCCCTACGACCTCACCGAGCTCGGCTACCCGCCGGTGCGGGTGGAGACGCCGGAGGGCCGCGCCGAGTACGCCGCCGCTCAGCGCGAATTCGCCGAGCGGGCCGCACCGCTGCGCGGCCGTCTTCGCCAAGCGGCGCGAACGGCGTGAGTGAGTGATCGCCATCCTGTTCGTCGCGCCGTTCGCGGCGTGGGCGCTGGTGCGGGTGTTCGGGCTGGAGCGCGGCTGGCCACTGGTACCGCTGATGGCGTTCACCCCGTACGCCTGCGGACTCTCGCTTCTGCCACTGGCCGCGGCGCTGGCGCTGCGCGACTGGCCCGTCGCGGCGCTGGCCGCGCTGACCACGCTGGCGCTGGCGGCGGGCGTGCTGCCGCGGGCCTTCGGCCGCGCGGACCAGGCCACGGGCGGCCCGGCGCTGCGGGTGCTGACCAGCAACCTGCTGTACGGCGCCGCGAATTCCGAAGAACTGCTGGCTCTGGTACGCACGCAGTCGGTGGACCTGCTGGCGCTGGAGGAGTACACGCCCGAGGCGGACAAGGCGTTGCGCGCGGCCGGGTTGGACGTGCTGCTGCCCTACCGCGTGGCGCACCCGCGGGACGAGCCGGGCGGATCGGCGCTGTACTCCCGCTTCCCGCTCGTCGACGGCGGCTACCGCTTCCTGGCGCCGTACTTCGGCCAGTCCTACGCCACCGTCCGGGTACCGGGTGCCGTGGACGTCGCCGTGGAGGCGGTGCACCCGGCCGCACCGTCGGCTCCGCACCTGCTCAGGCACTGGCGTGCCGGCCTCGACGCGGAGCCCCGCGCGACCCCGGCGGGTCCGGTGCGGATCCTGGTCGGGGACTTCAACGCGACGCTGGACCATGCCCCGCTGCGGCGGCTGCTCGCCTCGGGGTACCGCAACGCCGCGTCCGTGGTGGGCAAGGGCCTCGCGGGCACCTGGCCGTACGACGGCACCAAGGTGCCGAAGGTCACCATCGACCACGCGCTCGTCGACCCGCGCGTGGCGGTCCATGCGGTGTCCGCGCACCGGATCACCGGTACCGACCACCGCGCGCTCCTGGCGGTGCTGAGCCTGCCGGCAGGCTGAGCGACCGCTCAGGTGAAGATGTTCACCGCGCGGGCGACGACCAGGGCCACCGTCACGAGCGAGATGATGGACTGGAACATCATGGTGAGCTTCGCCCAGGCGGTCAGCGGGAGCGTGTCGGTCGGGCTGAACGCGGTCGCGTTGGTGAAGGACAGGTACAGATAGTCCACAAACGACGGCTCCCAGTCGCGGTGCACGAGTTCGGGCGCCGTCATCTGGGTGAACAGGAAGTCGGGATGCGGCCGGCGCGCCGACGCTCTGGCGGCCGGCCCGCCCCGGTCGAACTCCCAGTACCAGAGGGCGAACACGATGACGTTCGTCAGCCAGATCGCGCCCCCGTTGAGGAGCAGCGGGGTGGCCGACCTGCCACCGTGCCCGGTGGCCAGCTCGAACACCAGGCGCCCGGCCGACCACGCGGTCGCCACGCTCGCCGCGACCACCAGCAGCAGCCCCGCGGTGCGTATCCACCTGGCCTCCCGGTTGATCCGGCGCGGGTTGGCGATCGTCAGCAGGATGAACAGCAGCGCCTCCAGCCCGGGCAGCAGTCGCTTCGGCGGGAGCGTCAGGTTCGCGGGGAGTGCCACCTGGAGCACGATGAGAGCCAGCACGGCGATCGATACCGGCCAGCGCGCCTCGCCCTCGGTCGGGCGCAGCCAGGCCGGCAGGTGATGGATGTTGCCTTCGGCGTCGGTATGGCTGAGGCCGCACAACTGCTCCAGCCGGGCCAGCTTCACCTTCAGCGCCGTGTAGTGCGCCGGGTGCACCTCGGGCTGCCCGGACGCCGGATCTTCGCTCACGCCGCCCATTGTGTACGGCACGGCGAGCCTTCCGGAGAGTGCACTCCATGAGGTATATACGCGGGGTATACCCTCAGTGTATGCTTCCGGCGTGAGCGTACCTCTGACCCTCCTTGGCCTGCTCGAACGGGAGCCCAGCCATGGATATGACCTCAAGCGCGACTACGACACCTACTTCGGCCGCGGCCGACCGCTGCCATTCGGCCAGGTCTACTCGACCCTCGGCCGGCTGGCCCGGGACGGCAAGGTGGTGATCAGCGAGATCGGACCGGGCGTGGGCCCGGACCGCAAGCGCTACGTCATCACCGATCGGGGGGCGACCGAAGTCGAGGCCTGGTTGACCGAACCGGTCGAGCCGGAGCCACACCTGCAGACCGTGCTGTTCGCCAAGGTCGTGCTCGCGCTGATGCTGGGCCGACCCGCCGAGGAGTACCTCGACACCCAGCGCACCGCCCACATGCGACGGATGCGGGAACTGACCGAGATCAAGCGGACCGGCAACCTGGTCGACGCGCTGCTCGCCGACCACGGACTGTTCCATCTCGAAGCCGATCTGCGCTGGATCGACATGACCGGGGTCCGGCTGGATGCCCTGGCGACGGCGGTGCGGTCATGAGCGGCACCGGCATCGTCGAGGCGCGTGACGTCGTCCTGTCGTTCGGCGAGACACCCGCGCTGCGCGGCGCCAGCATCGCGGCGGCTCCCGGCGAGATCCTCGCCATCATGGGCCCCAGCGGGTCGGGCAAGTCGACGCTGCTGCACTGCCTGGCGGGGATCCTGGTCCCCGCGTCCGGCGAGGTCTGGTTCGACGGCAGCCGGATCGACACCCTGGCGGAACCGCAGCGCAGCGCGCTGCGCCGGGACCGCTTCGGGTTCGTGTTCCAGTTCGGTCAGCTCGTGCCCGAGCTGACCGCCGAGGAGAACGTCGCGCTGCCACTGCTGCTCGGCGGTGCCCGCCGGTCCGCGGCGCTGCACGAGACGCACGCCTGGTTCCAGCGGCTCGGCCTGGACGGACTGGAACAGCGCCGGTCCGGGGAGCTGTCCGGGGGACAGGCGCAACGGGTGGCCCTGGCCCGCGGCCTGGTGGCCGGGCCCACGGTGCTGTTCGCCGACGAGCCGACCGGATCACTCGACTCGCTCACCGGCGAACAGGTCATGGACCTGCTGGTTGCCACGGCGCGCGAGCGGGGTATCACGGTCATCCTGGTGACGCACGAGCCCCGGGTGGCCGCGTACGCCGACCGCGAGGTCATCGTGCGCGACGGGCGGGTCAACGCGCACCTGCGGGACCGGGTCCGCTCATGATCAGCTTCGGTCTGCGTCTCGCGGTGGCCGGCGGCCGGGAGGCGGTCGTCCGTCTGGTCACCATCGCGGCGGCCGTGGCCCTGGGCGTCGGCCTGCTGCTGGCCACCTTGGCCGGTATCAACGCCGTCAACGCGCAGAGCGCCCGGTACGCATGGCTGAACACCGGCGTCGCACCCGGGCAGTCCAGTGCCACCCGGGACCCGTTGGAGTGGCTGCTGCGCGGCGACTATTTCGCCGGCCAGACGATCGGCCGGCTCGACGTCGCCGCCACCGGACCCGACTCGCCCGTCCCGCCCGGCATCCCGCACCTGCCCGGGCCGGGAGAGTTCTACGCCTCGCCGGCGCTGAGCACGTTGCTGCACTCCACCCCGGCGGCCCAACTCGCGGACCGCTTCCCCGGACACCAGATCGGCACCATCGGCCCGGCCGCGCTGCCCGCCCCGAACTCCCTCATCATCGTGATCGGCCATACCCGCGGCGAGCTCTCACAACTGCCCGATACCAGGAAGGTCACCAGCATCGCGACCGTCGCGCCGAGCGACTGCGCCAACTGCATGGTCGGTACCCGCGCCGCCGGCATGGACCTCATCCTCGGCGTCGTGACGGGCGCGCTGCTGTTCCCCTTGCTCATCTTCATCGGCGCGGCCACCCGGCTCAGCGCCACCCGGCGGGAGCAGCGTTTCGCGGCGATGCGCCTGCTCGGCGCGACGCCCCGGCAGATATCGGTGATCTCGGCCGTCGAGTCGACCACCGCGGCCGTCGCGGGTACCGCCGTCGGCTTCGCGCTGTTCTTCCTGTTCCGCCACCCGCTCGCCGCGATCCCCTTCACGGGTGAACCGTTCTACCCCGGCGACCTGTCGCTCGGTGTGGTCGATGTCCTGCTGGTCGCGCTCGGCGTGCCGGCCGCTGCGGCGCTGGCGGCACGGATCGCGCTGCGGCGGGTACGGATCTCCCCGCTCGGCGTCACCCGGCGCGTCACGCCACGCCCGCCGCGCGCGTACCGGCTGATCCCGCTCGTGCTGGGCCTCGGCGAACTGGCCTACTTCGTTGTCGGACGGCGGCCCACCAGCAGCCTGGGTCAGGTGGCGGTGTTCCTTCCCGGTTTCCTCGTGATGATGGCCGGGCTGGTCGTCGCCGGGCCCTGGCTCACCATGGTCGGCTCCCGTGTCCTGGCCCGGCGCTCCAGCCGGCCCGCCACGCTCATCGCCGCGCGACGCCTCGCGGACAACCCGCAGGCCGGCTTCCGGGCCATCAGCGGCCTGGTACTCGCGCTGTTCGTCACGAGCGTGGCCGTCGGCGTGATCAGCACGATCGTCGCCAACCGCGGTATCCACTCGGGTGGCGCGGCAAGTACCAGGATGACCCAGCAGTTCTGGCCCGACGGCATCGTCCCGGGTGCGGCGGATTCCGGCCCCGACGCCGTCTCAGCCGACCTGCGCTCGACCCCCGGCGTGCAGAGCGTGCTGGTGGTCCGGAAGAACCCGGCCTACTCCGGGCAGCGGGGCCCCGACCAACCGCTGCCGGGTCTGATCTCCTGCGCGGACCTGGCCCGGACCCCGGCACTCGGTCACTGCGCGGCTGGGGCTGCCGTTGCCGCGGTGTGGCCGGACGTCGCCGGCGGCGGTCGGGCGCAAACGGCGGCACGGCTCTTGCAGAGCGCTCCCCTGTCCGCCGAACAACTGCGACAACTTCCCATCTTGTCGATTCTGGTCGATACGGACGGAGCCAGGTCCACGATCGAGCGGGCGCGGACGATCCTCGAAGGCGCCTACCCCGGGAGCCAGCGCCCCCCGGCCACCGACGACGACGTCAGTTCGGACTCCACCCGGGCGCTGACGGGATGGCAGCAACTGGCCAACGTGGTCATCCTCGCCAGCCTGCCCATCGCGGGCTGCAGCCTGGCGGTCAGCGTCGCCGGCGGTCTCAGCGAGCGCAAGCGGCCGTTCAGCCTGCTGCGGCTGAGCGGGGTGCCGGTGCGCGTGCTGCGCCGGGTGGTCGCGCTGGAGAGCGCCGTCCCGCTGCTCGTCGCCGCCGTGGTCGCGATCGGCGCCGGCTTCCTCGCCGCCCAGCTGTTCCTCCGGGCCCAGATGGACTACACGCTCCGGCCACCGGGGCCGGCGTACTACCTCATCGTGCTCGCCGGAATCGCCGCTTCGCTGGGGATCATCGCCGGTACCCTTCCGCTGCTGGAGCGGATCACCGGACCCGAAACCGCACGGAACGAATGACACCCGCGGTGGCGCGCCGCACGCGTGCGGAGCGCCACCGTGCAGCGCTACGCCGGTACCCGGGACAGCCCGTACCGCAGCGCGTCCACGAGCGCGTGCCAGCTCGCCTCCACCACGTTCTCGTGTACGCCCACGGTCGTCCAGTCCCGCCCGCCGGGCTCCGCCGTCTCGACGAGTACCCGCGTCACCGCGCCGGTGCCGTGCGAGCCTTCCAGGATCCGTACCTTGTAGTCCTCGAGCTCGAAGCCGGACAGCGCCGGGTAGTGCTGGATCAGCGCGGACCGCAGCGCCTCGTCCAGCGCGTTGACCGGGCCGTTGCCCTCGGCGGTGGCGATCACGCGGTGGTCCCGTACCCGCATCTTCACGGTGGCCTCGGACACCACCGTGCCGTCGTCCCGGTGCTCGACGAGCACCCGGTAGGACTCCAGCGTGAACGGCTGCGGCACCGCGCCGTCCCGCAGCTCCGAGCGCACCAGCAGCTCGAAGGACGCGTCGGCGGCCTCGAACGACCAGCCGCGCGCCTCCATCTCCTTGACCCGGTCGGTGACGCGGGACAGCGCCTCCGGCTCGCCGGCCAGGTCCAGGCCGAGCTCGCGGGACTTGAGCTCGACGCTGGCCCGGCCGGCCATCTCGGTGATCAGGATCTTCATGTCGTTGCCGACGGTGGTCGGGTCCACGTGGTTGTAGAGCGCCGGATCCACCTTGATCGCACTCGCGTGCAGCCCCGCCTTGTGGGCGAAGGCGGCGGCCCCGACATAGGCCTGGTGGGTGTCGGGGGCGATGTTGGCGATCTCCGCGATGGCGTGCGAGACGCGCACCATCTTGTCCAGGCAGCCCTCCGGTAGGACGGACAGCCCGAGCTTGAGTTGCAGGTTGGCCACGACCGCGAACAGGTCGGCGTTGCCGGGCCGTTCGCCGTAGCCGTTGGCCGTGCACTGGAAATGCGTGACGCCTGCTTCCACCGCGGCCACCGTGTTGGCCACGGCGCAGGAGGTGTCGTTCTGGCAGTGGATGCCGAGCCGGTCGCCGTCGATGCCGAGGCGCTGCATCAGCTCGGTGACGGCCGCGGTGATCCGGGAGGGCAGCATGCCACCGTTGGTGTCGCACATGACCACGCGCTCCGCGCCAGCCGAAAGCGCCGCCGCGGCCACCGAGGCGGTGTAGTCCGGATTGAAGCGGTACCCGTCGAAGAAGTGCTCGCAGTCGACGAAGACCCGCCGGCCCTCCCGCAGGAAGTGGGCGACGCTGTCGCGGACCATCGCCAGGTTCTCCTCCGGCGTGGTGCGCAGGGCCCGCTCGACGTGCCGGATGTCGGACTTGGCGACGAGGCACACGGCCGGCGTCTCCGCGTCGAGCAACGCCCGGATCTGCGGATCGACCTGCACGTCGAGCCCGGCCTTGCGGGTCGAGCCGAACGCCACGAACACCGCGTGCCGCAGGTCGAGTTCCTTGCGGGCGCGTTCGAAGAACTCCGTGTCCTTGGGCATTGCGCCCGGCCAACCACCTTCGATGAAGCCGACGCCGAATTCGTCCAGCAGGCGCGCGACCGCCAGCTTGTCCGCGACGGAGTAGCTGATCCCCTCACGCTGAGCACCGTCGCGCAGCGTCGTGTCGAATACCTGGTAGGCCATTGTCGGATCCCTTCGGTGACGGGCATTTGGTCGGTGGCTGTGACGGGCGGGTGCTGTGACGGGCGGGTGGCTGCGACGGGCATGTAGCTGCGACGGGCACGGCAGCAACAAAAAGACCCCCCGCGGGATGCGGGAGGTCGGCGCGCGCAGGGAGGGGGCTGCGCGCGCTAGATGATAATGAGTACGGAGTACCGCACGGTCACGATGAGTAGTTTGCCATCGCATCCCACGAGAGCAAAGTCGCCTCCCACATCATGGACGGGTTACGACACGGCGACGCGGGGTACCTGAACAGGACAGCATCCAACCGACCAACAGGAGGTGTGCTGCTGTGGACAGGCCGAATCCGGACATGTATCCGGGCACGGTGCCGACCGGAGCGCCGGACAGTGCCGATCCGCCGGGAGGATACGCGGCGATGCCGGCCTCAGCGCCAGATCCCGCGGCCGGCGACACCGCGCCGCTGGGCGGCGACGTTCCCCCGATGCGGACCCCGCCCACGATGGCCCGGTTCGACGCGTGGAACTACCGCGAAGCGGCCGAACTCGGAGACGGGTCGGTGGTCGTCGGCTTCCGGGTCGAGGTGGTGGACGGTCACATCGGCAAGATCGATGAGGCCAGCACCCTGGTCGGCGACAGCTATCTCGTCGTCGACACGGGTCCGTGGATCTTCGGGAAGAAGGTACTGCTGCCGGCCGGTACGGTCAGCAACGTGGACAGGGTCGAGAAGCGCATCTACGTCGACCGCACCAAGCAGCAGATCAAGGACTCCCCCGAGTTCGACCCCGACACCTACAACACGCCGGAGTACCGCGAGAAGCTCGGCGGTTACTACGGCGACACCTACGGGACGGTGCCGGGAGCGACCGGCTACGCCGGGACCATGGTTCCGCCGCTGAGCGCGGACGCCGCCGGCTCGATGCCGGACACTCCGCGCGATCCGAACCCGTAACCCCCAACCCCGGTGAGGGCCGGCCGCGCGCCGGCCCTCACCCATGTCCCCGGACAGCCCGGAGCCCGGCCGGCCAGTTACTGTCGAGGGCGTGATGCTGCGCAGCCCGACCTTCTCGACCGTGTTCAACTTCCGCGACCTCGGCGGGCACCCCGCGACGGACGGGCGGACCGTCCAGTATGGACGCATCTACCGCTCGGACTCGTTGCACCGCATCTCGGTCGAGGAGGGCCGGCAACTCGCCGCGCTGGGCGTGTGCACCATCCTCGACCTGCGGCGGCCGAACGAGATCGAGCGCGACGGCCGGGTACCGGTCGAGCTGGGCCTGGCATACCACAACATCTATCCGGTGCACCGGGAGTGGAACCCGGCCCTCTACGACGAGACGGCGGGCCCGCACCGGTACCTCGCCGACCGGTACCTGGACATGGCGGAGGAGGGCCGCGCCGGGCTGGGCGAGGCGCTGCGACTGATCGCCGACCCGCGGCGCGCGCCGCTGGTCATGCACTGCTTCGCCGGCAAGGACCGCACGGGTGTCCTGGCCGCGCTGACCCTGTCGCTGCTCGGCGTCGCCGAGGAGGACATCGCCGTCGAGTACGCGCTGAGCGAGCCGGCGCAGTCGAGGCTGTCCCGGCGGATCCGCGAGGAGAGGTCGTTCGCGGTCGGGGACGTGCCGATGCATTTCGTGGTATGCCCGCCGCAGGCGATGCTGCTGTTCCTCGCCGGCCTGCGCGAGCGGTACGGCTCGGTGCGCCGGTACACCGCCGAGGCCGGCGTGACAGATGAGCACGTAGCGGCGCTACGTGCCCATCTGCTGACCTGATCCGGCAGTGCTCAGAGAACCCGGTGCACCCAGCCGTACCGGTCCTGCGCGCGACCCCGCTGGATGTCCACGAGCTGGGTGCGCAGCCGCTCGGTCAGCCCGCCGGCGCCGCCGTCCGCGACCGTGAACCCGCCGCCCGACCACTTCACCGTGCCGATCGGCGTGATCACCGCGGCGGTGCCGCACGCGAACGCCTCGCGCAGCCGCCCGCTCTCCGCGTCGGCACGCCACTCCTCCAGCGAGTACGGCCGCTCCACCACGGTCAGGCCGTTGTCACGGGCCAGCGTCATGACCGCGTCGCGGGTGATGCCGGGCAGGATGGTGCCGGTCAGCGGCGGCGTCACGAGCGTGCCGTCCCGGTACCCGAAGAAGATGTTCATCCCGCCCAGTTCGTCCACGTACCGGCGCTCCACGGCGTCCAGGAACACCACCTGGTCGCAGCCGTTCTCGACGGCCTGCGCATGCGGGGCCAGGCTGGTCGCGTAGTTGCCGCCGCACTTGGCGGCGCCGGTGCCGCCCGGCGCGGCCCGGGTGTACTCGTTGGACACCCAGACGGAGACGGGCTGCACACCGCCCTTGAAGTACGAGCCGACCGGCGAGGCGATCACCGCGTAGAGGTACTCGGCCGAGGGCTTGACCCCGAGGAACACCTCGGACGCGAACATGAACGGCCGCAGGTACAGGCTGCCGTCGTCGGCCGTGGGGATCCAGTCCCGGTCGATGCTGACCAGCTGGTGCAGCGACGCGAGGAACAGGTCCTCCGGCAGCGGCGCCATGGCCATGCGCTCGGCCGAGTCGCGGAACCGCCGCGCGTTGGCCTCCGGCCGGAACATCGTCACGCCGCCGCCCGCGGCCGGGTAGGCCTTGAGCCCCTCGAAGATCTCCTGGGCGTAGTGCAGTACCGCCGTCGCCGGGTCGATCAGGAGCGGCCCGCGCGGCTCGACCCGCGCGTCGTACCAGCCCTTGCCCTCCGCGAACCGGATGGTGACCATGTGGTCGGTGAAGATCCGGCCGAACCCGGGGTTCGCCAGCAGGGCGCCCCGCTCGACCGCCGACACCGGATCCGGGTTGCGATGGATCTCGAAGTCGAGGCTGGTGCCTGTGTCACTCATCGTGCTGTCCTCCGTACACACCAGACGGGCCTGCCCTGAAAACCTACCCCGAACGCTCGTTCAGCGGTGCTGCGGTCGCGGCCCCGGCCCGTACACGAAAAGGGCGCGCGACCTGCGTCGCGCGGCCCCTGTGCAGAACTAGAGGCGGGATGCCTGCGCGAGACGGTCGCCGACGTCGGCGGTCCGCAGCGGCTGTCCGGGCGTGCGCCCGGCCAACTCGGCCGCGACCGCCTCGGTTACTCGCCCGGCCTGCTCGGGGTGGCCGAGATGGTCCAGCAGCAGGGCGACGGACAGGACCGCGGCGACCGGGTCGGCCACGCCGCGGCCGGCGATGTCCGGCGCGGAACCGTGCACCGGCTCGAACATCGACGGGTACCGGCGCTCCGGGTTGATGCAGCCGCTGGCCGCGAGGCCGATGCCCCCGCTGACGGCCGCGGCGATGTCGGTCAGGATGTCGCCGAACAGGTTGTCGGTCACGATCACGTCGTACCGCTGGGGCTGCGTGACCAGGAACATCGCGGCGGCGTCGACGTGCTGGTACTCGGTGGCGATGTCCGGGTGTTCGGCGGCGACGTCGGCGAAGGTACGCGCCCAGAGGCCACCGGCGTGGGTCAGCACGTTGGTCTTGTGCACGAGGGTCACCTTGCGCCGCTCGCGCCGGGCGGCCCGCGCGAACGCGTCCCGGATCACCCGCTCCACGCCGTGCCGCGTGTTGAGGCTCTCCTCGGTGGCGACCTCGGCCGGGGTGCCCCGGTGCATCACGCCACCCGCGCCGGTGTAGAGCCCCTCGGTGCCTTCGCGCACCACCACCAGGTCGATCTCGCCGGGCTTGACGGTGCCCAGCGGGCCCGCGGTGCCGGGCCACAGCCGGGACGGCCGCAGGTTGACGTACTGGTCGAAGTCGAAGCGCAACCGCAGCAGCAGGCCGCGCTCCAGGACGCCCGGCGGCACGCTCGGGTCGCCCACCGCGCCGAGCAGGATGGCGTCGAAGGTGGCCAGTTCGGCCAGGACGGAGTCGGGCAGCACCTCGCCCGTGCGGTTGTAGCGCTCGGCGCCCAGGTCGTACGGGACGGACTCGACGCCGGGCAGCACCGCGTCGAGGACCTTGAGGCCCTGCGCGACCACCTCGGTGCCGATGCCGTCGCCCGGCACAACCGCGATCCGTGGCACGGGATCCTCCGGTCTAGGGAACGTTAAGCCAACACCTGAACGCTAGGCCATCGTCCTATACAACGATACGCAAGTCCCATAAAGCGGGAAGCAGCCCGCTCTAGGCACCGGATCGCGGCCGGTTGAGCTTCTCGGTGGCCGGGTCGGTCGGGAGCCAGGTCACCGGGGAAGCTTCACAGAGATCTCACAGGCACAAGTCAGGGTGGTCCCACCGGGCGCCCGTAGCGTGATCAGCATGACGGCGGTCGGAATCGTGGCCCGGCACCACACACAGGTGATGGGCACACACATCTCGTTCAGCATCTTCGCCCCGGCGGACCTGACCCGGCGCGAAATCGGCGAAGCGCTGGGCGCGGCGGTCGCCGAACTGCGGGCGGTCGACACCGCCTTCAGCCCGTTCCGGCCACGCTCACTGGTCAGCGCGGTACGGCGCGGCGACCTGGAGCCGGGCGGGTACCCGCCACCGCTGGTCGACATCCTCACCCGGTGCGCCGCGATGCGCGCCGCCACCGATGGCTGGTTCGACGCGTGGGCACCGCAGGGCGGCTTCGACCCGAGCGGGTTGGTGAAGGGCTGGGCGGTGGACCGGGCCGGTACCCTGCTCCGGCTGGCCGGCATCGCGGAATTCACCATCTGGGCCGGCACCGACCGGCTGTCCTACCGCAGCCACGCGGCCGAGGCGTTCGCACTGTCCGGCACCGCGTACCCCCGGCACGGGGTGCCTCGCGTCGTGGACCCGCACACGGGCGGCCCGGCCCACTCCCGGGGACCGGCGGGCGTGGCCGGCTCGGAACTCGCCATCGCGAACGCGTACGCCGTGGCGCTCAACGCGGTCGGCGAACCGGGGCTGTCCTGGTTCCCCACTGTGGACGGTTACCACGCCGTCCTCGTCAACGGCCAACTGGCCACCAACGAACGCCACCTGTCCCTCGCCTAGTCGTCCAGGAGGTCCACTGTGGATGCGGCGGTGGCGCCGATCGCCTCGGCCGCCTTGGTCAACAGGTCGCTGGGTGCGGCGGAGTCGACGGTCAGCGTCATCAGCGCCTCCCCGCCGGCCGCGCGCCGGGCGACCTGCATCGCCGCGATGTTCACGCCGCTGCCACCCAGGATCGTGCCGACGGTACCGACGACCCCCGGCCGGTCCGCGTACCGGAAGAACATGAGCACGCCCTCGGCGGCGAGTTCCAGTTCGAACCCGTCCACCTCGGTCAGCTTGGCGGTGCCGCCACTGAGGGTGCCGGCGACGCTGATCGCGCGGCCGTCCGGCAGCGCGCCGCGCAGCACGACCGCCACGGGATGCTCGACCGACTCGGACACGGCCGTCAGTCCCACCTCGACACCCCGGTCGGCGGCCAGGTGTGGCGCGTTGACGTAGGTCACCTGGTCCTCCACCACGCCCGCGAACAGGCCCTTGGTGGCCGCCAGGCGCAGCACGGAGACGTCATGGGCGACCACCGGGCCGCGCACCTCGACGTCCACACTGGACGCGATCCCACCGGCGACCGCGGTGAAGACCCGACCCAGCCGCTCGGCGAGCGGCAGCAGCGGCCGCACGTCCTCGGCGACCACGCCACCCGCCTGGACGTTCGCCGCGTCCGGCACGAACTGCCCCTGCAGCGCCAGCTTCACGCTGCGCGCCACGGCCATCCCCGCCTTGTCCTGAGCCTCCACAGTGGACGCCCCGAGGTGCGGCACGGCCACCACGTTGTCGAACCCGAACAGTGGCGAGGAGGTGCACGGCTCCCTCGCGAAGACGTCCAGCCCGACGCCGGCCACCCGCCGCTGCGCCACCGCGTCGGCCAGCGCCTGCTCGTCGATCAGCCCACCCCGAGCCGCGTTCACGATGCGCACGCTCGGCTTGACCAGCCGCAGCTCCTTCTCGCCGATCAGGCCGAGGGTCTCGGGAGTCTTCGGCAGGTGGATCGAGATGAAGTCCGACTCGCGCAGCAACTCGTCCAGGCCGACCAGGCGTACCCCCAGCTGCGCGGCGCGGGCCGGCTGCACGTACGGGTCGTACGCGATGAGCCGGGTGCCGAAGGCCGCCATCCGCTGCGCGAACAGCACCCCGATCCGGCCGAGGCCGACCACCCCCACCGTCTTGCCCTGCACCTCCACGCCGGTGAACTGGGACCGCTTCCACTCGCCCCGCTTCAGCGAGGTGGCCGCGGGTACCGTCTGCCGGGCGATCGCCAGCAGCAGCGCGACGGCCTGCTCGGCGGCCGACACGATGTTGGAGGTCGGCGCGTTGACGACCATCACACCCCGCGCGGTGGCCGCGGGTACCTCGACGTTGTCGAGGCCCACGCCCGCGCGGGCGATGACCCTCAGCCGGGGCGCGGCGGCGATGGCCTCCGCGTCGATCTGCGTGGCGCTGCGGACGATCACCGCGTCCGCGCCGGCGAGCGCGGCGAGCAGGGCCGGCCGGTCGGTGCCGTCGACGTGGCGCACCTCGAAGTCGGTGGCGAGCAGGTCGATGGCGGCGGGCGCCAGATCCTCGGTTATCAATACGACGTGGGTCACTGTGTCCTCAAGGCATGCGGACGGACGGATGCACGGACGGAGGCAGCCGGGCATCCTCGATGGTACGGGCCACTCCGCCCGGTGCGGCGGCCGGACGGAGCGTGACGGGCCTCACGTAGCCGGTTCGGCGCTCCCGTTCACCGGTCCCGGCCTGGGCAGGTCCACGGGGACGGTGGGCACGACCGGCGCGACCGGCGCGGCCCGGTTGATCGGCGGGTCCAGCCGCACGCCGGCCGGGAGCCGCCGCTCGATCTGGTGGAAACTGCCCGCCTCGGCCACCAGGACGTCCAGCACCCGGTCCAGCGCGAGCGAGGACAGCGGCGGGTACACGCGCTCGCGCGGCGGCACCGAGCCCGGTGCCAGCGCGCCCTGGGCGGTCATGAACTCCCCGATGTCCTCCCGCACGGCGGGCAGGCACACCGGCGAGTGGTACAGCACGTTGAGCGCCTGCAACCGCATGTCGCGCACGTGCCCGTCGCCCTTGTCCTCGTGGAAGTGCGGGTTGCGCGTCTCGATCTGGCGCACCGAGACGGAACTCGCCATCACCTCCGGGTGCAGCGAGTCGACCACGCCGCCGAACTGCTCGAACAGGTCCACGTACTCGTACGGCTCGACGGCGAAGCCGCCCGCCATCCGCATCCGCAGCCCCAGTTCGAGGGTGAGCGCGTGCTCCCCCGCGTTGCCCGTGGTGACCACCTCGGTGCCGAACCCGGAGTGCTCGGCGATGAGCCGGTTGAGGAAGTGGTTGGTCACCTCGGATGCGCGGCCCTTGCGGCTGAAGAAGAGCCGGCCGTCGCGCATCTTGGGCTTGGAGTGCCACGAGATGCGGACCATCGCGTACGCGCTGTCGGCCAGGTGCAGGCCGGCCGCGAAGGCCTTGCAGTACTCGTTCACCGCACCCGGTACGTAGTTGTCCGCGTCGATGAACCCGGCGTACTTGCGACCGGTCAGCGCGGCCAGCGCCAGACCGACCAGCATCGCCTCGCCCTTGCCGGCGCGGACCAGGCCGTCGTCGTCGATCAGCTCCGGCATCCCGGCCGCCTTCAACGCCGAGGCCAGCCCCGGGTCGCGCTGGTGGATCGTCAGCGCGGGCCGCCCGGCGAGGCGGCAGAACTGCTCCACCGTCTGCTGTTCGATCTGGTACCGGTCGACCGGACTCCGCGAGCTGTTGGAGACGAGCACGATCAGGCAGTCGTGCGGAATTCCAGAGAGCACCCCTTCAATTACTCTCCGTGTTTCGTTCATGCAGGGAATGACTACCACCAAATCGCGTTCGACCGCCCTGATCGCGTCGGTGGACACGAGTTGGCTGGTCCAGGCGTGGTCAACGAGGTCATCCAGGTGCCCGGCCCCCGAGTCGAGCTCAATGACACGCTGAAGCTCGTGGATACGGACGGCACCGAAACGCTCGGTCAGGTGCGCATGCTCCAGACGCATGCGACGACGGTACCCGCGAAAGGTCAAAGTCGCGTGGCGAACAATGTCACGTACCCGCCCGAGCTGCCCAAGACTCCGGAATGCAATATCCCGGTAACACGGCCACAACGTTCGAGAGGGTCCCCGGTGGCCACGCGTTTACCCGCGGCCACCGGGGGTACCGGCTCACGCCGTTTCGGTAATCGGGCGGTCCACCCAGCTCATCATGCCGCGCAGCTTCCGGCCGGTGTCCTCGATCGGATGCGCGGCCGACTGCTCGCGCCACTTGGTGAAGTTGGGCCGGCCGGCGTCGTCCTCGGCCATCCACTCGCGGGCGAACTCGCCACTCTGGATCTCGGAGAGAATCCTCCGCATCTCGTCCTTCACGCGGGCGTCCACGATGCGCGGGCCGCGCGAGTAGTCACCGTATTCGGCGGTGTCCGAGACGCTGTACCGCATCCGCGCGATGCCGCCCTCGTACATGAGGTCGACGATCAGCTTCAGCTCGTGCAGGCACTCGAAGTAGGCGATCTCCGGTGCGTAGCCGGCCTCGGTGAGCACCTCGAACCCGGTCTGCACCAGGGAGGTCGCGCCACCGCACAGGACGGCCTGCTCGCCGAAGAGGTCGGTCTCGGTCTCCTCGGTGAACGTGGTCCTGATGGCGCCGGCGCGGGTGCCGCCGATCCCCTTCGCGTAGGACAGGGCGAGGGCGAAGGCGTTGCCGGTCGCGTCCTGCTCCACGGCGACCAGGACCGGTACCCCCTTGCCGTCGACGAACTGCCGCCGTACCAGGTGGCCGGGGCCCTTGGGCGCGACCATGGCGACGTCGATGTCGGCCGGCGGGGTGATCAGCCCGTACCGGATGTTCAGCCCGTGCCCGAAGAAGATCGCCTTGCCGGGCGCCAGGTTGGGCTCGATGTCGGCCGCGTAGATCTTCCGCTGGGCGGTGTCCGGCGCCAGCAGCATGATCAGGTCGGCCCAGCCGCTCACCTCCGCCGCCGTACCGACGGTCAGGCCCTGTTCCTGGGCCTTGACCCGGCTCTTGGAGCCCTCCGGCAGGCCGATGCGCACCTCGACCCCCGAGTCGCGCAGGGACAACGCGTGGGCGTGCCCCTGGCTGCCGTACCCGATGACGGCGACCTTCTTGCCGGCGACGAGCGACAGGTCCGCATCGTCGTCGTAGTAGACCTCAGCGGTCATGACTTCTCGAACTCCTTGACGTTCAGGCTGATAAGCGCTTACTGGGCACCGCTCCGACAAGCTACGCGGCTGATAATCGCTTACTGGGCACCGCTCCGACAAGCTACGCGGCGGCGGCGGCACGCAGCGTCGGGCCGGTGATGGACCGTGAGCCACGGCCGATGGCGACCACGCCGGACTGGACCATTTCCTTGATTCCGTACGGTTCGAGGTCGCGCAGCAGGGCGTCCAGCTTGTCCGCCGTACCGGTGGCCTCGATGGTGAGCGTGTCCGGGGCGACGTCCACCACCCGCGCCCGGAACAGGTTGACGGTCTCCAGCACCTGCGACCGGATCGGGCGGTCGGCACGCACCTTGACCAGCAGAAGCTCGCGCTGGACGCTCGTGTTCGCCTCCAGTTCGACGATCTTCAGCACGTTCACCAGCTTGTTGAGCTGCTTGGTGACCTGCTCCAGCGGTGACTCGTCGGCGTTGACGACGATCGTGATGCGGGAGACCTCGGGGTGTTCGGTCTCGCCGACCGCGAGAGAGTCGATGTTGAACCCGCGCCGGGAGAACAGCTGCGCCACCCGGGCCAGTACCCCGGGCTTGTTCTCCACCAGCACCGAAAGGGTGTGGATACTCACCGTGCCATCCCTTCGTCCGCGACCGCGGGGCTCCGCTTCGCTGCACTCCTCGCACTCACAGGTCGTCCTCTTCGAAGTTGGGCCGCACGCCCCGGGCGAACATGATTTCGTCGTTGCTGGTGCCGGCCGCGACCATCGGCCAGACCATCGCGTCCTTGCCGACCACGAAGTCGATGACGACGGGTGCGTCGTCGATCGACATGGCCCCCTCGATCGTCTTGTCGACGTCGGCCGCGGTCTCGCAGCGCATGCCGATGCACCCCAGCGCCTCGGCCAGCTTGACGAAGTCCGGGATGCGGTGCTTGTGGGTACCCAGGTCGGTGCTGGAGTAGCGCTCGCCGTAGAACAGCGTCTGCCACTGGCGCACCATGCCCAGGTTGCCGTTGTTGATGATGGCCACCTTGATCGGGATGCCCTCCAGCGCGCAGGTGGCCAGCTCCTGGTTGGTCATCTGGAAGCAGCCGTCGCCGTCGATCGCCCAGACCGTCGCGTCCGGCCGGCCGACCTTCGCGCCCATCGCGGCCGGCACGGCGTAGCCCATGGTGCCCAGACCGCCGGAGTTCAGCCAGGTGCCCGGATTCTCGTACGAGATGAACTGGGAGGCCCACATCTGGTGCTGCCCGACACCCGCGACGTAGATGGCGGACGGGCCGACGATCTCGCCGAGCCGCTTGATGACGTACTGCGGCGCCAGCGTGCCGTCCGGCGGCTCCTCCCACCCCATCGGGTACCGCTCGCGCAGGTCGTTCAGCGTGTGCCACCACTCGCCCAGGTCGGCCCCGTGGCCCGCGCTGTGCTCCACGCCGATCGCGGTGATCAGCTCCTCGATGACGAACCGCGCGTCGCCCACGATCGGCACGTCCGCGGCCCGGTTCTTGCCGATCTCGGCCGGGTCGACGTCGGCGTGCACGATGGCCGCGTGCGGCGCGAAGGTGTCCAGCTTGCCGGTGACGCGGTCGTCGAAGCGCGCGCCCAGCGCCACGATCAGGTCGGCCTTCTGCAGCGCGTACACCGGGGTCACCGAGCCGTGCATGCCGGGCATGCCCAGGTGCTGCGGGTGCGAGTCGGGGAACGCGCCGCGGGCCATCAGCGTGGTGATCACCGGAATGCCGGTCAGCTCGGCCAGCCGGCGCAGCTGCGCCGAGGCGCCGGCCTTCAACACGCCGCCGCCGACGTACAGGACCGGCCGGTGCGCGCCGACCATCAGCTTGGCGGCCTCCCGGATCTGCTTGCCGTGCGGGTGCAGCGTGGGCCGGTAGCCCGGCAGGTCCAGGGTGGGCGGCCAGGAGAAGGGGGTACGGGCCTGCAGCACGTCCTTCGGGATGTCCACCAGCACCGGGCCGGGACGCCCGGTCGAGGCGAGGTGGAACGCCTCGGCCAGGATGCGCGGCAGCTCCTCGCCGGTCTTCACCAGGTAGTTGTGCTTGGTGATCGGCACCGTGATCCCGGCGATGTCCGCCTCCTG
The DNA here is from genome assembly GCA_039649115.1 of Micromonosporaceae bacterium. Taxonomy (GTDB): domain Bacteria; phylum Actinomycetota; class Actinomycetes; order Mycobacteriales; family Micromonosporaceae; genus DATEJJ01. The sequence continues at coordinate 26,419 of JBBWZQ010000096.1, read as the reverse complement.
GAAGGCGTCCGAGCCGATGGAGCCGCTGGGCACCTGGCCGGTGATGGCCACGATGCCCACCGAGTCCATGTACGCGTCGGCGATCGGCGTGACCAGGTTGGTCGCGCCCGGCCCGGAGGTCGCCATGCACACGCCGACCCGGCCGGTCGCCTGCGCGTACCCGGTGGCCGCGTGCCCCGCGCCCTGCTCGTGGCGGACCAGGATGTGCCGGACCGCGGAGTCGAACAGCGGGTCGTAGGCGGGCAGGATGGCCCCGCCCGGGATGCCGAACACCACGTCGACACCGAGCGCCTCCAGCGAGCGGACCAGCGCGCTGGCGCCGCTCATCTCCTCCGCGACGGTCGTCTTGGCCCGGGCCGCGGGTGCCGCGGGAGGGCCCGGCACCGGCGCGGCCGGGGGCGCCGCCGTGGCGGGCGCGCCGGCCGCTACCGCCGCCGCCGACCCGCTGGTGCGGTGGGCGAGGGTCTCGGGTGTGGGTCTGGTCATGTCAGGCCTCTGCTCACAGTCTCGGTGTGATTCGCGATATCGGGTACGCCATCCAGAGCAACAAAAAACCCCGCGTGCTGACGCACGGGGGCTAGCGCACTCTCGGTGGAGAGTGCGCCTAGGTAAGTACTCGGGCGATCCGGTCCGCGGACATGGGCTAAGCCTGACGCATCTCACGCCCTGAGTCAACCTGTCCCAGATTCTGAGCAGGGATGTGAGCCGACCCCGTGTCCTGGGCCGTCATGTCCCGCGCCAGCAGCGCCTCCACGTGCTCCGCCAGCATCGGCGGGTGCAGCACGTCGCCCTGGCCCAGCCGGCAGCCGGCCGCCTCCACCGCGGCCCGCTGCGCCGCCTCGGACACACCCTCGGCGACGACCTCCAGCCCGAGCCGTGCGCCGAGCCCCACGACCACCTCCACGAGCGTGCCGGCCGGCTCGGCGACGAGGCTACGGTCGATCTTGATGATGTCGACCGGGAGCCGGCGCAGCTGGCCCAGCGACGAGTACCCGGCCCCGAAGTCGTCCAGCGCGATGCGCACCCCCGCCGCCCGCAGCGCACCCAGCCGCTGCGCCAGCTCGTCGAGGTCGACGGCCACCGCGTGCTCGGTGACCTCCAGCACCAGCCGGCCGGGCGGCAGCCGGTGCGCGCGCAGCACCTCCAGCACCTGCGGCACGTACTCGGGCAGGTGCAGTTCCCGGGACGAGATGTTCACCGAGAGCCAGACGTCGTGGCCGTCGGCGAGCCAGCGGGACAGCTGGTGGCAGGCCTGGTGCAGCACCCAACGGTCCAGCTGGCCGACCAGGCCCGCCTCCTCCGCGACCGGGATGAACTCGGCCGGCGAGACCTGCCCGAGCCCCGGGTGGTACCAGCGCAGCAGCGCCTCGGCGCCGACCGGGCGGGCGTCCGGCAGCGACAGCACCGGCTGGTACGCGAGCGACAGCTCGTCGCGCTCCAGCGCGCCGCGCAGCTCGTGCTCCAGGGTGGTACGCCGCCGCAGCCAGTGCTCGTACGCGGCGTCGAAGCGTTCCACCCGGTTCTTGCCGCGCTGCTTCGCGAAGCGCAGCGACACGTCCGCGTCGCGCAGCAGCGTGGTCACGTCCGTCGCACCCGCGCCACCGGCCAGCCCGATGCTCGCGGACAGGAACACCGCGACCCCATCGACCTGGTAGGGCTGGGACAGCACCGCGAGCAGCCGGGCGGCCACCCGCTCCGCCTCCTCCAGGCCCGCACCGGTCGGGGCGTGCCCGCCTGCGCCACAGCCCGGCTCCGGCTGGGCCCGCCCGGCGACCATCAGCACCGCGAATTCGTCCCCGCCCAGCCGCACCGGCAGGTCGCCGGGGCGCAGGTTGGCGCGCAGCCGGTGGGCCACCTCGACCAGTACCGTGTCGCCCACGTCGTGGCCGCGCATGTCGTTGACGTTCTTGAAGCCGTCGAGGTCGATGGCGAGCAGCACGGGGGGCGAGCCCGCCCGGCGCAGCGCGTCGGCCAGGCGGCGGCGGTTGCCCAGGCCGGTCAGGGCGTCGCTGTGCGCCAGCTCGCGCAGGGCCTCCCGCTCGCGGGCCAGCTCGTCGGCGTAGCCGTGCGCCTCGCGCAGCGCGGACGCCTGCCGGGCGCACAGTGTCACGCCGATCAGGCCGGCGATGACCGCGCCGACGTTGTCGATGCTGTGGACGAGGGTCAGCCGCAGGGCCGCGGCCGCGATGGCACACAGCACGGGTACCCACGTCACGAGCGCGCGCCGGCCGGCGGCGCGGGCACCGTGCGCCGCTTCGTCCGGGCGGACCACCCGGTCCGCCCGGCGGGCGCCACCCGCGACGGTGAGCTGACTCAGCCCGTACAGCACGCCGAGGGCCGCCACCAGCGAGCCGTCCCCGTGCCGCAGCGCGGCCAGCAGGCCCACCCCGGACGCCCCGGTCAACGCGACCCCGGCACCGGTCACCACGACACTCGCCCGCGGCCCGGCGGCCCGCCAGACGAGGACCGCGAGTACCGCCGACACACCGACCGCCAACACCGCCGGTCCGGCGACAAGCAGCAACCGGGGCCGGGTCAGCACCGACAGGCCCGGCCCGAGGTGTGCGCGGTACGCGGGCTCGATGACCAGCGTCCACCCGACGTACAGCGTGCAGCTGGCGATCACCAACCCGTCCAGCACGTGCCGTACCGCCCCGCCGCGCGCGTGCAGCCGCAGCACGCCGAGCAGCAGCACCAGCGAACCGGCCCCGAGCCCGAACGCGAACGGCGCGAGCCTTCCCGGCCCGGGATCCTCACCGGGTACGACGGTTGCCGCGGTGCCGATCAGGCCCAGGGTGCCCAGCGCGGTACCGACCGCGAGAAGCCGGTACGGCGCGCGGCCGCCGGTACGGGTGCCCGAGGCGCGCCCCAGCACCCCGGCGCATGCCAGCGCGAGGGAGAGGCTGGTCAACGCGGCGACCGTGAGGCCGGCGGTAACGGACACATGTCAACTGTGACCGATCTGGTCCACTTGTGAGGGACAATCTGTCCGTCAACCCCACACTGCGCGTAACCAACCGGGGCGTGCCAGACTGGATGGCATGCCTGAGCTGCGGTCGAAGACCTCCACGCACGGTCGCACCATGGCCGGCGCGCGTGCCCTGTGGCGCGCCACCGGCATGACGGACGCCGATTTCGGCAAGCCGATCGTCGCCGTCGCCAACAGCTTCACCCAGTTCGTACCCGGTCATGTCCACCTCAAGGACCTCGGACAGCTCGTGGCCGGCGCGATCGCGGAAGCCGGCGGGGTCGGCCGGGAGTTCAACACGATCGCGGTGGACGACGGCATCGCCATGGGACACGGCGGCATGCTCTACTCGCTGCCCAGCCGGGAGCTCATCGCGGACGCGGTGGAGTACATGGTCAACGCGCACTGCGCCGACGCGCTCGTGTGCATCTCCAACTGCGACAAGATCACGCCGGGCATGCTGATCGCGGCACTGCGGCTGAACATCCCCACCGTGTTCGTCTCCGGCGGGCCGATGGAGGCCGGCAAGACCGTGGCCATCGAGGGCGTCGTGCACTCACGCATCGACCTCATCGACGCGATGATCGCCTCCTCCAACGACTCGGTCACCGACGCCCAGCTCGGCGAGATCGAGCGCTCCGCCTGCCCCACCTGCGGCTCGTGCTCCGGCATGTTCACCGCCAACTCGATGAACTGCCTGACCGAGGCGATCGGGCTGGCGCTGCCCGGCAACGGCTCCACGCTCGCCACGCACACCCACCGCAGGGCGCTGTTCGAGCGCGCCGGCCACGTGGTCGTCGAGCTGGCCAAGCGGTACTACGACGGGGACGACGGGTCGGTCCTGCCCCGCGCGGTGGCCTCCCGGCGGGCCTTCGAGAACGCCATGGCGCTCGACGTCGCCATGGGCGGCTCGACCAACACCGTGCTGCACCTGCTCGCCGCCGCGCGCGAGGCCGGCCTCGACTTCGGGGTGGCCGACATCGACGCGGTGTCCCGGCGGGTGCCGTGCCTGGCCAAGGTCGCCCCGTCCTCGACCTACCACATGGAGGACGTGCACCGTGCCGGTGGCATCCCCGCCATCCTCGGTGAGCTGGACCGCGCCGGGCTGCTGCACCGCGACGTGGTGACGGTGCATTCCTCCAGCGTGGACGAATGGCTGTCCACATGGGACATCCGCGCGGCGGCACCGTCGCCGGCGGCGGTCGAGCTGTTCCACGCCGCCCCGGGCGGGGTACGCACCACCGAACCGTTCTCCACCTCCAACCGCTGGGACCGGCTGGACACCGACGCCGCCGGCGGCTGCATCCGGGATGCCGAGCACGCCTACACCATCGACGGCGGCCTGGCCATCCTGTTCGGCAACCTGGCGCCCGAGGGTGCCGTCGTCAAGACCGCCGGGGTCTCGCCCGACGTGTGGAAGTTCGCCGGACCGGCGCGCGTCTTCGAATCGCAGGAGGACGCCGTCTCCGGGATCCTCGCCGACCAGGTACGCCCGGGCGACGTGGTGGTCATCCGGTACGAAGGCCCGCGCGGCGGTCCGGGCATGCAGGAGATGCTGTACCCGACCTCGTTCCTCAAGGGCCGCGGGCTGGGCAAGGCATGCGCCCTGATCACCGACGGCAGGTTCTCCGGCGGCACGAGCGGGCTGTCCATCGGGCACATGTCGCCCGAGGCGGCCAGCGGTGGGCTGATCGCACTGGTCGAGGACGGCGACCTGATCGAGATCGACATCCCGGCCCGGTCGCTGCACCTCGCCGTAGCCGACGACGTGCTCCAGGCCCGCCGCATCGCCCAGGAGAAGCGGGACCGGCCCTACACACCGGCCGGACGCGACCGCACCGTGTCCGCGGCGCTGCGCGCGTACGCCTCGATGACCACCAGCGCGAGCGACGGCGCATACCGGCGGGTACCCGAATAGCTGACCCGCACGGGAGGAGCGGCCGGCGGCCGCGCCGATCAGCGATACCATCAGGGCGTCTCATGCGACTGGCGCCTTGAGGTGGAAGCGACCACCGGGAAGCGACATGTGAGCGGCACCGCGCGCCTGGGTGTCGCGCAGACCCGCGAGGGAGCACAGTCATGCACGTACCACCGATCCCGCGGCTGGCCGCGACCGATCCCGAGTTGGCCCAGTTGATCGAGGCCGAGGCGCAGCGCCAGCACGACAAGCTGCGCATGATCCCGTCGGAGAACTACGTCTCGGCGGCGGTACTGGAAGCCACCGGCTCGGTACTGACCAACAAGTACTCCGAGGGGTACGCCGGCCGGCGCTACTACGAGGGCCAGCAGCTCATCGACCAGATCGAGACGCTGGCCGCGGAGCGGGCCAAGGCGCTGTTCGGCGCCGAGCACGCCAACGTCCAGCCATACTCCGGCTCCCCCGCCAACCTCGCGGTCTACCTGGCCTTCGCGCAGCCGGGCGACCCGGTGATGGGGATGGCGCTGCCGATGGGCGGCCACCTGACCCACGGCTGGTCGGTGTCGGTGACCGGCAAGTGGTTCCGGCCAGTGCGGTACAACGTCACCAGGGAGGCCGGCCGGATCGACTTCGACGAGGTGCGGTCGTTGGCCCTGGCCGAGCGGCCGAAGATCATCTTCTGTGGCGGCACGGCCATCCCCCGCACCATCGACTTCCCCGCGTTCGCGCAGGTCGCCCGCGAGGTCGACGCGATCCTGGTCGCCGACATCGCGCACATCGCCGGCCTGATCGCCGGCGGCGCCCACCCCTCGCCGGTGGGGTACGCCGACGTCATCACCACGACCACCCACAAGACGCTGCGCGGGCCGCGCGGCGCGATGATCCTGAGCACGGCCGAGCGGGCCGCCGCGATCGACAAGGCCGTCTTCCCCGGCCTGCAGGGCGGCCCGCACAACCACACCACGGCCGGCATCGCCGTGGCGCTGCACGAGGCCGCACAGCCCGGTTTCCGGGGGTACGCGCACCAGGTGGTCGGCAACGCCAAGGCGCTGGCCACGGCGCTGACCGAACGCGGCTTCGACCTCATCTCCGGCGGCACCGACAACCACCTGATCCTGGTGGACCTGACCGGCAAGGGGATCGCCGGCAAGCCCGCGGCCAAGGCGCTGGACCGGGCCGGCATCGAGCTGAACTACAACACCGTGCCCTTCGACACGCGCAAGCCGTTCGACCCGTCGGGCATCCGGCTGGGCACCCCGGCCCTGACCACCCGGGGGCTGACCGAGGAGCACATGCCCCAGGTGGCCAGCTGGATCGACGAGGCGATCAGGGCCGGTATCGCGGCCGACGACGCGGCGCTCGACAAGATCGCCGGCGAGGTGTGCGACCTGCTCGCCGGGTACCCGATGCCGGGCTACGCCAGCCAGTGACCCGGCGGGCGGTCAACCGCCCGCGATCGACGGCAGCACCTGGATCTCCGCTCCGGCGCGGACCGCCGTGGCCTGTCCCGACGGGCCACGGCAGTCCGCGGTCATACCGGCGCAACTCGCCCGCTCGTCACGGATGCGCCGCCCCAGCCGGGCGAGCGCATTGCCACCTCGTCGAGCACCGCGCGCCGTGTGCCGTTGACCGGGACGGCCGGCCGGCTCGCGCCACCGACCTCGGCCCGCAGCGCGCCCAGGCACCAGCTCACCTCGGCAGCATGCCCCGGCCCCGACACTTCGCGGCGGCCGCACGGATGACAGGATTGCCTGGTGACTCGGGTCAAGTTCCGGCACAACTCCGCCATCTCGATCGCCGGGCTGGTCGCCTTCTTCGGAGCGATACCCCTGGCCACCGCCCGGTGGTACCTGGCGCCGATCCTGCTCGTACCGCTCGCGGTCGGGTTCTGGGGCTGGCGCGCCGGCACCGACGCCGACCAGACCGGAGTGTCGGTACGCGCGCTGTTCGGGCGCCGCCGGCTGCCCTGGGACCAGATCACCGGCTTCGCGCACGCGAACCGCCGGGTGCGCGCCACGCTGGCCGGGGGGAGCGCGGTTCCGCTGCCCGCCGTCACCCCGGCCGACCTGCCGAGGCTGGTCGCCGCCGGCGGGCAGGACATGGACCGCGGTGACGAGCCGGCTCAGTAGCCGTCGCGCACCACGTTGATCAGCGGCGCACCGCGCTCGTACCGCCAGATCTGCTCCCCCGCCAGCCGGTACGCGCGCGGGAACACCCCGCGCACCGAGCCGGCCACGTGCGGTGTGAGGAGGAAGTTCGGCATGGTCCACAGTGGATGATCCGGGGGCAGCGGCTCCGGATCGGTGACGTCCACCGCCGCGGCGAGGCGCCCGCTGGCCAGCTCCCTGGTCAGCGCCGCGGTGTCCACGACCGGGCCGCGGGCCGCGTTGACCAGCAGCGCGCCGTCGCGCATCCGGGCCAGGAACGCCTCGTCGACCATCCCCTGCGTCTGCTCGGTGAGCGGCACCAGCAGCACCACGACATCCACCTCGGGCAGCAGGTCCGGCAGCGCCTCGACCGGGTGCACCCCGGGCCGCGCGGTGCGCGCGACCCGCGTCACCGACACCTCGAACGGTTCGAGCCGGGCGGCGAGCGCCTCGCCGATGGCACCCGACCCGATGACCATCACCCGCTTGCCCGCCAGCTCGTCGCTCGGCGTGTACACCCCGCGCGACCAGTGCCGGGCGGCCTGGTCCCGGATGAAGGCCGGGAACGCGCGCACGTGGGCCAGGATCGCCGCGACCGCCCATTCCGAGGTGGACGAGGAGTGCACCCCCCGCGCGTCGCACAGCGTCACCCCGGCCGGCAGGCGGCCCACCCACGCGTCGGCCCCCGCGGACAACAGTTGCACCACGCGCAGCCCGGTCAGCTTGCCGGCGAGCGCCACCGCCAGCCCGGTGGACAGGAACGGCGGCACCCAGAACTCGACCTCCGCCGGGTCGGCGGGCAGCGGGTCCTCCGGTGAGCGCAGCACCTCGACCGTGACCGCGGCCGGCAGGTCTCCCATGAGCCGGATGCCTTCGTCGTGAGCGATCCACACCTTCACGGGTACCGACGATAGCGGTGCGGCAGCCGACGGGGGCAGCTACGGTCCGGTCCGCGGTTAGGCTTGGGCCCGTGACCCCTGCCGGGATTCGATCGTTGACCTCGCCGGCCAGGCCCGAGCGGTCCCGCGGCCGCCGGCCCGGTGCGCTCGGCGGCGTCCTCGCGGCCACGGCACTGCTGGCCGGCTGCAGCTTCGGCGCACCACCGCCCGACCAGTCCGGCGCGCCGCCCAACCTGCCCAGCCCGTCCGCGGCGTCCAGCGGCCCGCCCGACGCGGTGGAGACCACCGTCGAGGTCGTCGCCAAGCACCTCACGGTGCCCTGGGGGGTGGCCTTCCTGCCCGACGGCACGGCACTGGTCACCGAGCGGGACACCGGGAAGATCCTCAAGGTGGGCCCCACCCCCGGGCCGGACGGGCTGGCGGTCAGCACCGCGCAGACCGTCGCCCAGGCGGTACCCGGCGGGGACGGCGGCCTGCTGGGCATCGCCGTCTCCCCGAACTACAGGACCGACCAGACCGTCTTCGTCTACTACTCGACCGCCAAGGACAACCGGATCGCCTCGCTCAAGCTCGGCGGTCAGCCCACCCCGATCGTGACCGGCATCCCGCGCTCGATCGGCGACAACGGCGGCCGGCTGGCGTTCGGGCCGGACGGCTACCTGTACGCGGGCACGGGCGACGCGACCAACCGGGCGGCCGCCCAGGACCGGGCCAACCTCGCCGGCAAGGTACTGCGGATGACCACGGCCGGCAAGCCGGCGCCGGGCAACCCGTTCGGCACGCTCGTCTACAGCCTCGGCTACCGGGACGTGCAGGGACTCGCCTGGGACGCGGGCAAGCGGCTCTACCTCACGGACTCCGGCCAGGACGGCTGGAACGAGCTCGACGTCGTCACCTCCGGCGGCAACTACGGCTGGCCCGCGGTCGACGGGATCGCCCGCAACCCCAGGTACACCGACCCGATCGTGCAGTGGAAGCCCGCGGACGCGTCCTGCGCCGGCATCGCCGTCAGCGAGCGACTGCTGGTGACCGCGTGCCTTCGCGGAGCCCGCCTGTACGCCGTGCAGCTCACCCGGGCCGGCGAGGTGCTGGGCGCGCCCCAGTCCATCCTCGAAGGCAAGTACGGCCGGCTGCGCACGGTGGTGACGGCGCCGGACGGCTCGCTCTGGGTGACCACCTCCAACAAGGACGGCCAGGGCACGCCCGGCCCCGATGACGACCAGATCCTGCGGATCGTCCCGGCCGGCAGTGCCGGCTCGCTCAGTTGATCGGGATGCTGAGTTGATCGCGACTCGTCAGGCACGCCGCCGCGATATCGGGTACAGATGAGTGGTGCCCCATAACAGTGCGGCCGTGAGCCTCCCCGCTCGGCTGTCCCAGCAACTGGGTCGAGCCGAACGCTGGGTGGGCCGCGCCTTCGGCGCGGCCCGGGGCCACCACCTGGGGCGACGCGGCGGCGTCGCCCTCGCGTTGTTGGTGGTCACGCTGGCCGGGGCCAGCCTCGGCCTGCTGCTGGGTGGGCGCACCCGGCACGACGTCGGACCCTTCTCCGCGCAGTTCGCGGTCACCCCGTCCCTGACCGGGGGCACCGAGGTGCAGATACCGCCGCTGGGCTCGCTGCACCTGCGCAGCCACGACGGGCCCGCGCACCTGACCGTGCGCCTGGAGAACCTGGACCAGAAGCGCACGTTCGCGCTGGCCAGCGATCCGAACGGGCTGACGAAGGCGAGCCAGACCGCGGTCACCGACGTGGGGCGCGGGGTGACGAAGCTCGTGCTGCAGGGTGCCGGCGCGGCGATCCTCGGTGCGCTGGCACTGGCCGCCCTGGTCTTCCGCGACATGCGGCGCACCGCGATCTGCGGCGGGCTGGCGATGGTCACCGTCGTCACGAGCGGGGTCATCGCCGTGTCCACGTTCCACCCCAGCTCGGTGGAGGAGCCGCGGTACCAGGGCCTGCTCACCAAGGCACCGGCCGTGGTCGGCGACGCGCGGCGCATCGCCGGCCAGTTCACCGCCTACCGGGCCGAACTCCAACGCCTGGTGACCAACGTCACCAAGCTCTACTCGACCTTCTCCACCCTGCCCGTGTACCAGCCCGATCCGCACACCATCCGGGTGCTGCACATCTCCGACCTGCACCTGAACCCGTCGGCCTGGTCGGTGATCAAGACCGTGGCGCAGGAGTTCGGCGTGAACGTCGTCGTCGACACGGGTGACATCAACGACTGGGGCAGCCAGATGGAGTCCTCGTTCGTCGACTCGATCGGCTCCCTGAAGGTCCCGTACGTCTTCATCCGCGGCAACCACGACTCCACCCTGACGGCCGCCGCGGTGGCCCGGCAGCCCAACGCCAAGGTGCTGGAGGACCAGGTGGCGACCGTCGACGGGCTGACCATCGCGGGGATCGGCGACCCGCGGTTCACCCCGGACAAGTCGACGCAGGCCTCGGGCGTCGTCGAGCAGGAGCTGCTGACCACCACGGGCCGGGAGCTGGCGGGAACGATCGACGCGTACGGGAAGCCGGTCGACATCGCGCTGGTCCACGATCCCGCCGCGGCCACGCCGCTGGCCGGTACCGTGCCCCTCGTCCTGGCCGGGCACATCCACCGGCGGGATACGCGGCAACTGACACCCACCGTGGGCCCGACCGCCACACCGGACGGGCACGCCGCCGCCGCCGCGTCGACGCTGCTGATGGTCGAGGGTTCCACCGGTGGCGCCGGACTGCGCGGCCTGGAGGGCGAGCGCCCCACGCCCCTGGAGATGTCGGTGCTCTACTTCGACCAGCGGCACACGCTGCAGGCGTATGACGACATCACGCTGGGCGGCACCGGGCAGACCGAGGTGACCTTGGAGCGCCATGTCATCGGCGCCGACACCGCCAGGCCCGCCCCGTCGTCATCGCCCTCGCCGACGCGCTGAGGGACTCGGGCTGTTACTCGTGAAACGGGAGTGACGCGATGGCATTTGCAGAATCGCCGAAATGCGATGCCATTTGCCTAAACGCAGAGTAAGGAACAGATTGCAGCGCGCAATGAGGCCCCTCAGAAAGCACGCAACGACCCTGTCGCGGGTCGCCATTGATCCGCCGTGCCGGATCAGAGATCGAATTCGCCGTCCAGTGCACCCGCCACGAAGGCGTCCCACTCGGCTGCGGTGAAGATCAGAACCGGCCCGCTCCGGTCCTTGCTGTCGCGGACCGCGACGGCCTTGTCGAGGAACGCGACCTCGACGCAGTTTCCGTTGCCGCTGCTGCGTGAGCTCTTGCGCCAGGCAGCGCCGGCGAGGTTCAGGGCGGCCATTCCGCACCCCTTGTCACGTCGAACGGTTGAGGAGGAGAACAATTACTTCATATTACGAGCAGCGTTCCGAAGTTGGGCGATCGAGTCATCCGCGTCGAGCGTCAATCCGGTCAGCTTGTCGTGGACAAGGTTATACCCTCTGACGTGTTCCGGCTCCTCCAGTACTTGCCCGTTCGTCAGATTCTCCAGGTAGACGATCGATTCTTCGGGTGCGTCGGCAAAGTTGAGTATCACGTAGGGTGTTGTCATGGCCGGGTGCCCGCCATTCGCGAACGGGAGCACCCGCAGCGTCACGTTCGGTAGCTTCGCAAGATCAGCAAGGTGATCCAGTTGCTGTGCCATCACCCGCGCACCACCGACCGGGCGCACCAGCACCGCCTCGTTGAGCACCACGTGCAGATCGGCGGGCGGTTCACGGTGCAGCACGGCCTGCCGCTGGATCCGGGCCTGCACCTTCCGGTCGAGGTCGGTCTCCCCGGCGGTCAGCACGTACATCGCCCGGGCGTAGTCCTCGGTCTGCAGCAGCCCGGGCACGGACTCCGCCTCGTAGCTGCGCACGATCGACGCCTCGGCCTCCAGGCCGACGTAGAACTCGAACCAGTCGGGCAGCACGTCGCCGTAGTTCTGCCACCAGCCACGCTGCTGGGCACCCCGGGCGATCTCGATCAGCGCCTCCGCGTCGGCGCCGGTCACCTGGTACAGGGCGAGCGCCGCCCGCACATCGCGGGGCTTGACGCCGATCTGCGCGTTCTCGATGCGGGACAGGTTGCTCTTGGACATGTCGAGCTGCCGGGCCGCCTGGTCGAGCGTCATGCTCGCCCGCTCCCGGAGCTGGCGCAACTCACGGGCTATCCGCCGACGACGCACCGTAGGAGAGCTTGTCACGGCTGACGAGTCTTGCACCTTCCGGTCCGGAACGCCAAGTAATCGGAAGTCAACAGAGCGAATTCGGGAATTGCATTGCACCGGGAGGCGGTGCATCCTGTACATGACCTCATCCACCGGGTGTCCCTGCTGCCGGTAGTCGCAGCGACGGCGGTCGCGGGTGACCAGGGGAGGACGGGGGTGTGCAGCGGCCGGAGCGTGCCTCCCGGTCCGGCCGCAGCACACCACTCCTACGAAGGGGAGGTACTGCAAGTGACTTGGGCGTTTGCTCTGATCGCAGCCATCGCCGGGCTGCTCGGCTTCGGCGCCGGGCTGCTCACCTTCAAACGCTCGTCGCGATGGTGCACGCAATGCGGGAAGTCGCTCTCGTGTTCGCAGTGCGGCAGCCACGCGGGTGTGGCGCGCCCGCCCGCCGTGGTCGGCCTGAACAGAGGAGCCTCCGTGCGATGACCGTCGACCTCCGGCGCGGGCCGGCTGCGCCGGCGCGCGGCTCGCCCACCGTTTACCTCAGCCGCGCCGCGTGGGAACACCTCGACGCGGCGCAGGCCATCGTCGACCAGCACGCCGCCTCCGGCCGGGGCGGGATCTGCCAGATCTGCCTGGTACCGGATCCGTGCCCGCCACGCCAGGCCGCGGCGGCCAGGATCAGCCGGTACGGGCAGCTGCCCCGGCGCCGTCCGGGCCACCGGACCGCCCCCGTGGACATGACCATGCCCACCAGAGAATTCGCCTGGTTCAACCGAGATTTGGTAGGTGCGCGGTGACCAAGAGCCTGCGCCAGGGTGCGCTGCTGGAGATCTGCATCGACCTGTACCGGCACCACCGCGACAACGGCGCGGGTGGCTGCCTCGCCTGTGCGACGCCGGTCGGCGCGTGCGCGACCCGCCGCAACTGCGACAAGGTGCTGCTCGCCGCCGGGCTCGATCCGGCCAAGTTCAACCGCGCCGCCAGCTTCGCCTGGTAACTTTCAGCCGGTCACGCCCAGCCGGGACAGCACCAGCTCCCGCACCGTCTTCGCGTCCGCCTGCCCCTTCGTGGACTTCATGACGGCGCCGACGAGTACCCCGGCCGCGGCGACCTTTCCGTCGCGTACCTTCTGCGCCACCTCGGCATTCGCGGCGATCGCCGCGTCCACGGCCGCCTGCAGCGCACCGGTGTCGGAGACCACCTCCAGGCCGCGCGCCGCCATGATCTCGGATGGCGTGCCCTCCCCGCTGACGACGCCCTCCAGCACGGCGCGCGCCAGCTTGTCGGTCAGCCGCCCACTGTCCACGAGCCGCTGGAGCTCGGCCACGTGCGCCGGTGTGGCGCCCACCGCGGCCAGCTCCAGGCCCTGCTCGTTGGCGCGGCGGGCCAGCTCGCCCAGCCACCACTTGCGGGCCGCCTCCGGGCTCGTACCCTCGGCCACGGTCGCCTCGATCAGCTCCACCGCACCCGCGTTGAGCGCCGACTGCATGTCCAGATCGGACAGACCCCAGGCCTCCTGGAGCCGGTCGCGCCGGGCGCGGGGCAGTTCGGGCAGTTCTTCCCGCAGCCGGGCCACCCACTCCGGATCCGGGGCCAGCGGCACCAGGTCGGGCTCGGGGAAGTACCGGTAGTCGGTGGCCTCCTCCTTGCTGCGGCCGGACGTCGTGTTGCCGGTGTCCTCGTGGAAGTGCCGGGTCTCCTGCACCACCCGGCCGCCCGAGTCGAGTACCGCCGCCTGCCGGATGATCTCCGACCGGACCGCGCGCTCGACGCTGCGCAGGGAGTTGACGTTCTTCGTCTCGCTGCGGGTGCCCCACGGCTCGCCGGGCCGGTTCAGCGACACGTTGACGTCGCAGCGCAGCGACCCCTGCTCCATCCGGACGTCCGACACACCCAGCGCGCGGACCAGGTCGCGCAGCTCGGTCACGTAGGCACGGGCCACCACGGGAGCCGCCGCACCCGTGCCGGGCACCGGCCTGGTCACGATCTCCACCAGCGGGATGCCGGCCCGGTTGTAGTCGACCAGCGACTCGCTCGCGCCGTGGATGCGCCCGGTGCTGCCGCCCACGTGCAGCGTCTTGCCGGTGTCCTCCTCCAGGTGCACCCGCTCGATGCCCACCCGCACGCGCTGCCCGTCGACCTCCACGTCCAGGAAGCCGTCCACGCACAGCGGCTCGTCGTACTGGCTGATCTGGAAGTTCTTCGGCATGTCCGGGTAGAAGTAGTTCTTGCGGGCGAAGCGGCACCAGGTCGCGATGGAGCAGTTGAGCGCGAGGCCGATCCGGATGGTCGCCTCGATCGCGGCCCGGTTGGCCACCGGAAGGGTACCGGGCAGGCCGAGGCAGACCGGGCACACCTGGGTGTTCGGCTCGGCACCGAACTCCGTCGGGCAGCCGCAGAACATCTTGGTGAGGGTACCCAGCTCGACGTGCGTCTCCAGCCCGATCACCGGCTCGTACCGGGTGGTCACGTCCTCCGCGGTGGTGGTCATACGGTCGCTCCAGCATCGTGGAGGGTGGGCGGGGTCAGCGGCGGGATCACCGTCTCCAGTGCGGCGGCGACGCGGTACATGCGGTCGTCGGCCATGGTGGGCGCCATGAACTGCAGACCGACCGGCAGGCCCTCGGACAGTCCACAGGGGATGGACACGGCCGGGCCGCCGTAGAGGTTCGACGGGATCGTGTACAGGTCGGCCAGGTACATCTGGTACGGGTCGCCGGTCCGCGAGCCGAACGGGAACGCCACGAACGGGGTCGTCGGCGCGGCCAGCACGTCGACCTGCTCGAAGGCGGCGGCGAAGTCGCGGGTGATGAGCGTGCGGACCTTCTGCGCCTGCCCGTAGTAGGCCTCGTAGTAGCCGGAGGACAGCGCGTAGGTGCCGAGGATGATGCGCCGCTTGACCTCGGGCCCGAAGCCGGCCTCCCGGGTCAGCGACATGACCTCCTCCAGCGCGCGGCTGCCGTCGTCGCCGACCCGCAGGCCGTACCGGACGCCGTCGAAGCGGGCCAGGTTGGACGAGCACTCGCTCGGCGCGATGAGGTAGTACGCGGGCAGCGCGTACAGGAAGTGCGGGCAGGACACCTCGACGATCTCGGCGCCCAGCTTCACCAGCGCCTCGAACGCCTCGCGTACCGCCGCGGCCACGCCGGGCTCGGCGCCCTGGCGTCCGCGCGGACCCGCAAGCTCGCCGCCGAACTCCTTCACCAGCCCGATCCGCACGCCGGACAGGTCGCCGGTGGCGCCTTGCCGGGCCGCCTCGACGACCGCCGGCACCGGGGCCGGGATGGAGGTCGAGTCGCGCGGGTCGTGACCGCCGATCACCGCGTGCAGCAGGGCCGCGTCCTGGACGGTACGGGCGCACGGGCCGGGCGTGTCCAGGCTGGACGAGAAGGCGATCAGCCCGTACCGGGAGGTGCCGCCGTAGGTGGGCTTCGCGCCGACCGTGCCGGTCACCGCGCCCGGCTGCCGGATCGAGCCACCGGTGTCGCTCCCGATGGCCAGCGGCGCCTCGTAGGCGGCCAGGGACGCGGCCGAGCCGCCGCCCGAGCCGCCCGGGATGCGGGTGAGGTCCCAGGGGTTGAACGTGGGCCCGTACGCCGAGTACTCGGTCGAGGAGCCCATCGCGAACTCGTCCATGTTGGTCTTGCCGAGGATGACGAGCCCCGCCTCGCGCAGCCGGGCCACCACCGTCGAGTCGTACGGTGGCCGCCAGCCCTCCAGGATCTTGGAGGCGCAGGTCGTGGGTACGCCGCGCGTCGTCAGCACGTCCTTGACCGCGACGGGCACCCCGGCCAGCGGGCCGAGCGGCTCACCGGCGGCCCGGCGCGCGTCGACCTCGCCCGCGGCGACCAGCGCGCCGTTCGCGTCGACGTGCAGGAACGCGTGCACCCGGCCGTCCACGGCGTCGATCCGCTCCAGGTGGGCCCGGGTCACTTCGACCGAGGACGCCTCGCCGGTCGCGATCAGTGCGGCCAGCTCGGCGGCGGTGGCGTGGATGAGATCGCTCACCTCAGGCCTCCTCGTCCAGGATCCGCGGCACCCGGAAGCGCCCGTCCCGCGTGTCCGGTGCGCCGGACAGCGCCTCGGCCTGGCTGAGACAGGGCTGCACGACGTCGTCGCGCAGCACGTTGGTCAGCGGTACCGAATGGGATGTCGGCGGAATGTCCGCGGCCGCGACCTCGCCGACCCTCGCCACCGCCTGCAGGATGACGTCGAGCTGCCCGGCGAAGATGTCCAGTTCCTGTTCGGTCACGGCGAGCCGCGCCAGGTGCGCCAGGTGCGCTACCTCCGCGCGGGAGATGGCGGCCATCACTGCCCCCTCGGTTGATCTCGGGTATCGCGGGCAGCGTGTCACGCCCCGCACCGACCCGGAAAGTCTATTTGCTCCGCAGCACGCCCTGCCGCCGGGCCTCGGGGAGCATCCGGTGCGGCGGGCGGTAGCGGGACAGCCAGGAAGCCAGTTCGTCCGCGGGCATCGGGCGGGCGTAGTACCAACCCTGCGCCACATGGCAGCCGGCGGCCAGCAACAGGCGCCAGGTGGCTTCGTCCTCGACGCCCTCGGCCACCACGCGCAGTCCGAGCGCTCCGGCCAGCTCGATGATCGACCGTACGATCGCCTCGTCGTCGGGGTCCTCGGTCATGCCGAGGACGAACGACCGGTCGATCTTCACCTCGGCCAGCGGGAGCCGGCGCAGGTGCTGCATGGACGAGTACCCGGTGCCGAAGTCGTCGAGGGACAGGGCCACCCCCAGCCGGTCCAACCGGCGCAGCGTGACCAGTACCCGCCGCGGATCGGCCATCAGCGCGCCCTCGGTGATCTCCAGCTGGATCTGGTCGGCGCTGACCCCGTGGTGGACCAGCCGGTCGGAGAGCCGGTCGACGATCTCCCCGGTGTGCAGGTCACGCACGCTGACGTTGATCGCGGCGCGCAGGCCCAGCCCGTTGGACTGCCACTTGGCCAGCTGCGCGACGACGTCGTCGACCACCCGGAGCGTGACCAGGCGCATCACGCCGCTGTGCTCGGCCACCCGGATCAGCTCCTCCGGGTCGACCGGCCCGCGCACGGGATGGTGCCAGCGCAGCAGCGCCTCGACCCCGATCACGTCGCCCGTACGCAGCTCCACCTGCGGCTGGTAGTAGAACGCGATCTCCTCGCAGCCCGGGTCCTCCAGCGCGTGGCGCAGGTCGGCGAGCAGGGACAGGCGCTCGGGCGAGTTGTGGTCGGACTCGGGCGCGTACACGGCGAGCACGTCGCCCCGGGTCTTCGCGTCGTACATGGCGACGTCGGCGTGCCGCATCAGGGTGGCGAAGTCGTCGCCGTGCTCGGGGAAGAGGGCGATGCCGATCGACCCGCTCACGTCCAGCGGGAGCCCGTCGAGGCTGACCGGCTCGGCCAGCGCGGCGGCGATCCGGCCGGCCAGGGCGCGCGCGTCGTCCACGTGCCCCAGTGCGGGCGCGAGGATCGCGAACTCGTCGCCGCCCAGCCGCGCCACCAGGTCGCACCGGCGTACGGCGGCGGCGATGCGCCGGCTCACCTCGACCAGCAGCCGGTCGCCGACGCCGTGGCCGAGCGCGTCGTTGACGTGCTTGAACCGGTCCAGGTCCAGGACCAGCAGGGCCAGCTGCGCGGCCATGCCCTCGCTGCGCCCGGCCGCGGCGTCGGCGGCGCGCCGCGCGTGCTCGGCGAGCTGGTCGGCGACCTCCGCCATCAGCGCCTTGCGGTTGTCCAGGCCGGTCAGCGGGTCGAGCCGCGCCGCCTGCTCCTGGTCCGCGGCGAGCCGGGCCATCCGGTTCACCGCGTACAGGGGCACCAGGATGAACGGGATCAGGGCGGCGCTGGTACCGGCGGCAGCGGCCAGCAGCGGCGCCAGGAGCAGGAGGGCACCCGTGGACAGCGCCTCGTACGGTGCGGTGCGGCGCAGCAACTGCCACCAGCCGCCACCGAAGCGCAGCCAGACGGCGATGCTGACGAGCAGGTAGTTCACCCCGAACCAGGCCGCCGCGGCGGCGAGCATGCCGGCTGGGCCGTGCGCGACGAGCAGCACTCCCCACGCCGCGGCGAAGGCCAGCGCGTACTGGCTCGCGTTGAAGGTGGCGCGCCACGGCCGGTGCCCGAGCCGGACCGAGGACACCGCGACCGCCGCCACCTGCACCGCGACCGCCGGCGCGAATCCCCAGGTCAACAGGATGGCGAAGGTGAAGCAGATGGACGGGCAGACGGGGGAGAGCTGGCGCCGGGCGCCGGGGCGCAACGGTCGGGCGTCGGCGAGCACCGCGAGGCCGGCCATCAGCCAGTACCCGCCCGGGGCGTGCTGGAGCGTGCTGGTCAGCCCGGATACCTGCGCGCCGACGAGCGCGAGCGCGGCCAGGCACACGAGTGCGACGTAGCCGAAGAAGATCTCCTCGCGCTCGGGTGGTGCCGAGTTGCGCCGTGCCGTCGGCTCCATCGCTCCCCCCGCGGCTGTCGTTTTCTCCTGACTTCCCAGCACACGCATGTTCCCCGTACGCGCAATAGCAAGCACCGCCTCAGCACATGGCAACGCGGCCACCGTCGCCCTCGGCGGTCCCGTCCCTGCCGGGACGGGGATGTGGTCAGCCGAAAGCGCTGGGGCCGCCTGACGTGTGCAACGACCTCACCATAGGCCGGTAACGCCGGCCGCGCTGGCCACCGAACGGACCGTTATGCCCACCCGCCAGCCCGACAGGGCAGTTTGCCCTTTTGGTGGAGGCCCGGGATGGTTGGTCCTGCGTTAGAGACAGGTGGGAACCGAGCATCTCGCCGAACTCGTCCGCCTCCTCTACCCCGAACCGCACGTGCTTGACATCCCCGGTGCGCCCGCACCGCCCGGGCGGCGCCCGCCCGTCGTGGCCGAGTACCTGGTCATCCCGCACGCCCGGCGCCCCCGGCTCGGTCTGCCGGTGCGGCCGCGGGCCACCCGGCTGGGCGCCCTGCGCCACGCGCCGGCCCCCCGGCACGGCCGGGACCGGCTGCGGCTGGCGGCGGTACGGGCCGCGCTGGGTGCCTCGTGCGCGCCGTTCCGGTCCCGCGTGCGGGTCTTCGGCACCGCCGGCGAGGACTCGCTGCAGGCGTACCTCGGCCAGGTCCTCGGCGAGCCCGTCGCGCTGTGCCTGTACATCGGGGGGGCGCGGCGGGCCAACCACAAGCCGGTGGTGGAGATCCTGGACGCCGGTGGCCGGCCGATCGGTTTCGCGAAGCTGGGCGTCAACGCGCTGACCCGCGACCTGGTGCGGGCGGAGGCCGGCGCGCTGGCGGTCCTGGGCGCCGCCGGGCTGCGCCGGGCGACCGTGCCGCCGCTGCGCCACGCGGGGCGGTGGCGCGACCACGAGCTGCTCGTGCAGGGCGTCCTGCCGGTCTGGCAGCGCCCCGCCGGGCCGGCCGGCGCGGTGCCCGGTGCGATGGTGGAGGTCGCCGGCGCCAGCGGTACCGCCGTCGCCACGCTCGGCGGGAGCGGGTACCGCGACCTGCTGGAACGGCGCCTGGACGCGGTCGCCGGCCGGCCTGGGGTACGCGACCCGCACGTCGGGCCGGCCCTGCGCGCCGCCGCGCGGCACGTTCTCGCCCGGGGCGGGGGTGTCACGCTCGCCTTCGGCAACTGGCACGGGGACTGGACCCCGTGGAACATGCACCCGCTGCGGGACACCGTGCTGGTCTGGGACTGGGAGCGGTTCACCCAGGGGGTACCGCTCGGGTTCGACGCGCTGCACTGCGCGCTGGCGCGGGCGGTCGACGCGGGTACCGGGCCGGGCGAGGCGGCGGCCGCGCTGGTTCGCGACGCGGCCGGGCACCTCGCCCCGTACGGGGTGCCAGCCGCGACCGCCGAGCTCACCGCCCTGCTGTACCTGCTCGACGTCGGCGCGCGGTACCTCGCCGACCGGCTGGACGAGGCCGGCCAGCGGCTGAGCGCGATCGGCGACTGGCTGCTGCCCGCGGTCCGGCCGGCACAGGTACCGGCCAGGTGGTGAGCGCGGCGGGCCGCGGCGTTGCGCGTAGCAGGCCCGGAGGCACCGTGAGCGCGCAGACGCTGACCCGGCCCAGCGCGCACGAGCGGGCCGGGATGGGCCGGGTGGCCCGCGGCGGAGCGCTGAACCTGCTCGGCGCCGCCTTCTCCGCCACCGCCGGCTTCGCCGCCACCTGGCTGGTCGCCAAGGGCCTCGGCCAGACCGAGGCCGGCGTGCTGTTCGCGGCCACCTCCGCCTTCCTGGTCAGCACCGTGGTCGCCAAGCTCGGCACGACCACGGGCCTGGTGTACTGGCTGGCCCGGCTGCGCGCGCTGGGTCGGGTCGATCTGATGCGCCGGTGCGTGGTGATCGCGCTGCGGCCGGTCGTGCTCGCGTCGGCGCTGGCGAGCGTCGGGCTGTGGTGGGCCGCCCCCCTGCTGCGGCGCAGCCCCGACTTCGTGAGCCAGGTGCGGCTGGTGGCGTTCTTCGTGCCGCTCGCCGTGCTCTCCGACGCGCTGCTCGCCGCCACCCGCGGGTACCGGACGATGCGCGCGACGGTACTGGTGGAGAAGCTGGCGCGGCCGGCCCTGCAGGTCGCCGTGCTCGGCGCGGTGCTGCTCATCGGCGGCGCCACCGGTGCGTACACGCTCGCCTGGATCGCTCCGTACGCGCTTTCCGCGGCACTGGCCGCCGCCTGGCTGGCACACGTGATGCGCACGCAGCGGCCGGCCCGGCCGGCCCGGGTGGGGGTCGGGCACATCGGTTGGGAGTTCTGGTCCTTCACCGGGCCCCGCGCGCTGGCCAGCCTGGCCCAGCTCGCCCTGCAGCGGCTCGACGTGCTGCTGGTCGCCGCGCTGCTCGGGTTCGCACCGGCCGCCGTCTACACCGTCGCGGCCAGGTTCGTGGTCGCCGGCCAGTTCGCCAACCAGGCCATCGCGACCGCGGTGGAGCCCCGCCTGGCGGAACTGCTCGCCGCGGCGGACCTGCGGGCGGCCAACGCGCTGTACCAGGACGCCACGGCCTGGGTGGTGCTGCTGGTCTGGCCGGTGTACCTCGGCGTCGCCGCGTTCGCACCGGCCTACCTGTCGCTGTTCGGGCACGGGTACGCCGGCCACGGCGCGCTCGCGGTCGTGGTGATCATGGCCGCCGCCGGGCTGCTGGCCAACGCCTCCGGCATGGTGGACGTGGTGCTGGCCATGGCCGGGCGTACCGGCTGGAACATGGCCAACGTCACGCTGGCCCTGATCGTCAACGTCGGCCTCAACCTGCTGCTGATCCCGCGGATCGGCATCGCGGGGGCGGCCTGGGCCTGGTTCGCCGCGCTCGCCGTGAAGAACGCGGTACCGCTGGTGCAGATCGCCGTGACGCTGCGGATCCACCCGTTCGGCAAGGCCACGCTGCTGTCCTACCCGCTCGGCCTGGTGTGCTTCGGCGGCGTGGGCCTGGCCGCCCGCGTGCTGTTCGGTGCCGGCCTGGTCGGGTGCGCCGCCACCGTCGTGGTCGCCGTCCCGCTCTACGCCGCCGCCGTCTGGGCCCTGCGCGGGCCACTGCACCTCTCCGCCTTCGCCGCCCTCCGCCGCACCCCCCGCCGCACCCCCCGCCGCACCGCTCGCCACGCCGCCGCTCGCTCATCAAGATCCACGCAACGTCCGTGAAGTTGCGGTGTCCGGCGCGGTCCAACACCGCGACTTCAGATGAAGTTGCGACGATCATGGGAGGTCAGGGTGGGGTTGCTCGTTACCGGGTTGGCGCGGTCGGGGACCAGTTGGGTGGGGAAGATGGTCGAGGCGGGCGGCGAGGTGGTTTACGTCAACGAGCCGCTCAACCCGGGACACCCGCCGGGGCAGAGCCCGGGGGTGCTCGACCACCGCGTGAGCCACCAGTACCAGTACATCGAGGACGGCGACGCCGCCTGGCTGCGCGCCTTCACGCGGACCCTGGCACTGCACTACGGCTTCCTCCGCGAGTTGCGCCGCAACCACCGGCCGTACGACCTGGCCCGGCTGGCCAAGTACGGGACGTCGTTCACGGTCGGCCGGTTGCGGGGCCGCCGCGCCCTGCTCGACGATCCGTTCGCCCTGTTCGCCACGCCGTGGCTGGCCCGCACCTTGGGCGTGCGGGCGGTGGTACTGGTCCGGGACCCGGTCGCGGTGGCGGGCAGCTACCGGCGGCTGGGCTGGCGGATGCGTTTCGACCAGCTGCTCGACCAGCCAGGCCTGGTCCGCGACCTGCTCGGGCCGCACGCCGGCGAGGCACGCGAGGCGGCGGCGGAGACGGATCCGCTGCGCAGCTACGCGCTCATGTGGCGGGTGACGTACGGGATCGTGGACCGGCACTACCGGGAGCTGCCCGGCGTCGCGATCCGCCGGTACGAGGACTTCGCGACCGACCCGGCGCGCGCCTTCGCCGAGCTGTACGACCACTTCGGCCTGCGCTTCAGCGAGCGGGCTGCGGCCCGGATCGCGAAGGCCACCGGCAGTACCGGTACCGACCGGGACGCGCACCGGTGGACGCTCGCCTTCGGCCTCTCCAAGACCGCCTTCCGGCCGATGAACTCGGCCAGCATGCTGGAGTCCGCATACCGGCGGCTCCAGCCCGACGAGATCGCGACCGTACGCGAGCTGACCGCGGACGTGGCCGAGCGGTTCTACCCGGCGCCCGTCACGGCGGGCTGACCTCCTGGGCGACCGACCGCGCCGCCTCCGGACCGTCGCGCAGCAGCACCTCGAAGCCCGCCTCGTCGAGGACCGGCACCTTCAGCGCCACCGCCTTGTCGTACTTGGACCCGGGCGCCTCCCCCACGACCACGAAGCCGGTCTTCTTGGAGACGCTGCCGCTCACCTTCCCGCCGCGCGCGGTGATCGCCTCGGTGGCCTCGTCGCGCGAGAAGCCGTGCAGGCTGCCGGTCACCACGACGGTGATGCCCTCCAGCGGCCGGGGCCCCTCGTCCAGCCGCTCCTCGGCCAGCCGCACCCCGGCGGCGCGCCATTTCTCGACGAGCTGGCGGTGCCAGTCCACCGTGAACCATTCGAGCAGCGACTCGGCGATCGTGGGGCCCACGCCCTCGACCCCGGCCAGCTCCTCGGGTGCGGCGGCGGCGATCGCGTCAAGCGAGCCGAAGTGCCGGGCGAGCGCCTGGGCGGCGGTGGGACCGACGTGCCGGATGGACAGCGCCACCAGGATGCGCCACAGTGGACGGTCCTTCGCCTCCGCCAGGTTGGCCAGCAGCTTCACCGCGTTGGAGCCCAGCGTGCCGTCCTTGTTGACGAAGAAGTCGCTGCGTCGCAGCTGGGTCTCGTCGAGCCCGAACAGGTCGCCCTCGTCCGCGATGATGCCGTCGTCGAGCAGCGCCATCGCGGCCTTGTAGCCGAGCACCTCGATGTCGAGCACGGCGCGGCCGGCCAAATGGAACACCCGCTCGCGCAGCTGCGCCGGGCAGGTCCGGCTGTTGGGGCAGCGGATGTCGACGTCGCCCTCGCGGGTGGGGGCCAGCGGTGAACGGCACTCCGGGCAGTGCGTGGGCATGACGAACGGCCGCTCCGAGCCGTCGCGCTTGTCGACGACCGGCCCGACGATCTCGGGAATCACGTCGCCGGCCTTGCGCAGGACCACGGTGTCGCCGATCAGCACCCCTTTGCGGACCACCTCGCTCGCGTTGTGCAGGGTGGCGAAGGTGACCGTGGAGCCGGCCACCCGTACCGGCTCCAGCTCGGCGTAGGGGGTGACCCGGCCGGTGCGCCCGACGTTGACCCGGATGTCGAGCAGCCGGGTGTTGACCTCCTCCGGCGGGTATTTGAACGCGATCGCCCACCGCGGGGCGCGGCTGGTCGAGCCGAGCCGGCGCTGGATCGACACGTCGTCCACCTTGACGACGACGCCGTCGATCTCGTGTACCACGTCGTGGCGGTGCTCGGCGTAGTAGGCGATGTAGTCGCGCACCTGGTCGAGGTCGGGCACCACCCGCCAGCGGTCGCTGGTCGGCAACCCCCAGCGCGTCATCACCTCGTAGGCGTGGGACTGGCTGACCGGCTCGAAGCCGCGCCGCGCACCCAGCCCGTGGACGACCAGGTGCAGCGGGCGGGAGGCGGTGATGCGCGGGTCCTTCTGGCGCAGGCTGCCGGCCGCCGCGTTGCGCGGGTTGGCGAACGGCGCCCTGCCCTGCTCGACCAGGCTCTCGTTCAGCTCGCCGAACGCCTCGACCGGAAAGAAGATCTCACCTCTGACCTCGACGAACTCGGGGATGTCCGGGCCGGCGAGCCGCTCCGGTACGTCGTCGATGGTGCGGACGTTGAGGGTGACGTCCTCGCCGGTGCGCCCGTCGCCCCGGGTCGCCGCCCGGGTCAGCCGGCCCTTCTCGTAGGTCAGGCTGATCGCCAGGCCGTCGACCTTCAGCTCGCACAGGTATCTGACCGGGCCGCCCGCGTCGCGCTCCACGCGCTCGGCCCAGCCGGACAGCTCGGCGTCGTCGAACGCGTTGTCCAGGCTGAGCATCCGCTCGGCGTGGGCCACCGGCGTGAAGAGGGTCGAATAGGTGCCGCCGACGCGCTGGGTGGGCGAGTCGGGCGTGCGCAGCGCCGGGTACTCGGTCTCCCACCGGGTCAGCTCGCGCATCAGCCTGTCGTACTGACCGTCGGAGATCGTGGGCGTGTCCAGCACGTAGTACCGGTACTGATTCTCGTCGATCTCCGCCGACAGCGCCGCATGGCGCTCGCGTGCCTCGGGGGTCGGCTCCGCACCGGCATGTGCCTGCTGCTCCGGGGTGACCGGCCCCGCCGCGATCTGTTCGTCCACGCCTACCTCCCTCGGGGCACGTCAACCGCAGGGTATGACAACGCGGTGGACCTCAGGAGCGGGCATCGTCGAGCAGCCGGCGGCCGGCGTCCCGGCACGCCGCCAGCGCCGCCCTGGCGAACTCGGGGGACGCGCCGGCCAGGCCACAGGCGGGGGTGACCACCACCTGTTCCGCCAGGCGGGGCAGCGGGAAGCCCAGGCGGCGCCACAGGTCGAGCACGCGGTCGGCGGCGGGCCGGGAAGCCGGCGGCGGGCCACCCGAGGTGGGCACCGCGCCCGCGAACAGGTACCCGCCGGCCTCGATCGCCGCGCCCAGCGGGTCGAGGTCCTTCACCAGGTCGAGGTCCAGCGCCAGCCCGGCCGCGCCCGCGTCGCGCAGCAGCGAGACGGGTGCGTCCGGTGCGCAGCAGTGCACCACCACGGGTACCCCGGCCGCCTCGATGACCTGGTGCAGCGCCTGCCGGGCCCGGTCCGCCTCGACCGTGGGCAGCACGCTGAACCCGCTCTCCGTCGGCACCTGCCCGGCCAGTACCGCCGGCAGGGACGGCTCGTCGAGCTGGAGCAGCACCTGCGCGCCGGGTACCCGGCGGCCGACCTCGGCGACGTGCCGGGCGAGCCCCTCGCCGAGCGAGGTGGTCAGCTCGCGTACCGCGCCGGGGTCGCGCAGCACCCGCCCGCCCACCGGCAGGTCGATGCCCGCGACCAGGGTCCACGGGCCGGCACACTGGACCTTCAGGGTGCCGGAATACCCGGCCGCCTCGTCGGTCAGCGCGTCCAGGTCGCGCTCCCACAGGTCGGCCGTGCGCCGCGCGTCGCGGCCCGGGTGCGGGGCCAGCCGCCAGCGCCCGACGTAGAGGTCGACCGGCAGGTCGACGAGCAGCCCGGCGCAGCGGCCGAGCAGGTCGGCTCCCGGGCCCCGGTCCGGCAGCTCAGGCAGGTGCGGCAGGTCGGGCAGCTCGCCCAGGACGGTCCGCAGCGCCTCCCGGATGTCCGTGCCCGGCAGCGAGCCGACGCCGGTCGCCGCCCCCTCAGCAATCTTCACGCCGCCGGCGCCAGACGTGACGCGTGACTGATCGTCGCCGAGCCGAGGACGATGTCGCCGGCCGGATCCGGCTGGTACGCCACGATCGCCTGTCCCGGGGCGACCCCGCGGACCGGCCGGTCCAGCGCCGCGACGAGCCGCCCACCGTCCACAGTGACCACTGCCGGTACCACCTCTCCGTGCGCCCGCAACTGGATCTCCGCCCGGACCGGGCCGGATCCGTTCCACAGTGGACGCTCACCGTAAACGGTAGATATCTCCAGGGCCTCGGCCGGGCCGACCGTGACGGTGTTGGTGACCGGGGTGATCGACAGCACGTAGCGCGGGCGGCCGTCGGCGGCCGGCCGGTCCAGGCCCAGGCCCTTGCGCTGGCCGACCGTGTACGCGTATGCCCCGGCGTGCCGGCCGACCACCTCGCCGCTGGCCGCGTCCACGATCTCGCCGGGCGCCTCGCCCAGCCGCTCGTGCAGCCAGCCCCGGGTGTCCCCGTCGGCGATGAAGCAGATGTCGTGCGAGTCGGGCTTGTCGGCCACGGCCAGCC
>JBBWZQ010000018.1:0-23982 GCA_039649115.1 Micromonosporaceae bacterium | reverse complement strand
ACACCGATGCATCGGGTGGGCGCCATCGTGCTGGGCACGGGTGGCGACAACTGCAACGGGTCCTTCGGATCCTTCTTCGAAGGCGTCATGACGGCGGGCCTGCCGACCGACGCGGCCGACAACTCGGTACAGGCGAACATCGTCTCGGTGGGTTACGCGGCAGCCAGCGGCGGAGGCCAGCCGGGCGTCCGGATCGTGGGCGGCCAGTCCGGCCGGTGCGTCGACATCAACAACTCGAGCACGGCCAACGGGACGCAGGCCCAGTTGTGGGACTGCACGGGCCAGTCGAACCAGGTCTGGACCACCACCGCCAGCAAGCAACTCATGGTGTACGGCAGCAAGTGCCTGGACGCGTTCGGCAGGGGTACCAGTAACGGCACCGCCGTCGTCATCTGGGACTGCAACGGCGTCACCAACCAGCAGTGGAACGTCAACGCCAACGGCACTGTCACGGGGGTGCAGTCCGGGCTGTGCCTGGACGCGTCCAGTGCCGGGACGGCGAACGGTACGAAGATCATCCTCTGGGCCTGCAACGGCGGCGCCAACCAGCAGTGGAGCCTGCGGAGTTAGCCGGGCGGGCGGCCCGCGTGGGAGCCTTGTTCACCTGGCATTCAGGGCATGGCTGTTGTTGCTGAACCGCGGCACCGGGGCAGCGGTGCTGCCACGGACGACCAGTTCGACGCCGAGGAGGGACTGGGTGACCGGACTGTCCGAAGCGCTCTGCTCGATCTTGTCGAGCAGGATCCGGGCGGCCTGGGCACCCATCTCCGCCAGCGGGAGCCGCACCGTGGTCAGCGGCGGGGCCAGCTTGTCCAGATGCGGCATGTCGTTGAAGCCGATCAGCGACACCTGGTCTGGGCACGAGATGGCAGCCTGGCCCAGCACGCTGAGCACGCCGAAGGCGATCAGGTCGTTGCCGGCGATGACCGCGGTGAACTCCTGTCCGGAGGCGACCAGCCGGCCGGCCGCCGCGGCGCCGGCGGCCTCGGTGTAGCTGGTGCACGCCCGGATCAGCCCGCGTGTCGAGGGCAGGCCGTGCTGGTGCGTCGCCTGGCGGAACGCGGCGGCGCGCTCCCGACCGGTGGAGGTGTCCTGCGGGCCACCCAGGTGGGCGATGTGCCGGTGGCCGAGCCCGACCAGGTGGTCCACGGCCTGCTTGATGCCGGTACGCTCGTCACCGCCGACGTACGGCAGCCTGCCGGTCGAGGTGTTCCGGTTGACCAGCACCGCCGGTACGCCCGCCTCGGCGATCTCGTCGAGCAGCGGGTCCCGCCACCGGGCGGTGGCCACGATGAAGCCGTCCGTGCCGCGGGCCCGCAGCTGCTCGATCTGCCGGCGCTCGGTGGACGCGTCGTTGTCCGTGTCGGTCAGCACCAGCGTGTACCCGGCCTTGCTCAGCACCTGCTCGGCGCCGCGCACCATGGGCGGGAACAGCGGGTTGGCCACGTCCGGCACCACCATGCCGATGATGAAGGAACGCGCGGTACGCAGCCCGCGGGCCAGCGTGTTGGGGATGTAGCCCAGCCGCTGCGCTGCCCGGGCCACCCGCCGCGAGGTCGCCTGGCTGACCTGCTCGCGCGTCAGTGGATTCAACGCGCGGCTGGCCGTTCCGGGGTGTACCCCGGCGGCCCGCGCGACGTCGGTCAGCTTGATCCGCTGCATAGTGCGCAAGCGTAGGCCACCCGGCCATCGTAGGACACCGTCTCCCCGCAATCGTTTGCGCCTTTTCGGATCTCCCGGTGGCGCCGCCCCGACCCCCGTGGCGCCGGGTGACGGCGGCGAACACCGCCAGCGATACGCGGGATGGCGCACTGTCACAGGAAATCTGATGGAAACCAAGTGTTGACATGCTCGGCCGCCCGGCAGCATGATTTCCGCAATCGATTGTGAAGCCTGCTCGGCTGGCCGGACTGGTTTTGGGTCAGCCCCTCGGGTCTCCTGACCGTTGCGATGGAGGAGAACGGGCGATGTCGAAATACAATCGTTTGTGGCGGGCAGGCACCGTCACGAGCACGGTGTCCTTGCTGGCGGTGGCCCTCACCGCCTGTGCGTCCAACTCGAACAACACGGGTGCCGGCGCCTCGGCCGGCACCAAGGCTCCCTTGGTGATCGGTGCCTCGGTATCGCTCACCGGCGACTTCGCCGACTCCGGCAAGGCGGTCAAGAACG
The DNA here is from genome assembly GCA_039649115.1 of Micromonosporaceae bacterium. Classification (GTDB taxonomy): domain Bacteria; phylum Actinomycetota; class Actinomycetes; order Mycobacteriales; family Micromonosporaceae; genus DATEJJ01. Next base: position 21,813 of record JBBWZQ010000018.1, on the reverse strand, counting down.
GCTACGAGCTGTGGGCCAGCGGCGTCAACGCCAAGGGCGGCGTGCTCGGCCGCCAGGTCCAACTCAAGATTGTGGACGACACGTCCAGCACGAACCAGGTGGTGACCAACTACCAGAACCTGATCAACAAGGACAAGGTCGATCTGATCTTCGGGCCGTTCTCCAGCCTGCTGACCGTGCCGGCCTCCCAGGTGGCCAAGCGGTACGGGTACGCGTTCCTGGAGCCGGCCGGCGGCGGTCCCAAGGTGTTCGAGCAGAAGCTGGACAACCTGTTCTTCGTCCAGCCGGCGCCGGTGGTCAAGCAGGGCGACGTGTTCGCCGACTGGGTCCTCTCGCTGCCCGCGGCGCAGCGCCCGGCGACGGCCGCCTACACCGAACTGGACGACCCGTTCGCCACCCCGGTGGCGGAGGACGTCCGCGCCAGGTTCGAGGCGGCCGGGATCAAGACGGTGTACAAGCAGGTCTACCCCGCCGAGACGCAGGACTTCGCGCCGATCATGGCGAAGGTGGCGGCGGCGAAGCCGGACGTACTGGTCGGCGGTACCCAGAGCGAGGACGCGTACGGTCAGGTCAAGAGCCTGGTGCAGTTGAAGTTCAGCCCCAAGTTCATGTTCCTGTCCAATGGCGCCAACTCGCCGGTGGAGTTCCCCGACAAGGTGGGTGCCGGAAACACGCAGGGCATCATGTCCTCGGGTGACTGGTTCCCGAGCACCAAGGCGGCCGGCAGCGCGGTGTTCGCGGCCGCGTACGTCAAGGCCTACGGCGGCACCGTGGACACCATCGACAACACGAGCGCCGAGGCGTACGCCGCCGGGCAGCTCGTCGAGGCGGTGGCCGCGAAGACCGGGAAGATTGACAACGCGACCATCATCTCGACCCTGCACCAGGGCCGCTGGCCGACGCTGCTGGGCGACCTGAGCTGGGACGCGACCGGCGCGCCGGACGGCAGCTTCAACCTGATCCAGTGGCAGGGCGGCAAGCTGACGCCGGTGTTCCCGGCCGGTGTGGCGCAGGCCAGCCCGCTGTTCCCCAAGCCCGCGTGGGGTGGGTGACAGCCGCATGCACGCCCTGATCCAAGGGCTGATCCTGGGGGTGCTGACCGGAGGCGTGTACGCGCTGATGGCCTCCGGCCAGACCCTCATCTTCGGCATCATGAAGGTCGTCAACCTGGCGCAGGGTGCGATGGTGATCCTGGGCGCCTACCTGGCGTACCAGTTGTTCACCTCGTTCGGTCTGGACCCGTTCCTCGCGATACCGGTGACCACGGTGGCCATGTTCGGCCTCGGGGTCGGCGTGCAGTTGGCGTTCCTGCGCCCGCTGCGCCGCGAGGACAAGGCCGAGCTGAGCCTGCTGGTGACCTTCGCGGTGGCCCTGCTGGTCGAGGGCGTCATCGGTGTCGTCTGGAGCACCACCCGGCGCAGCATCAACACCAGCTATGCCAATGCCAGCTGGACGGTGTTCGGGTACCAGATCACCGTCGTGCGGTTCTGGGCCTTCGTGCTGTCCCTGGCCGCCCTCGGGTTGCTGATGCTGTTGCTGCACCGCACCAGGTTCGGCCGCGCGGTGCGGGCCACCGTGCAGAATCCCGAATCGGCGCAACTGCTCGGCGTGCAGGCGCAGCGGGTCTCCGCCCTCGGCTTCGGCCTGGGTGCGGCGACCGCGGCCGCCGCCGGCTCGGTCTACGGCCTGCTGTACCCGTTCAACGCCGGCAGCCACTACGACCTGATCTCCCGGCTACTGTCCATTGTGGTGCTCGGCGGGCTGGGCAGCGTCGGCGGCGCGGTGATCGCGGCGGTCATCGTGGCGACCTCCTCGGCCGTGGTCGCGTCCACGGTGTCGCCGTCCTGGTCGGAGATGACGTTCTTCGTGATCCTCCTGCTGGTGCTGCTGATCCGGCCGCAGGGACTGTTCGGCACCGTCGGCCGGGGGGCCATATGAGCCCTCTTGCGGCAAGGCTGCTGCCCGCGGCCCGGGGTGGCCTGTTCGTCGGCGTCCTGGCCGTGGTGCCGCTGTTCGGCCTGCAGCACTGGGTGTTGAACATGCTCGTCTTCGTACTGATGTTCGCGGCGATGGCCAGCGCGTGGAACCTGGTGGGCGGGCTGGCCGGGTACCCGTCGCTCGGGCACGCGGCGTTCTTCGGCATCGGCGCGTACGCGTTCGCGATGATCCTGCACAACCAGCAGCTCACCAACGGGTACGTGCCGTTCGTGTGGCTGCCCGTCATCGGCGTGATCGGTGCGTTGCTGGGCGCGCCGGTCGCCGCGATCGCGATGCGCACCCGGGCGGACGTGTTCGCGATCGTCACGATCACGCTGCTGTTCGTCGTCCAGACGCTCGCCTTCAACCTGCACAGTCTCACCGGCGGCGCGCAGGGACTCTCGTTCCCGGTCGCGCCGTTTCCCGCGGCAACCTTCGAGCTGCCGTTCTACTACGTGCTGCTCATCCTGCTGGCGCTGGCGATGCTGCTGACCTACGCGACGATGCGCAGCAAGGTGGGTCTGGCACTGGCGGCGGTACGCGCCGACGAGGACAAGGCGCGCGGGATCGGGGTCGCGGCGGGCGGGGTGAAGGTGCTCGCGTTCTCGGTCAGCGTCGGACTCACCGCGATGGTGGGCGCGGTGTGGGCGTACTACCAGGTGGGTGTCATCTATCCGCAGTTCGCGGTGGACCCGCTGATCACGATCGCGATCGTGCTGATGACGTTTCTCGGTGGCCGGGCCACCCTCTGGGGGCCGGTGCTGGGCGCCATCATCCTGGAGACCGGTCAGCAGTACCTCGCCTACCAGCTCGGCGCCAGCCAGTTCTATCTCATCGCGTACGCCCTGGTGTTCCTGTTGATTATCCTGGTGCTGCCGCGCGGGATCCTGCCCACGGTCGCTGAACGGCTGCGGCGCCGGCGCCGCCGGGCGAGCATCGCGAACCCTGACCGATCGCCATCCCTTGTGGACAGTGTGGAGGTGGTGCGGCAATGACCGATCTGCTTGCCGTGTCCGGCGTCCGCAAGGTGTTCGGTGGGGTGCGCGCGGTCGACGACTGCTCGCTGTCGGTCGGCGAGGGTACCGTCACCGCGCTGATCGGGCCCAACGGATCCGGGAAGACCACCCTGTTCAACATCGTCACCGGGTACCTGAAGCCGGATGCCGGCCGGGTCACGTTCGCTGGGCGCGACGTCACCCGCCACGGCACCGGCCGGCTGTACCGGCACGGGCTGTCCCGCACCTTCCAGCAGGCGCGGGTGTTCCCGCAGCTGACCGTGGTGGAGAACCTGGTGGTGGCCGGCGGGTACCGGTGGTGGCAGCTCGGCGCGCCACGGATCCGGCGCGCCGACCGCGAGCGGGCCGGGCACCTGCTGGCCGAGTTCCGGCTGGCCGGGGTCGCCGACCTGCTCGCCGCCGAGCTGTCCTACGGGCAGCGCAAGCTGCTGGAGTTCGCCGCCGTGCTGATGAGCTCGCCGCGCCTGGTCATGCTCGACGAGCCGACCGCCGGAGTCAACCCGGTACTCGTGGACACGATGGAACAGCACATCAGGGAGCGTCACGCGGCCGGCGTCACCTTCCTCATCGTCGAGCACGACCTGCAGTTCGTCATGCGGCTGTGTGATCCGATCATCGTGCTGGACGCCGGCCGGCCGATATTCCAGGGCGCGCCGCCGCAGGTACAGCAGAACCCGCTGGTCCTCGATGCCTACCTCGGGAGTTGAGATGGGTGCCTCGGGAATCCTGCGCCTGTCCGGTGTGGTCGCCGGCTACGGCGCCGGCGACATCCTCAAGGGCGTCGACCTGACCATCGAGGAGGGCGCGGTCACCTGCCTGATCGGGCCCAACGGCGCGGGAAAGTCCACTGTGCTCAAGACGGTCAGCGGCCTGCTGCGGCCCAGCGGCGGCCAGGTGGTCTTCCGGGACCGGGACATCGGCCGGCTCAGTCCGCGGGCCCGGCTGCTGCTGGGCATCGTGCACGTGCCGCAGGAGCGCAGCCTCTTCCCGGCCATGACGGTGTGGGACAACCTGCTCATGGGCGGCTACGTGCTCAAGGACGCCAAGGTGGTCCGCGCCCGGGTCGAGCAGGCGGTGGCCGCGTTCCCGATCTGCGCCAGGCGGGCCGGCGCGCACGCCGGCTCGCTGTCCGGTGGCGAGCAGAAGCAGGTCGAGCTCGCCCGCACCCTGGTCCTGGACCCCGCTCTGGTGCTGCTCGACGAGCCCTCGATCGGGCTGGACCCCAAGTCCCGGCGGCTGGTCTTCGAGAGCATCCGTACGCTGGCCGGCAGCGGCCGTACCATCCTGTTGGTCGAGCAGAACGCGCGGTCCGGCCTGGCCGCCTCCGATTCCGGCGCGGTCCTGGAGGCGGGCGTGGTGCGGCTCGTCGCCCGGGCGGAGAAGTTGCTCGACGACCCCGAGGTGGCCCGGCTGTACCTCGGCGCCGGCATCGCACCGCAGGTCCCCAACGAAAGGATCGACCATGGCTGAGCGCTCCTCTGTCGGATGGATAGGCACCGGGCGCATGGGCCGCGCGATGGTCGAACGGTTACTGGCGGCCGGGCAGGGCGTGCACGTGTGGAACCGCACCCGGGCCAAGGCCGAGGACCTGGCGGCCGGCGGCGCGAAGGTGGTGGACGAGGTCGCCGAGCTGGCCGGGTTGGACGTGGTGTTCACCACGCTGTCCGCGGACGAGTCGCTGCTGCGGGTGACCCTCGGCGAGGGCGGCCTGCTGTGCCAGCAGACCGCGCCGGCCTACCTGGTGGATTCCAGCACCGTCTCGGCGGAAACGTCGGAGCGCATCCGGCAGGCCGCGGCCGAGCGTGGCACGACGCTGCTGGCCGCGCCGGTCAGCGGAAATGCCAAAGTGGTACGGGCCGGCAAGCTGTCCATCGCGGTGTCCGGCCCACCGGAGGCCTTCCGGGCGGTCGAGCCGCTGCTGCACCTGATCGGCGGCTCAGTGACCTACATGGGGGAGCAGGACCTCGCCAGGTTCGTCAAGCTGGCGCACAACATCCTGCTCGGCGTGGTGACCCAGTCGCTGGCCGAGGTGACCGTGCTCGCCCAGCGCGGCGGCGTCTCGCGGGCGGCCTTCCTAGAGTTCATCAACGGGTCGGTGCTCGGCTCGGTGTTCAGCCGGTACAAGACGCCGGCGCTGGTCAACCTGGACCTGACCCCGACGTTCACCACCGACCTGCTGCGCAAGGACTTCGACCTCGGCCTGGCCGCGGCCCGCGAGCTGGAGGTACCGTTGCCGGTCGCCGCGGCAACCTACCACCTGGTGCAGGCGGCGGTCGGCCGCGGCCACCGGGACGAGGACTTCGCCGCGCTCATCGTGGAACAGGCGCGCAGCGCCGGCGTCGAACTGGATCCGGAGCGCGTGCCGGTGCACGACGGGCTGTCCCCGGCCGAGCCGGTTGCTTGAGGAGGCGCCAATGCCCGCAGTATCCGGTCGTGTCCCGGCCAGCCCCGGCCGCATGGCGGTCGACTTCGAGGAGCGGGTCGACTTCGCGCGGCTGCGCCGGTACCGGCTGGACCGGGCGCGGGCCGCGCTGGCCGACTCGGAACTCGGCGCGCTGCTGCTGTTCGACATCAACAACATCCGGTACGTGTCGGCCACGATGATCGGGGAGTGGGCCCGGGACAAGGTTGCCCGGTACACCCTGCTGACCCGGTCCGGCGAGCCGGTGGTGTGGGACTTCGGTTCGGCGGCCAAGCACCACAAGCTGTACGCGCCGTGGATCCGGCCGGACGACAGCCGGGCCGGGATGCTCGGGCTGCGCGGCGCGGTGGCACCCGACGCCGGGCTCATCGAGCTCGCGGTCGCCGAGATCCGCACGATCCTGGCCGAGCACGGCGTGGCGGGCATGCCGCTCGGGGTGGACATCGCCGAGACGCCGATGTTCCTGGAGTTGCAGCGGGTGGGCATCGAGGTGCGGGACGCCCAGCAGGTGATGCTGGACGCCCGCCTGCTCAAGTCGCCGGACGAGATCATGCTGCTGTCCACCGCGGCCGCCATGGTGGACGGTGTCTACCAGGACATCTCCGAGGCACTCAAGCCCGGCGTCCGGGAGAACGAGATCGTCGCGCTGGCCAACAAGCGGCTGTACGAGATGGGCTCGGACGACGTGGAGGCGATCAACGCGGTCTCCGGGGAGCGGTGCAACCCGCACCCGCACAACTTCTCCGACCGGATGATCCGGCCGGGCGACCAGGCATACTTCGATATCATTCAATCATTTAACGGATACCGGACCTGTTACTACCGGACCTTCGCGGTCGGCCGGGCCACGCCGGCGCAGCGCGACGCGTACACCCGGGCCCGGGAATGGATCGACGCCGCCATCGAGCTGGTGCGCCCCGGCACCACGACCGACCAGATCGCCCGGCTGTGGCCGGCGGCACCGGAGTTCGGCTTCGAGGACGAGATGGCCGCGTTCGGCCTGCAGTTCGGCCACGGGTTGGGGCTGGGCCTGCACGAGCGGCCGATCATCTCCCGGCTCAACTCGCTGGAGCACCCGGTGGAGTTGCGCGAGGGGATGGTCTTCGCGCTGGAGACGTACTGCCCGGCCGACGACGGGTACTCCGCGGCCAGGATCGAGGAGGAGGTCGTGGTCACCGCCGACGGAGCCAGCCTGCTCACCCTGTTCCCGGCCGAGGAACTGTTCGTCGCGAACCGGTACTGACAAGGAGATGCAGTCGTGACCACCACGCAGACAGGCGTCGCGCAGATGCTGGCGGGCGTACCCACGGAACTGTTCATCGGCGGCCGGTGGCTGGCCGCCAGCGACGGGCGCCGCATCGACGTGGTCGACCCGGCCACCGGGGAGTCACTGGCCACCGTCGCCGACGCCAGCGTCGAGGACGGGCTGGCGGCGGTGACCGCGGCGGCCGGCGCGCTGCCCGGCTGGGCGGCCACCGCACCGCGCCAGCGGGGCGAGGTGCTGCGGCGGGCGTACGAGTTGATGACGGCGCGCGCCGAGGACCTGGCCCGGCTGATCGTGCTGGAGAACGGCAAGGCGCTGCCGGACGCGCGGGGCGAGGTCGGCTACGCCGCCGAGTTCTTCCGCTGGTACTCCGAGGAGGCGGTACGGGCGACCGGCGAGGTGCAGACCGCGCCGGCCGGCACCAACCGCATTCTCGTGCTACGCCAGCCGATCGGCGTCTCGGTACTGGTGACGCCATGGAACTTCCCGGCCGCGATGGCCACCCGGAAGATCGGCCCGGCGCTCGCCGCGGGCTGCCCGGTGATCCTCAAGCCCGCCTCGGAGACGCCGCTGACCGCGCTGGCGGTGGCCGGCATCCTGGCCGAGGCCGGGGTGCCCGACGGCGTGGTCAACGTGCTGCCGTCCCGGCGGTCCGGCCCGGTGGTCTCCGCGATGCTGCACGATCCCCGGGTACGCAAGCTGTCCTTCACCGGCTCCACCGAGGTCGGCCAGCGGCTGCTGCACGAGGCGGCGGACTGCGTGCTGAGCACCTCCATGGAACTGGGCGGCAACGCGCCGTTCCTGGTGTTCGACGATGCCGACCTGGACGCCGCGATCGCCGGTGCGATGCTGGCCAAGATGCGCAACGGCGGCGAGGCGTGCACCGCGGCCAACCGCTTCTACGTGCAACGGGGCATCGCCGAGCGGTTCGTGGCGGGCTTCGCCCAGGCCATGGGCGCGGTCCGGATGGGGCCCGGCCTGGCCGACGGGGTGACGCTCGGTCCGCTCGTCAACGCGGCCGGCCGCGACAAGGTCGACGAGTTGGTCAGCGGCGCGGTCGAGGCAGGTGCCCGGATCGCCACCGGCGGCAGCACACCGGACGGCGGCGGCTTCTACTACCCGCCCACGGTGCTCGTCGACGTGCCGGCCGGCGCGGCGATCCTGGCCGAGGAGATCTTCGGTCCGGTCGCCCCGATCGTCGTCTTCGACACCGAGGCCGAAGCCGTCGAGCAGGCCAACCGCACGATGTACGGGCTGGTCGCCTACGTCTACACCGGCGACCTCGCGCGCGGCCTGCGGGTCGGCGAAGCGCTGGAGTCCGGCATGGTGGGGCTGAACCGCGCGCTCGTGTCCGATCCGGCCGCGCCGTTCGGCGGCGTCAAGCAGAGCGGCCTGGGCCGCGAGGGCGGGCACGACGGGCTGCTCGAATACCTGGAGACCAAGTACATCGCGGTGCAGTGGTAGTTCACGGCGGGCTGCCTCACGCCTGGATGAGTACGGCGGCCAGTCCCCGGTACCGGGCGGTCGGCTCCGCGGCCGGGATCGTGGGTATGACCTGCACGGCGAGGTGGTCCGCGCCGGCCTGGTAGAACTCCTGCGCCCGGGCACGGATGCGGTCGGGGTCCCCCCAGAGGTAGAGCGCGTCGATCAGCCGGTCGCTGCCACCGTGGGCGATGTCGTCATCGGTGAAGCCGAACCTCTTGAAGTTGTCCGTGTAGTTGGTCAGCGTCAGGTAGCGCCTGATGTGGTTGCGGGCGGCCTGGCGTGCGGTGTGCGGGTCGCCGTCCAGCACCACGTTGACCTCCGGGGCCAGCAGCGGCTGCGGGCCGAGCAGCTGCCGGGCCCGCGCGGTGTGCTCCAGCGGGATCATGTACGGGTGCGCGCCGGCGCTGCGCTGCGCCGCCAGTCGCAGCATCCGCGGACCGAGCGCGGCCAGCACCCGCCCGCCCGGCGGTACCGGGGTGGGTGCGGCATCCAGCGCGTCCAGGTACTCCACCATCGTGGCGTACGGCCGGTGGTACTGCGGCGTCGCTTGGCCGTGACCCGCGCCGAGCCCGAGGATGAAGCGGCCCGGGTAGTTCGCGGCCAGATCGGCGGCCTGGGTCGCCGCCTCGGCCGGGGTCGTGTTCCAGATGTTGGTGATGCCGGTCGCGACGACCAGCCGGTCGGTCGCGGACAACGCCAGCCCGGCGGCTGCCGGTGGTGGGCTGCCACCCAGCCACACCGCACCGAACCCCAGCGACTCGACCTCCGCCACGGCGTCGCGCACCGCGCCTTCCCGCGACGGATCGTCTGTCCAGAGTTCGTGGTTCCACACCCCGACCCGACCCAGCGCACTCCTGGCAACCATGACTCGACCCTAACGACTGCGTACCGTCGGCGCCCGGTGTGCGGGACATCCGGCGCCGGTCAGCGGCCGGTCCTGGCATGATCTGGTGAATGACCTGGACCGCACCCGAGGCACACCGCGTCGACACACCGGAGCGCGTCGACGAGCGCGCGTCACTGGACAGTTTCCTCGACTATCATCGCCAGACCCTCCTGTGGAAATGCTCCGGCCTGACCGCCGACCAGCTCAAGAGCCGCACCGTGGGATCGTCGAAGCTGGCGCTGCTCGGCCTGGTCCGGCACCTGACCGAGGTGGAACGCAGCTGGTTCCGCCAGCGGTTCGCCGGCGAGCAGGTCGAGGACCTCTACTTCACCGAGGAGCATCCGGACGCCGACTTCGACGACCTGGAGACCGCCGACGCCGAGGCGGACTTCGCGGCGTACGCGGCCGAGATCGAGGCGTGCCGCAAGGCCGTCGCGGGGCGTGGACTGGACGAGACGTTCGTCCACCCCCGCCGCGGCATCGAGATGAGCCTGCGCTGGATCTATCTGCACATGATCGAGGAGTACGCCCGGCACAACGGCCACGCCGACCTCATCCGCGAGGCCATCGACGGCGCCACCGGCGAGTGAGCGTGACCGGAGGCCTTCGCGTGTGCGGCTGGCGGCGCGACCGTCGACCAAAGTCGAAGCTGTGGCAACCGATGGCCGCCGCGGGCCCGTCAGCCGCGCCGTACCGTGGATGCCGTGCGCGGCCGACACTTGATCAGGACGTGGCGGGTCGAGGCCGGTGTGGTGACGCTGGCCGCGCTGCTCGGCGGCCTGTTCTTCCTGGACTCGTGGACGACCGCGACGCAGCGCGGTGCCGGCTTCCCGATTCTCGAACTGGTGCTGGGTGCGGCGGCCTGTGCCGCGTTGCCGCTGCGCCGGCGGTGGCCGGTGCTGCTCGCCGTCGTGCTCATCCCGTCGTTGATGGTGTCGGCGGCCGCCATGGGGGCGACGGCGGTGGGGATCGCGGCGGTCGCCCTGTACCGGTCGTGGCGGACGACCGCCGTGGTGGTGGGCGTGCATGCGGTGACGGTGGCCGCGCTGTTCCACCTGGTCGCCAAGGATCGGCGGGAATTCTGGCAGGGTCTGGCGGTGGTGCTCGCGCTGGATGCCGCGCTGGTCGCGTCGGCACTGTTGGCGCGTTCGCAACGCCTGCTCGTCGAGTCCCTGCGGGAACGGGCGCACCAGGCCGAGGAGGGCCACCGGCTGCGGGAGGAGGAGGCCCGGCACGCCGAGCGGGAACGTATCGCGCGGGAGATGCACGACGTCCTGGCGCACCGCATCTCGCTGCTCGCGGTGCACGCGGGAGCGCTGGAGGTGCGCCGGTCGGCGACGCTGGACGAGCGGCGGGCGGCGGGCGTGGTGCGGCAGTGTGCGTATGAGGCACTGGAGGATCTGCGGGAGGTGATCGGGATGCTGCGCGACGACGACGCCGGCACCCGCGACGCTGACCGGCCGCAGCCCACCTTGTCGGACCTCCCGGCGCTGGTCGAGCAGTCGCGGCTGGCCGGCATGCGGGTCACCTTCGACAGCGGTACCGCCGACCTGTCCGCCGTGCCGGACAGCGTGGGGCGCCACGCGTACCGGATCGTCCAGGAAGGACTGACCAACGCCCGCAAGCACGCGCCGGGCGCGCCTGTCCTGGTGCGGCTGGCCCCGCGCGACGGTGCGGGAGCGGCCGGTGGCGGTACCGGGCTGGTTGTGGAGGTCGCCAATTCGCTGTCCGCCGGTGCCGCCGTGGTCATGCCCGGGGCCGGCAGTGGGCTGATCGGGCTGCGGGAACGCATGCACCTGTCTGGTGGGCAGCTCGAACACGGCGCCACGCCCGACGGTGACTTCCGCCTGCGCGCCTGGCTACCATGGCGGCCGTGACCAGTCCCGAGGTCGCGTGCCAGGCGCCGGTGCGCGTGCTCATCGTCGACGACGACGCGCTGGTGCGCACCGGACTGAAGATGATGCTCAGCGAGTTCGACGACATCGAGATCGCCGGCGCGGTCGGCGACGGCGCCGAGGTCATCGGCGCGGTGAACCGGTTCCGTCCGCACGTGGTGCTGATGGACATCCGGATGCCGGAACTGGACGGACTGACGGCCACCGAGCGGTTGCGAGCCCGGCCGGACCCGCCGGAGGTCATCATCCTCACCACCTTCGACACGGACCGGCACATCCGGCGAGCGCTGCGCGCCGGTGCCAGCGGGTTCCTGCTCAAGCACGCTCCGCCGGGGCAGATCGCGCGCGCCATCCGGCTGGTCGGCGCCGGTGAGCCGATACTCTCGCCGGACGTCATCCGTCGGGTCATGGCGTTCGCGGCGGAGCCCGACCCGGACCCGCGCCGCGAGCGGGCACAACAGCGGCTCGGGCGGCTCAGCGCGGCGGAACGTGCCGTTGCCGCCCTCGTCGGGCAGGGCCGCACCAACAGCGAGATCGGTGTCGAACTGCGGATGAGCACGGCCACCGTCAAGGCGTACATGTCGAGGATCCTGACCAAGCTGGACCTCAACAACCGCGTGCAGGTGGCTCTGCTGGTGCACGACGCGGCCTGACGGACGGTGCGCCGCGCAGCCGCCAGAACGCCCCGCCGATCAGTGCGAGCGCGATCACGCTGATGCAGACGTCACCGATCAGCGCCGCCAGCGGCGAGGCGGGTGCGTAGTTCGGGACGACGTACGCGCCGGCCGCCGCCGCGACGAGGCCGGCCGACCACGCCGCGAGGACGTGCCGTTGGCCCCAGCCCTCGCGCCGGGACCAGACGACGATCGCTGCGACGGTCACCACGACGGCCGCCACCCGAACGCCGACACCGGGCCAGCCGGACACGAACCACCCGCCGAGGTGCGCGCCGAGCACCAGCAGACCCACCCAGTACCAGCGGGGGACGGGTCCGGACCTCGGCCGGGGCGGGCGGTGCCATCGTGGCAGCAGCGCGGCGCCGATAAGGGCGAGCACGACCAGCGCCCCGAACGTCCACTGTGGAGGGCTCGCCATGAAGTTCTTGCGCCCCGAGTCGTCCAAGAAGATCAGCAGGCTGCCCAGGATGTACAGGATGCCGACGACCGCCAGGCCACGACCGCCCAACCAGGGTCGGTGCCGGCGGGGCGGCGCGAGGAACGATTCCACGATCGCGATCGGCGCGCAGATGCTGAGCGCGACGTGATTTCCGATGTAGTCGAATGCCTGCTCGGCACTGAACCCGAGCCACGGCACGAGTGTCCGCGCCGAGGTCGCCGCCCAGTCCCGAAACTCGGTGTCGTCGAGGTAGGCGCGGTTGAACAGTGCCTGATCGACCAGGCCGGCCTGGAAGACACCGAAGGCGGCGGCGAGCAGCACGATGGCCGGCCAGCCGCCACCGGTGTGGCGAGCCGTCTCCCGGATCAGCACCGCGGCCCCGCCGTACATGGGAGCCAGGAGGACCACGACGAACAGGAACCCGCTCGCGGTGAAGCCGCCCCACGAACATTCGGCGGCCCACGGCGCGAGCACCAGCAGAGCGGCTACCGGCAAGAGGCGCCGCCGCCGCGGCTCAACGCCCGTTGCGGCGGCTGTCCGGTCCACGAGCATCGGCCCTCCTCGGCGGTCGGCATGTTCCGCGCCTCACCACCATGCCGTCTCGCGGTGGCCGGCAACGACGGCCACCCGGAGGATTTCGCGTCGACCAAGGTCGACGTCGCGCAGTCCGTCGGTTGGTGTCAACGACGGGAAAATGGGGCGGGCCCCCTGCGCGGGCCCGCCCCATCGCACGACTCCTACCGGGTCGCCTGCAGGACTCCGGCGCCGAAGCCGGGATCGTCGCGGTGCACCGCGAGCAGGGACATGATCGCGGTCAGCGCGAGCGGGTGCAGGTGGCCGCCGAACTGCTGGCGCAGCAGGGCCGCCACGCCCGTGGCCGAAGGCGCGGCCGCGGACGTGCCGAAGAACCGGCAGTCACCTTGCCCGAGTGCCGGGCAGACCCCGGAACCGAACGCGCCGACCCCGCTGACCGAGACGCCGTCGGCCGCCGCCCACGCCGGACCGCGGAACGTCCGGAAGCCGCCGCCGGGAACGCCACGGCAGGGTCCCGCCCGGTGGCCCGGACAGACGGTGGACGAGCCGACCTGGACCGGACCGGCCGCGCTGTACACCTCGAGCGGAGTGGTGGCCGGGTCGGTCGAGGTGTTCGCGCCGACCGCGCCCGCACTGGTGGCGAAGCCCAGGTAGTTGGAGTCGGGGTTGAGCGAGCCGGCCCGGTCCACCGGATCGGTGGTGGTCACCCGGGCGGTGCGCCAGCGCAGGTCGAGGATCGGGGTACGGGCCGCCGAGGAGGTACCGGCGACGTCGACCACGAGCTTGGCGGGCACGTCGGTGGTACCGGTGTTCTCCCACAGCAACTGCTCGATGGTGTCACCCACGCCGTTGGCCTGTACCGCCGTGCTCGCGGACAGGCAGTCGGTGCCGTCGGCGGTCATCAGGTACAGGTTGAGGTCGGTGAAGCCGCCCTGCCCGACGGTCGGGAAGATGGCCCGCGGCTCGCTCCACTGCAGCGTGGGCAGGATCGCGCCACCGGCCCGGATCACCACGTCGTACGTGTTGTCGGTGCCGCGCAGGTTGACCGTGTCGCGGGGTACCGACGGGCAGTTGGCGTACGTGCCGGCCACGCCATCCGGGGTCCGGCCGGTACCGGTCGCCGGTACCCGCGGCGCGTGCCGGTTGCCCAGGTTGCCGGCCGAGGAGCTGACCCAGACTCCGTGCCGGGCGAGCTGCTCCGCGGTCGTCGCGCCCAGGCCCTGTTGGAACGCCGGCTCGTCGTCGAAGGCGAGATCCTCGCTGATCATCGTGGCGCCGGCCGCGGCCAGGTTGTGGAAGGCGGCCACATATCCGGTCAGGTCCGCGCCGACGGTGTGGAAGGACAGCCTGGCGCCGGGTGCCATGTCGTGGATGATCTCCATCATCGCGGTGCCTTCGTCGCCTTCGCCCACGGCGAGCACCTCGGTGTCGGGTGCCAGCTCGCCGCGCGCCACCGCGTCGGCGAGGTGGGTCGCGCCGTCCGAGATCACGCCGATCTTCTGGCCCAGACCCGTGATGCCCCGGGAAACCGCCACGTCGGTCTTGTGCAGCGGTACCCCCTCGCTGACCATCTGCGCGTCGACGGCCGGCCGTACGGTCGGCCGCAGCGCGGCGATCCAGGGCAGGTCGGCGACCGCGTCCACCTTGTCGTAGGGCACCACCGCGCGGACCAGGCCGACGTCGGGCAGGTCCGCACCGGGTACCGGGGCGAAGTCCGCCGAGGAGCCGAGCACGGTGACGCCCAGCTCGGTGAGCGCCCGCCGCTGGTCGGCGCCGACCGGCCCGGTGGCGTGCAACTGCAGGTCGATCCCGCCACTGGGGGTGACGGTGAGCATGCCGCCGGTGAGCGCGCGGACCTGCGCGCCGCTGAGGTCGCCCGCACGCGACGCGCGGCGCGTGGCGATCCCGTCCCGGATCTTGGCCACCCGGTCGGCGATCAGCGCGGGCACCTTGGGGTGCGGCCGAGGGCTCGGACCGGCGTTGGCCGGTGCGGCCGCCGCGAGAACCAGGGGCACCGCGAGCGCAAGGCCCGCCAGGACAGCCAGTGTTCGCTTGGGCATCGTCGCCTCCGTCAAATCGATACATGGAGAATCGATACAGGGAGACTAGTTGTCCGCCCACCCTCGCCGGATCCCTCGCGGTGTCCAGTGCGGGACCTCTGGCGGCCACAAAGGGCTGCGTCATCAATGCGACTGTGCCGGACCAACTCCACGTACCTGGTGTTACCAGGACGTGACCTCCACGTACCACGATCGGCACACGACGAGTGCGAAGGCAGGACACATGACAACGATCTCGGCCGGTACGCCGCTGATCACCATGAACCAGGTCAACAAGTGGTTCGGCTCGTTGCACGTGCTCCGCGACATCGACCTGTCGATCGACCGCGGTGAGGTGGTTGTGGTGGTCGGCCCGTCCGGTGCGGGCAAGTCGACGCTGTGTCGGGCGATCAACCGGTTGGAACCGATCGACAAGGGCGAGATCTGCTTCGACGGTCAGCCGCTGCCGGCGGAGGGGCGGGCGCTTGCCCGGCTGCGCAGCGAGGTCGGCATGGTGTTCCAGTCATTCAACCTCTTCGCGCACAAGAGCGTGCTCGACAACGTCATGCTCGGGCCGCTGAAGGTGCGCCGTGAGCGCCCGGCCGTGGTACGCGAACGGGCGCAGGCGCTCCTGCTCCGGGTGGGCATCGCCGACCAGGCGGACAAGCTGCCCGCGCAGCTCTCCGGCGGCCAGCAGCAGCGCGCCGCCATCGCGCGGGCACTCGCCATGCAGCCGAAGGCGATGCTGTTCGACGAGCCGACCAGCGCGCTCGACCCGGAGATGGTCGGCGAGGTGCTCGAGGTGATGACGGGGCTGGCCGCGGACGGCATGACCATGGTCGTGGTCAGCCACGAGATGGGCTTCGCCCGGCACGCCGCCAACCGCGTGGTCTTCATGGCCGACGGCCAGCTCATCGAGCAGGCTCCGCCCGAGGAGTTCTTCGCCAGCCCGCGCAGCGAGCGGGCCAGGGATTTTCTGTCCAAAGTTCTGACGCACTGAGGGGGGACAACAGATGCGGGTACACCGGATCGGATTGATCGCAACGGTGGTGACCCTGGGGTTGGGTGCCGCGGCGTGTGGCAAGTCGGGCACGCCCACCGCACCCGGCAACGCCGGCACGAGCGGCGCGGCCGTCGGCACCGGCGACGCGTGCAGCTCGTCCGGGGCGACACTGACGCCCGCGACCAGCGTGGCGCTCACCGGCAGCCCCACGTACGACAAGATCAAGTCGGCCGGCAAGGTCGTGATCGGGGTGAAGGCCGACCAGCCCAACCTGGGATACAAGGACGCCAACGGCCAGCGCTGTGGCTTCGACATCGAGATCGCCCAGCTGATCGCGGCCAAGCTCGGGCTGGGCAAGGACAAGATCGAGTACAAGGAGATCCCGTCCGCCAACCGGGAGACCTCGATCAAGGGTGGTGAGATCGGCTACTACGTCGGCACCTACTCGATCACCGCCAAGCGCAAGGCCGACGTGGCCTTCGCCGGCCCGTACTTCGTCGCCGGGCAGGATCTGCTGGTGCGCAAGGACGACGCCTCGATCACCGGCAAGGACACCCTGAAAGGCAAGAAGGTCTGCTCCGCGACCGGCTCGACGCCGCTGCAGCGGGTACGCGACCAGAAGTTGACCGAGGACCAGAACATCTCCGAGTTCAAGACGTACTCCGAATGCGTGTCCCAGCTCCTGGACAAGCGGATCGACGCGGTCACCACCGACGACGCGATCCTCAAGGGGTATGCCGCCCAGAACCAGGGCAAGTTGCGGGTGGTCGGCCAGCCGTTCAGCACCGAGAAGTACGGCATCGGCCTGGCCCACGACGACAAGGCGCTGCGCAACTTCGTCAACGACGCGCTGGCCGCCGCCGTGCAGGACGGCACCTGGCAGAAGATCTACGACGGCACGTTGGGCAGGTCGGGCTCGTCCGCGAGCGCGCCTGCGCTGGAACGGTACTGACCTTCCATGCCGTCCCGGTGGTCGCGCCCGCGACCACCGGGACGGCGCTGACCTGAGGATCGCATGCACACCTTCCTGCACGCGCTGACCGCGAACGGCGACATCTTCTGGCGCGGCTTCAAGACCACGGTCGAGCTGTTCCTGATCGCCGCGGTCGGCAGCCTGCTGCTCGGCACCGTGCTCGCCGCGGCGCGGGTGTCTCCGGTTCCGGTGCTGCGCGGGATCGGCACCGGATACGTCCAGGTGGTCCGCAACACGCCACTGACGCTGATCTTCGCATTCCTGGTCTTCGCGGTACCGAAGCTGGACATCGGCATCGACTACTTCCCGAGCGCGTGCATCGCGCTGGTCGCCTACACGTCGGCGTTCGTCTGCGAGGTGGTCCGGTCGGGGATCAACACCGTCGCGGCCGGCCAGGCCGAGGCGGCGCGCGCCCTCGGCATGACGTTCGCCCAGGTACTCGGCCAGATCGTGCTCCCGCAGGCGTTCCGTTCCATCGTGCCCCCGCTGATGAGCGTCATGATCGCCATGCTCAAGAACACCACGATCGCGGCCGGGTTCTCGGTGCTGGAGGCCGGCGCCATCCCGGCGTACCTGGCCGAGCGGGGGGAAAACCAGTTCGCGACCCTGATCTGGATCACCATCGGTTTCCTGGTGCTGATCGCGCCGTTGGCGGCGTTGCAGCGCCGGCTCGAACGCAAGTGGGCGGTGGCGCGGTGACCAACGTGCTCTACGACGTGCCGGGTCCCCGTGCCCGGATCCGCAACCGGGTCATCGGCGCGATCACCACGGTGGTCGTGGTCGTCGCGATCGGCTACGTCGTCGCCCGCTTCGTGGCCACCGCGCAGTTCAGCGACGTGCGCACGGCGCAGTTCCAGTACGCGGCGGTGCAGCGCGAGTTGGTCGACGGACTGCTCGCCACGCTGAAGGCGGCCGCGATCGCAGCCGTGCTGGCGCTGGTCTTCGGCGCGCTCCTCGCCGCCGCGCGGCTGTCCGACCGCGCCGCCGTCCGGGTACCGGCGACCTGGATCGTCGAGCTGTTCCGGGCGATCCCGCTGCTGATCCTGATCTTCTTCTTCTACTACGTGCCGCTGCAGTACAAGCTGCACCTGGACACGCTGTGGGCGCTGGTGTTCGGGCTGACGCTCTACAACGGCTCGGTGCTGGCCGAGATCTTCCGGGCCGGCATGCTCGCCGTGCCGCGTGGACAGTCCGAGGCGGCGTACGCGGTCGGGCTGCGCAAGTCCCAGGTGATGCGGCTGGTCCTGCTCCCGCAGGCGGTGCGGGCGATGCTCCCGGCGATCGTGAGTCAGCTCGTGGTGCTGCTCAAGGACACCGCGCTCGGCTTCATCATCACGTACCCGGAACTGCTCTACGCCGCGAAACAGATCGGCGGCCGGGGCGCCTTCGACTTCCCGTACGTCAGCTCGTACCTCCTCGCGGGCGCGATCTACGTCGGGATCTGCGGAGCGCTGTCCGCATTCGCCGCCTGGCTCCAACGGCGGATGGGCCGGGCGGGGCGCACGGCCGCCAAGCCGCTCGCCGCCGATGCCGTCGCGGCCGTCGAACGGGGCGGGCCGTAGGGACCCACCCCTTTAGACTTGCCTAAACGTTTAGCTACGGCTAACATGGGCGTACAGGTTGTGGCGTCGCCGAGGGAGATTGCGATGGCTTTCCGACGGAGTGCAGGGGATGCTGCCAGGGTCGCCGGCAAGGACGAGCCGATCGACCTGGCCCGCCTCGTCGTTGACGAGATCACCTGGTACATGCGGGAGCACAAGGTGTCCCGGGCCGAGCTCGCCCAGGCCATGAACGTGTCGCCCGGCCGGGTGAGCCAGGTGCTGTCCGGCGACGAAAACCTGACCTTGCGTACGCTCTCCAGCGTGCTCGCGGCCCTCGGCACCGAGGTCGACTTCGCCCTGCGGCCCACCGAGGAGCCGACCGACCTGCTCGGCCCGTCCTGAGGCACCGGCCGTCAAGGGCGCTGCATCTGAGGTCCGGCGCTGGCACGCGCCCCGTTGGCCGGCTTGTCCACGCCCGAGTATGTCCGCCGCGGTGGCGTGAAGACCGGGAGCCGGTAGAGGCCGGCACCGTATGCCGAGCCGAGCAGGCGGATGAGATCCCGCTCGGCGTCGTGGTGCAGGATGTCCGCCATCCGTTGCAGGTCGTCGAGGTTGCGGGAGTAGCGCGACTCCTTGGTCACCCGCGAGCCCTGCAGCGCCGCCACGACCTTGGTGCGGGCCGCGCCGTTCTCGATGAGCCCAACCGTGCTCAGCCGCGCTTCGATCGCGTTGACCTGCGCGTTGATCCGGCTGCGCCGGCGCTCGGCCGGGGACATCCGCTCCCGGAGGTACTCCTGGTAGAAGCGGGCCGCCGCGCTCAACTCGTCCGCGCTCCACCCCTCGTCGACGTGCTTCTCGCACCACGCGATCCGGTCTTCGGCCATCGCCTCGTGCAGCCGCGCCAGCAGGCGGCTCAGCCACAGCGTCGACAGGTCGCGCAGCAGGCTCCGCCGTTCTTCACGCTGGCTGTGGATCTCGGACAACCACAGCCCGCTCGGCCCGACGATCCCCACACCGACGAACGCGCCGGGCAGGTGGCTGACAAGGGCCAGGCCGGCGAACGCCGCCCCGGTGGACAGCAGGCTGGTGACGGCCACCACCAGGAGGGCCCACGGCCTGCTGTGGCGAGCGAACGGACGGCCCGTGCCGTGGCAGCGGAGGAACAGGAAGAAGATCGCCGACGCGCACGCCAATCCGAACGTAACGCTGAGCCGTAACATCCCGCTCGGCACGCTGCGCCCCCTCGATGCCAAGCCTCGGCTGGCGAAGCTCCCTTCTGGAACATAGTCGGACTTTGACCGAGAGCCAACGCTGTTTCACATTTCGTCGCCGCGGCTGCGGGCTCGGGCATAATCCGGCGGAATGCCGGTCCTCGCGATGCCATCATCGACGGATGACCCCGCGTACCCCGCAGTTCTACCGCGATCCCGCCGATGCCGCCTGGCGATGGGTGCTGGATCAGGTGCGTTGGGACGGCGGGCCCTGGATCCCCGGCTCGGTGGACACGCCGGAGATCCCGGACATCCCGGATGACCGCGACGGGATGCACAGCGGGATCGGCGGTCTCGCCCACGTGCTGGCCGAGATCCGTCTCGCCCGGCCCTGGACCAGGGAAGAGAAGGGCCTGGCGGACGCGATCGCCGAGCGGATCATCCGGCGAATTCCCGCCGAGAAGGACTGCACCTACTTCGACGGGCTCGTCAGTGGCATCGGCGTACTCACGGCGCTCGGGGTTCCCGGGACAGCGTCCGCTGTGGACCGGCTCCGGGCGCTCGCCGCACCCGACGGCTGGCCGCAGACCGTCCTCGGGCCACCGCGCTACCTCCCCGACACCCGCATCAACGACTTCACCCTCGGCACGGCCGGCGTCCTGCTCGGCGCGCTGTGGGCCCGGCGGATGGGCGTGGCCACGGCCGGCGAGTTGGGCGAACGGGCCGCGGCGGTGCTCATGGCCGAGGTGGAGTACGTGCCGACCGGTGCCGACTGGCCTTTCGTGCCGCGGCGCTTCCGCACCGAACCCCCGACGCTGATGCCCAACCTCTCGCACGGCCTCGCGGGCATCGCGGCGACGCTTGCCCTCGCCGGTGCCGAACTCGACCGTCCGGACCTGACCTCGGCCGCTCGCAGCGGTGCGGAACACCTGGTGGCGCTCGGCGAGACGGATGGACGGGGTCTGGTCGTCCCTCGCTACATCCCGGGCGACCGCCACGACGAGGACGAGTTCACGTACACCTGGTGCCATGGCGCCGCCGGTACCTCGCTGCTCTTTCTCGCCCTGGACCGGGCCGGCGTCGAGGACGTCGCCGGTGTACCGCCGCTGCGGTGGCACCGCCGGTGCCTGCACAGCGTGCGTACCTCGGGCCTGCCCGCACGCCGCCACCCGGGCTTCTGGGACAACGACGGGCGCTGCTGCGGTACGGCGGGCGTGGGCGACGTGTTCCTGGACTCCTGGCAGCGATCGGGCGACGACCACGACCTCGCGTTCGCCCTGCACCTGGCCGACACCCTGGTCGAGCGCGCCATTGTGGAGGGATCCCACGCCTACTGGCGGTTCGTCGAACATCGGGCGCCGGAGCCGCTGCTGCCGCCGCGGGTCGGCTGGATGCAGGGAGCGGCCGGCATCGCGGCATTCCTCTTCCGTGCCAGCCGCATCGTGCGGGACGGGTCCGAGGCCGCCGCGGTCCCGCGCATGGACACGTGGTGGGCGCTGCCCACCTGCTGACGGCAGGGAGCCGTCCCCGGACTCGTGCCGGCGACGGCTCCGCGTTGCTCCAGTGTGGACAGAGACCTACGGTGCCCAGGGAGTGCTGACGGCCCAGGTCACGTCGGCCGCCCACGAGGTGGACGTGTCGAACGCGTTCGAGCCGCCGTTGCTCGCGATGTACACGGTGTTGTTGAAGTGGCGGAGGAACCTGGTCGGGAAGTTGAACGACGCGAACGATGTGCCGGTGCCGCTCTGGCCCGCCTGCGGGCAGAACGTCGCGTCGGCACGGAACAGCGCGGTGCCGTTGTTGGGCTGCCGGAACAGTTGGAAGTTGGAGTGGCGCAGGAAGTCGCCGGGGAAGTTCCTGGACTCGAACGACACACACGAGTTGTTCGCGAGACCGCGACGCACGATCCACGACGCGTCGTTCTTGTCGACGGCCGAACTGCTCGACGTGACGACGGATGTGACCGCGTTGTTGTTCTGGTGGCGGATGTACCGGGTCGTGCAGCAGGCCGTCGTCGCGCGCAGCGAGATCGTCGAGCCCGGGCTCAGCGTGCCGGCCGCCACCGGGCTCGGCCCGCCGTAGCCGACGGAGACGACGTTCGCCTGTACCGAGTTGTCGGCCGCGTCGGTCGGCAGGCCCGCCGTCATGACGCCTTCGAAGAAGGATCCGATGGACCCGTTGCTGTTGTCGCCACCCGTGCCCAGCACGATGGCGCCTTCCAGATGCATCGGTGTGTAGCCCGCGGGCGAGGTCGGCAGGGCGCCGGAGTAGCGGGTGTTCAGGCCGCCCGACTGCGCGTTTCCGTCCTTGAGCGCGAAGAAGTTCTGGCCGTTGTTCTTCAACAGGGCCGTCACGAACGGGGCCGAGTTGCCGGTGTTCGACGTGTTCGTGCTGTGGCCGAGGTTGGACTGGAACAGGCCGTTCTCCAGGTCCGCCTGGACCCACGGGCCG
>JBBWZQ010000015.1:0-24215 GCA_039649115.1 Micromonosporaceae bacterium | reverse complement strand
GTGCCCACCAACCGGAGAAGGTCACACGATGCGGTATACGGACGCGGGGCTGCGCAGGCTGGCCGATGAGGTGTGGGCCGAGCACGAGCCCGACGACTCCGGGCTGTGCCCGCGCTGCAAGGTGGTCAACTGCCGGCCCCGGCGCAACGCCGCGCAGGCCCGGGAGACGTATCGAGCCGGGCCGAACGCGCCGGTGTTCGAGCAGGAGCCAATGTCTTAGCTGGTAGGCCGACGCGCCCGGCTCGGCTGCACCCGCATCGGTTCGCCGGGCATCTTCGGGTACTCCGGCGGGTACGGCATGTCACCGAGTCCGTCGCGCTCGTCCCGCTGCGCCCACTCCAGCAACGGCGTCAGGTCGTGGGCCACGTCGTCGATGGCCGCGTGCGGGTCCCCGATCTTCGCGAACCGCTCCGGCACCGTCCGCAGATCGAAGTCGTCCGGCTCCACGTCGTGCAGCTCGTCCCAGGTCACCGGGGTGGAGACCGTGGCCCGGGCGTTCGCGCGCAGCGAGTACGCGCAGGCGATCGTGCGGTCGCGCGCCATCTGGTTGAAGTCGAGGAACACCTTCCGGCCCCGCTCCTCCTTCCACCACGAGGTGGTGGCGAGGTCCGGCCGGCGCCGCTCCACCTGCCGGGCGAGGGCGATCACCGCGCGGCGCACCTGCACGAAGGTCCACTGTGGACTGATGCGGACGTAGACGTGGACGCCGCGGCCGCCCGAGGTCTTCGGGTACCCGACCCAGCCGAGCTCGTCGAGCACCGCGTGTACCTCGTCGGCGACCCGTGCCGCATCCGCGAAGCCGGTGCCGGGCTGGGGATCCAGGTCGATGCGCATCTCGTCCGGACTGTCCACATCGGAGCGCCGTACCGGCCACGGGTGGAAGACGATCGTGCCCATCTGCGCCGCCCACGCGACGTGCGCGAGGTCGATCGGGCACAGCTCGTCGGCCGGCCGCCCGCTGGGGAACTTGATCTGCGCGGTGGACACCCAGGGCGGGACGCCCCGCGTCGGGATCCGCTTCTGGAAGAACATCTCGCCGCCGATGCCGTCCGGAAAGCGCTGGAGCGTGGTGGGTCGCTCGCGCAGGGCTCGCTCGATCCCCTCGCCCACGGCCAGGTAATAGGCGAAGACATCGCCCTTGGTGAACCCGCGCTCCGGGAAGTACACCTTGTCGGGGCTGGTCAGCCGGACGCCGCGCCCGGCGACCTCGACCTCCACCGCCCCCTTCGCCGCACCCGCCATGCCCCGACCCAAGCCGCTCCCCCACATGATCACGGTCGCCCCAGCCCCGCAAAGGTGATCGGGTCGCCGGCTGCGGCCGGCTCGCCGGCTACGGCCCTCGTTCCCCATGATCAGGGCGATGGCTGCCCCGGGTGATCGCAAGTCGCCGGAGAAACACGTAGCTGACTACACGCTTCTCCGGCAAGCTCCGATCTCCCCGTCCCCGTCCCCGTCCCCGGCCACCGTTCCGGCCGCACCACCCCGGCCACCGTTCCGGCCGCACCACCCCGGCCACCGTTCCGGCCGCACCACCCCGGCCACCGTTCCGGCCGCACCACCCCGGCCACCGTTCCGGCCGCACCGCCCCCGGCCGCCGTTCCGGCCGCGCCGCACCGCCCCGGCCGCCGCCCCGGCCGCGCGCTCGCAGCCGTCGCGTCCCGGCATGATCAAGGTGGTCGCAGAGTAGGGCGGTGATCAGGAGTTGCCGGAGAAGTGCGTAGGTGACTGCCCGTTCCTCCGGCAGGTGACGATCATGCGGCGGGGTTATCCACAGATCGGCCGGCGGGGGTCGCGCGGCAGGCGCGGTCCCGGCATCCTCGACAGCCGTGGACGCCCTGTCACTCACCAAGATCGCCGCCGGCCAGCGCGGGCTCTTCACCCGCGCTCAGGCGAGGGGATGCGGCTACTCCGCCTATCAGATCCGCCGCCGGCTGGCGACCGGCGAGTGGGTGCGGATACTCGGGCCGGTGCTCGCGGGCTGCGGGACCCGGATGAGTGTGGGACTGCGCGACGTGGCGGCGAGCCTCGCGGTGCCCGGGGCGGTGCTGGCCGGGCCGTCGGCCGCCCGGATGCACGCGATGCCCGTACCGGACAGCGTCCCCTGTCTGGCCCTGGCGCGCGGCAGCCACCCGTACCGGCCGGTGGGGCTGATTCTGCGCGACCCCGTCGCTCCCCGGGACGTGCACCTGCTCGGCGGCGTCCTCGTCACGAGCAGGCCACGGACCGTCTTCGACTGCGTACGGCTCCTGCCCGACACGGTCGCACCGGACCTGCTCGACCGCGCCTTCCAGCAGCGGTGGATCACGCCGGACGACTTCGCGTCCCGGGTGCGGGCGTTCGCCGGGCGGCGCGGCGCCGGTCGCATGGCGCGCATGGCCCGGTTGGCGGGCTCCGGAGCGCACTCGGGTGCCGAGCGGGTGGCTCTCGGGCTGCTGCGCCGGGCCGGCCTCACGGGCTGGCGGGCCAACGTCGGGCTGCACGACGGCGTGGGTGCCCTGATCGGGGTCGCGGACATCGTGTTCGACCGGGAGCGCCTGGTGGTCGAGGTGGACGGCCGGGCCCACCACGTGACGCCCGAGCGCTTCGAGCGCGACCGCGAGCGGCAGAACCGGCTGGTCACCGAGGGCTGGACGGTGCTGCGCTTCACCTGGCGCGACCTCACCCGGCGGCCCGAGGAGGTGGTGGCCCAGGTCCGGGAGATGCTGCGCCGCGATCGGAGTCGGTTACCGTTGGGGCATGGCTGAACAACTGCCGAGCACCGACGAGGAGTGGCGGGTACGCCTGTCGCCCGACGAGTTCCGCGTGCTGCGCCAGGCGGGCACCGAGGCGCCGTGGGTCGGCGAGTACACGTCGACGAAGACCAAGGGCCTGTACCACTGCCGCGCGTGCGGTGCCCAGCTGTTCAGCAGCGACACGAAGTTCGACTCGCACTGCGGCTGGCCGTCGTTCGACGAGGCGCTGCCCGGCGCGATCCGCTACCTGGAGGATCGGTCGCAGGGCATGGACCGCACCGAGGTGCGGTGTGCCCGGTGTGATTCCCACCTCGGGCACCTGTTCAAGGGCGAGGGCTTCACCCCGAAGGACGCCCGCTACTGCATCAACAGCATCAGCATGACCCTCGAACCGGCCGGGGACTGAACGGGGCGGCGGCGGACGCGCTACCATGCCGCCGTGACCGTACCCGACCGGAAGCAAACGGTACTGACCGGCCCACACGTGGCCGCGTTCAACGAACTGGACACGGTCACCCTGTACGGACTGCTTCGGCTGCGCGTGGACGTGTTCGTGGTGGAGCAGCGGTGCCCCTACCCGGAGCTGGACGGGAAGGACCTGGAGCCGGGTACCCAGCACCTCTGGCTGGAGGACGCGGGCACGCCCAGCGCATACCTGCGCCTGCTGCGCCAGCCGGACGGGTTGGCCCGCATCGGCCGGGTCTGCGTGGCGGAGAAGCTGCGCGGCACCGGCGCGGCGAAGCTGCTCATGCGCTCGGCGCTCGACCTGATCGGCAGCCAGCCGTCCACTCTGGACGCGCAGGCGTACCTGGTCGGCTTCTATGCCGGCTTCGGCTACGCCGCCAGCGGGCCCGAGTACATGGACGACGGCATCCCGCACGTCCCGATGGAGCGCGCGGTGACGGAGAACCGTCAGGGCAACGAGCTGACCAGCTCGGCGACCGACCGGCGGCGGCCGGTGTAGAACGGCACCTCCTCGCGCACGTGCCGGCGCGCCCGGGAGGCCCGCAGGTCCCGCATCAGGTCCACGATCCGGTGCAGCTCGTCGGCCTCGAAGGCGAGGATCCACTCGTAGTCGCCGAGCGCGAAGCTGGCCACGGTGTTCGCGCGCACGTCGGTGTACCCGCGCGCCTGCCGGCCGTGCTCGGCGAGCATCTCGCGGCGCTCGTCGTCGGGCAGCAGGTACCACTCGTAGGAGCGCACGAACGGGTACACGCACACGTACGCGCGCGGCGCCTCGCCGGCCAGGAACGCGGGCAGGTGGCTCTTGTTGAACTCCGCCGGCCGGTGCAGGGCCGCCTGCGACCAGACGGGCTCCAGGTGCCGGCCCAGTTCGGTGCGGCGCAGTGCCCCGTACGCCTCCTGCAGCAGGTCGGCGCTGGACGCATGCCACCAGATCAGCACGTCGGCGTCGGCGCGCAGCGCGGACACGTCGTAGGTGCCGCGCACCACGACGTCCTTCCCGGCCAGCTGCTCGATCAGAGTGTCCACCTCGGACACCAGCTGGTCGCGGCGCGCGGGCAGCGGCCGGGCCGCGCGGAACACCGACCACATGGTGTACCGGACGGTCGCGTTGAGCTCCCGGATGCGGGCCGCGTTGGTCTGCTCGTCCGTCATGTCGGCCATCCTTTCAGAGCGTCGACCACCTGGTCCGCCGCCGTCCAGCCGGACCGGACGCAGGCCGGGATGCCGACCCCGTCGTAGGCGGCACCGGCCAGCGCGAGACTCTCGCCGGCCAGCGCGATGTTCTCCGCGGCCAGCGCCGCCCGGGCCCGCGCGACGCGGTCCAGGTGCCCGGGCGCGTACTGCGGCAGCGCGCCACCCCACCGCGTCACGGTGGCCGCGACCGGCGCGGGCAGCCCGGCCGGCAACAGGGCGCCCAACTCCTCCTGTACCAGGGCGATCAGCTCACCGTCCGGACGCTGCAGCGGCACCGCGTCGCGGTACCGGCCGACCGACGCGCGCAGCAGCGCGAGCCCGTGCCCGGCCAGCTGCGGCCACTTCCGGGTGACGATCGTCAGCGCCTTCACGGCGTACCCCTCGGTGGCGGGCACCAAAAACCCGGACAACCGGGGCAGCTCACCGGTCCAGGGTACGGCCAGCGAGACCAGCGCGACACTGGCGTAGTCCAGCTCCGCCACCTCGGCCGCGGCGCCGGGGCTGACCCCGGCGAGCAGCCGCGCGGCCGGCCGGGCCGGCACCGCGAGCACCAGCGCGTCCACGTCGAGCGACTCGGGATCGCGCGTCGAGCCGAGCGCCAGGCGCCAGCCGCCGTGCGCGCGGCGCAGCTCGCGCACCGGCAGGCCCAGCCGCACTCGCGCGTCCGCGCGCCGCGCCACCGCGTCGACCAGCCGGCTCATCCCGCCCTCGACGGTCGCGAACATCGGTCCGGGGCTCCGGCGGGTCCGCCCGCGGTCGAGCGCCACCCGCACCGCCCCGGTCAGCGTGCCGCTCACCCGGCAGGCCGAGGCGAGCGCGGGCATGGTGGCGGCCAGCGAGAGGTCGTCGGCGCGGCCGGCGTACACCCCGCCGAGCAGCGGGTCGACCAGCCGGTCCACGATCTGGTCACCCATCCGGTCGCGCACCAGGTCGCCGACGGAGACGTCCTCGTCCGGCCCGAGGAGCGGCAGACCCGCGTCGTGGTCGGCGTCCGCGGCCGGCTGCGCCACGCCGCCCAGCGCGGCAGGATCAGCGGGTACGCCCATCAGCGTGCCGGGCGGGATCGGCAGCAGCCGACCGCCGATCGCCAGCGCGGCCGGCACCTCGGCCGGGTGGCGCAGCGCGTCCCCGAGTCCGACACGCTGGGCGAGCAGCACCGCGGCGCTCGGCGCGCCGTCGGCACCCCGTACCAGAAAAGACTCGGCACCCGCCTCCAGCGGCGCCCCGGCCAGCTCGCCGGTGCGCAGCTTGCCGCCCAGCGCGGCGGCCTGGTCGATGAGCCACACGTCGGCGCGGCGGCCGAGCCGCTCGCGCAGCCGCAGCGCGGCCGCCAGGCCGGTGATGCCGCCGCCGACCACCGCGACCCGGGGAACCGGGCGGGTATCGCCGCGCGCGTCCTCGGCCGTCATGCCTCAACCTTGACAGCAGAACCTCGCAGTTCGGGAGACAGGGCACCCTAACTGCCAGGTGAGACACAGGTCACAAAAGCCCTGTGGACCACGCGAGACCCATCTGTACCCGCAGAGCAAGCACGGCGAGAGCCCCACGGGTGGTCCGGCGGATGCACACTCTAGGAGTGAACCAGGAAGCGACCGGCGGTTCTACCGACCTCGCTGCGCTCGCCGCGGATCCGAGCACGCCCACCCCCGAGCTCGCCTCCGCGCTGATGCGCTGCGCCGACCCGGACACCGCCGACCCTGACGCCCTGCCCGTGGCCCTCGACCTGGCCGGGCACCCCGACCCGGAGATCCGTCGGGCGGCCGCCCAGGTGCTGCCCGCGCTCGGCCAGCTCAGCGGCGAAGATCCGAACAAGCGCGACGCGGTGGTGAGCAGCCTGATCATGCTCAGCCGCGACGCCGACGAGGACGTCCGCGACTGGGCCTGCTTCGCGCTGGGCACCCAGCTCTCCGACATGGACAGCCCGGAGCTGCGCGACGCGCTGGCCGGCCGGCTCGACGACGGCCACGACGACACCCGGTGCGAGGCCATGCTGGGCCTGGCCCGGCGGGCGGACGCGCGGATCCTGCCGGTGCTGCGCCAGCGGCTGACCGCGCCCAACGTGTACGCGCTGGAGATCGAGTCCGCCGGCGCGCTCGGTGACACCTCGCTGCACACCCTGGTGCGCGCGCACCTCGCCGGCTGGGACGACGAGGTGGTGCCGAAGGTCTGCGCGGCGCTGCGGCTGACCGACCCGGACGGCGTCGGGGACGACCTGCTCGGCGGGCTGGCCGACTGGTACCGGGCCGGCTGCCCGCCGGGTCCGGACACCGAAGGGTACTGGTGGGCCATCGCGGAGGGCCTGCTCGAGCTGGCACCCAGGCGCGCGCCGGAGATCGCCGAGGCGGTACGGCTGCGGTTGGGTCGGTCCCGTCCCGCCGTGGACCGGCTGCTCGACTCGCCGCTCACGGACACCGCCCGCGACCACGGGTGGATCTCCTGACCGACGTCGATCCGACCGGATCGGGGACGCACAGGACACCGCCACACCGGTAACGTGCCGATCGTGATTGGTGCCGCATTCACGGTTCTCGCTGCGGACAGCGTGCTCGCGGAGGCGGCGCCGGCGCCGCAGGCCCACCACCCGGCCATGCTGATCGTGCTGACCGGACTGCTGGCGCTGGTCATCGTGACGGTCAGCTGGCCGGTCATCCGGTTCTCGATCAGCATCGCGCACGAGGGCGGCCATGCCCTGTTCGCGTCGGTGCTCGGCGGCACCGTCAAGTCCGTGCACCTGGCCCACCGCAAGAACGGCAACCTGACCACCTACTCCGGCACGAGCGGGCTCGCCACCTTCGTGACCACGATGATGGGCTACCTCAGCCCGTCCATGTTCGGGCTGATCGGGGCGCTGCTGCTGGTGCACGGCGCGACCAGGGCGGTGCTGTGGCTGAGCCTGCTGTTCCTCGCGATCCTGCTGCTGCAGATGGCCCACCTGCGCGGTGCGCTGATCGTCGTGGCGGTCGGCGCGGTGATATTCCTGTTCGCCCGGTACGGGTCGGACGGCGCGCAGACCGTGTTCGCCTTCACGTGGATCTGGTTCCTGCTGATCGGCGGCTTCCGGCACGTCGTGTACTACCTCGGCGCAAGGCGCGCGGCGAAGGAGTCCAAGAAGCCGGACAAGAGCTCCGACGGGTACCGGCTGAAGGAGCAGACCCACATCCCCGCACCGCTGTGGGTGGGCTTCTTCTGGCTCGCCACGCTGGCCGCGCTGGTCCTCGGGGCCGCCATCCTGCTGGGAGTCGTGGCCCAGCCGGCCGGGTAGCGAAGCGCTACCGGGACGACAGTTCGTGCACCAATGCGACGACCCGGGTGAGGATGTCCGGGTCGGTCTCCGGCAGCACCCCGTGACCCAGGTTGAACACGTGCCCCGCGGCGGCCTTGCTCTGCGCGAGTACCTGGCGCACCTCGGCCTCGATGACCGGCCACGGCGCGAACAGCACCGTCGGATCCAGGTTGCCCTGCAGCGCGACGCCCGGCCCGAGCAGGTCGGCGGCCGCGTCGAGCGGGGTGCGCCAGTCCACGCCCACCACGTCGGCGCCCGCTTCGGCCATCGCGCCCAGCAACAGGTGGGTACCGACGCCGAAGTGGATGCGCGGCACCCCGGCATCGGACAGGCCGCGCAGCACGTAGGCGGAGTGCGGCATGACGAAGCGCCGGTAGTCCTGCTCGGACAGCGCGCCGGCCCACGAGTCGAACAGCTGGACCGCGGACACCCCCGCCGCCACCTGTACCCGCAGGAACTCCAGGGTGATCTCGGCGAGCCGCGCGCACAGCCCGTGCCACAGGTCGGGTGCCCGGTACATCAGCGCCTTGGTGCGCTCGTGGTGCCGGGACGGTCCGCCCTCGACGAGGTAGCTGGCGAGCGTGAACGGCGCGCCGGCAAAGCCGATCAGCGGCGTACCGGCCAGCTCCGCGACGACCAGCCGGATCGCCTCCGCGACGAAGCCGACGTCCGAGGCGTCCAGCGGCCGGAGCTTGTCGAGGCCGGCCTGGTCGCGTATCGGCTCGGCGACCACCGGGCCCACGCCGGGCACGATCTCCAGGTCGACCCCGGTGGCGACGAGCGGCACCACGATGTCGCTGAACAGGATCGCCGCGTCCACCACGTGCCGGCGTACCGGCTGGAGCGTCAGCTCGCAGACCAGTTCCGGGCGGCGGCACGCGGCCAGCATCGGTACGCCCTCGCGCGCCTGCCGGTACTCGGGCAGGGACCGCCCGGCCTGGCGCATGAACCAGACGGGAGTGTACGGAACGGGCTCTGCCCGGCAAGCCCGGACAAAGACGGCTTCAGGCGTATCGCTGGCGGTCATCGGCGCTATCATCGCACGATTCGGGCCCCCGTCTGGACGCTCCGTTGGACCGTGCCGGCGCGCCGCGGGGGGATCTGCCCGCCACGCCGCAATAGGCTGCGAGCATGGCGCCCTCGACCGTTCTTCCGGACTTGTTCGCGCGCGCCGTGGACGGACTGCTGGCGGTGACCGCCCGGCCCGAGATCGTCCTGGAGGAACTGCCGGCGCCGCAGCGGCTCGCGCCGTTCGCGCACGCGCTGGGTGGCACCGTCAGCCGGCACGGCGAGGAGGTCGCCACCGGTCGCCTCGTGCTGCTCTACGACCCGGCCGGGCACGAGTCGTGGGACGGCACGATGCGGCTCGTCAGCTACGTGACCGCCGAGCTGGAGGCGGAGCTGGTCAACGATCCGCTGCTGGCGGCGGTGTGCTGGAGCTGGCTGACCGACGCGCTGGAGGCGTACGGCGCGTCCTACACCGCGATCGGCGGTACCGTCACGCAGACCACCTCGACGCGCTTCGGCGACCTCGCCGGCCCGGCCGGCTCGGCCGACCTGGAACTGCGCGCGTCCTGGACGCCGCTCGACCCCGACCTCGGGATCCACCTCTCCGCCTGGCTCGCGCTGCTGGCCTCGACCGCCGGCCTCCCGCCGCCCGGCATCACGGCGCTGTCCCGCTAGTTCACGTACTTCGCCGCCTCGTCGCAGGCCGTCTTCATCGTGTTGAAGTTGGCGTTGAACGTGGTCCTGTCGTTCTTCAGCAGGGCGTCGACCACCTTCGAGTACAGGTTGAGGCAGTTGGAGATGACCTGCTTCTCCTTGGTCATCTCGTCGAGCTGGTTCTGGGTGCCCGACTGCCGCTGCTGCGCGTCGTTGAGCTGGTCCTTGGTGGACTGCAGTTGCTGCTTGAGGTCGTTGATCTGGGTCAGGTCCGCGGAAATGGTCTTGTTCCGCTGGCTGACCAGGGAGACCTGCTTGCTGTAGGAGCCGCTCTTCGTGATGTACAGCGTGGTGAACACGACCGCGACGAGGAAGAAGACGGCGGTGAGGGCGGCCAGGATCGGCACGGCCGGGCTGCGCCTGGGCGGCGCCGGTATCCCGGTCGTGGGGTACCCGTAGCCGGGCATGCCGGAGACGGGCGGGCCGGAGTACGGCGCACCGGACAGCGGCGGCCCGGACAGCGGCGGCCCGGACATCGGGCTCGGGCCGTACGGCGGCAGCGGCGCCGCGCCCGGCTGGTAGGACGGCCCTGGCTCGTACGGGAGGCCGGCGGGCGGGTACGGGGACTGCGGCGGCTCGGGTTGGGGGTTACCGGGGTAGGACATTGTTCCTCCACATGAGACAGCGGGTGGTGGAGTCAGCAGAGGGTGAACGAGTCGCAGGCGATGCGGATCGGGATGGCGAGACCGATGCCCTCGGCGTTGTTCGCCTTGGCGGAGGCGATCCCCACCACCTGCTTCTGCGCGTCGACCACTGGTCCGCCCGAGTTCCCCGGGTTGATCGGCGCGCTGAACTGGATGAACGTCCGGCCACCCTCACCCGGGACATCGCTGCGCACGGCGCTGACGATCCCGCTGGTCACCGACTGGGCGAGGCCGAGCGGCGCACCCACCACGATGATCGGCAGACCGCTGGCCACCTGCTTGCCGGCGGCTGCCAGCCGGGGGAAGTTCGCGGTCGCGTGCAGCACGGCGAGGTCCTGCCCCTGGTCGACCCGGGTGATCCGGGCGGGGAAGCGCTGGCTGTCGTGGCGCAGCGAGACGCCGCGGCCACCCGTCCGGTAGAGGTCGGCGACCACGTGGTAATTGGTCAGCAGGTCGGTGCCGCCCGCGCCGGTCTTGCCGATCGCGAACGCGGTACCGGAGAAATTGCCGGCGTCCACGCGGAACACGCTGGGCAGCACCGCGGACGCCACGGCCGCGGAGTCCAGCGACGCCGCCGCCCGCTGCTCCAGCGCCCTGACCCGCCCGCCCAGGGCGTCCCTCTGCCTGGCGCCGGCGGCGTTGTCGGCGGCCCGCTCCCGGTTGGCCGTGGCCAACCGGTCATTGAGCGCAACCAGGAAATAGGCCTGGACGCCGGCGACGGCGACCAGCACGGCGATGAGGATCAGCGGCAGCACCGGCGACCGCCGGCGCACCGCGGCCGGCGGCGGGGGCGGTGGCCAGGCCGTGACCATCGGGGGGTATCCGGATGTCGGGTAGGACGGCGCGCCAGTGGCCGGGTATGCCGGGTATGCCGGGACGGGTGCCTCCTGCCGCGGTGCCATCGGACCCACCCCGTAGCCGCCCGCGGGCTCGGGCCGGTCGAATCCAGCCGTCATCGATGGCCGCCCCTCCCTCTGACGTAGGGCCCACGGTAGCGGGGGCGTTCCACCCCTCGCCATGGCCGCCCGGCCGCCTCCGCGCACCGGTTCCGGCGTGCCGATGACGACCTTGCACCACGCCTGCTGTATGCGCCCCGTAAGTTGGGGAGGTGATTGACCCAGCGCACCCCTTGGACAAGGAGCCGGCCACCGAGACTGCCGCGTCACCTGTGCTGCTCACCCAGCCCCGCGAGGGCACCCCCGACCCGGTGACCGAGCCGGCCGAGCTGGCCCGGGTGGCGGCCCGCCTCGCCAGCGGTACCGGCCCGGTGGCCGTCGACGCCGAGCGCGCCTCCGGGTACCGGTACACGCACCGGGCCTACCTGGTGCAGCTGCGCCGCGCCGGCGCCGGTACCGCGCTGCTGGACCCGCTGCCGTTCGACAGCCTGGCGCCGCTGGCCGAGGCGATCATCGACGTCGAGTGGGTGCTGCACGCGGCCAGCCAGGACCTGCCCTGCCTGGCCGAGGTCGGGATGCGCCCGCGCCGGCTGTTCGACACCGAGCTCGCCGCCCGGCTGCTGGGCTTCGAGCGGGTGGGGCTGGCCGCGCTGGTCGAGCAACTGCTGGGGTACACGCTGGAGAAACACCACTCGGCCTCGGACTGGTCCACCCGGCCGCTGCCGTCATCCTGGCTCACCTACGCCGCGCTGGACGTCGAACTGCTCGTCGAGCTGCGCGACCTGCTCGACGCCGAACTGGTCCGGCAGGGCAAGACGGAGTGGGCCGCGCAGGAGTTCGCCGCGCTGGTCGAGCACGGCGCGACGCCACCCCGGCCCCGGCCGGATCCGTGGCGGCGCACCTCGGGCATCCACCGCATCCGGGGGCCGCGCTCGCTGGCCCGGGTACGGGCGCTGTGGTACGCGCGGGACGAGATCGCCGGGCGGCGGGACACCGCGCCCGGGCGGGTACTGCCGGATGCCGCGATCGTCGCCGCCGCCGACGCCGATCCGAAGGACGAACGGGAGCTGCTGCTGCTGACCGGGTTCGGCGGGCGCTCGGTGCGCCGGCTGGCCCGGATCTGGCTCAACGCGCTGGACGAGGCGCGCGAGTTGCCGGCCGAGGCGCTGCCGACCACGCCGCCGACCGAGGGCCCCCCGCCGCCGCACCGCTGGGCCGAGCGCGACCCGGTGGCGGCGGCCCGGCTGGCGCGCTGCCGGGAGCTGGTCAACGGGCTGGCCCAGCAGTACCGGCTGCCGCCGGAGAACCTGCTGTCCCCGGACACGGTGCGCCGGCTGGCCTGGGAGCCGCCGGACCCGCCCGACGAGGCGGCGGTCCGCACCGTCCTCTCCGGCTACGGCGCGCGCGCCTGGCAGGTCGACCTGACCGCCCCCGGCCTGACCGCCGCCCTTCCCGCGGAGGGTGGCGCGACCCACACTCCGGGAGAGGTTACTGGCGGGTAGCATCCGGGGAGGAACCCAGTCACCCAGGAGGCTCCCGTGCCCCGTACCGTCCGCGACGTCGTCTTCGTCGACGGCGTGCGTACCCCGTTCGGCAAGGCCGGCGGCATGTACGCGAACACCCGCGCCGACGATCTCGTCATCCGCTGCATCCGTGAGCTGCTGCGCCGCAACCCCAACCTGCCACCCGAGCGGGTCGACGAGGTCGCCATCGCCGCCACCACGCAGATCGGCGACCAGGGCCTCACCATCGGGCGCACCGCCGCCCTGCTCGCCGGCCTGCCCGAGTCGGTACCCGGATACGCGATCGACCGGATGTGCGCCGGCGCGATGACCGCGGTGACCACGGTCGCCGGCGGCATCGCGATCGGCGCCTACGACGTCGCGATCGCCGGTGGCGTCGAGCACATGGGCCGCCACCCGATGGGCGAGGGCGTGGACCCCAACCCGCGCATCCTGGCCGAGAAGCTGGTGGACCCCTCGGCGCTGGTGATGGGCGCGACCGCGGAGAACCTGCACGACCGGCTGCCCGGCATCACCAAGGAGCGCGCCGACCGGTTCGGCCTGGCCTCCCAGCAGAAGACCGCCAAGGCGTACGCCAACGGCAAGCTGCAGCCCGACCTGGTACCGATCGCGACCCGCGATCCGGAGGCCGGCTGGGGCCTCGCCGCCGTGGACGAGGCGCCGCGGGACACCAGCCTGGCGAAGCTCGCCACGTTGAAGACGCCGTTCCGTCCACATGGGAAGGTCACCGCCGGCAACGCGGCCGGGCTGAACGACGGCGCGACCGCCTGCCTGCTCGCCGCCGAGGACGTCGCGGTCGAGCTGGGACTGCCGGTCTCGATGCGGCTGGTCTCGTACGGGTTCGTGGGCGTAGCGCCCGAGGTGATGGGGTACGGGCCGATCCCCTCGACGGAGAAGGCACTGCGCAAGGCCGGACTGTCCATTGCGGACATCGGCCTGTTCGAGCTGAACGAGGCGTTCGCCGTGCAGGTGCTGGCGTTCCTCGACCACTTCGGCATCGCGGAGGACGACGAGCGGGTCAACCCGTGGGGTGGCGCGATCGCCGTCGGGCACCCGCTGGCAAGCTCCGGCGTGCGGCTGATGACCCAGCTGGCGCGCCAGTTCGCCGAGCACCCGGAGGTCCGGTACGGGCTGACGGCCATGTGCATCGGCATCGGCATGGGCGGCACGGTCGTCTGGGAGAACCCACAGTGGGAGGGGTCGCGATGAGTGAGGTTGTGACGAGGGCGCTGCTGCGCAGCGTCAACGTACCGGGGCTGGCCAGGCCGGCCGCGCTCATCACCCTGGACAACGGGTTCGACCACAAGAAGCCCAACACGTTCGGCATCGGCGGGCTGGACAGCCTGGACGCCGCCATCACCGCGGCACTGGCACAGGATCCGGCGTTCATCGCGGTCACCGGGAAGCCGTACATCTTCTCGGTTGGCGCCGACGTGACCGGCATGCCGCTGATCGCCAGCCGGGAGCAGGCGCTGGAGGTCGGCCGGTACGGCCACCGGGTCTTCAAGCGCCTGAAGGACAGCGAGATCCCGACGTTCGCCTTCGTCAACGGCGCGGCCATGGGAGGCGGGCTGGAACTGGCCCTGCACTGCCACTACCGCACGCTGTCCAGCGGCGCGAACGCGGTCGCGCTGCCCGAGGTGTCGCTCGGGCTGGTACCCGGCTGGGGCGGTACCCAGCTGCTGCCCAACCTGATCGGCGTCATCGGCGCGGCCCAGGTGATCATCCAGAATCCGTTGCAGTTGAACAAGATGCTGCGCCCGGCCGACGTGATGGAACTGGGCATGGCGGACGTGCTGTTCGAGCCGGCCGACTTCCTGGAGTACTCGCTGGAGTGGGCCGCGGGTGTCGTGAGTGGACAGACCCCGGTCAGCCGGCCGGAGGTGGACCGCAGCCAGATGTGGGACGCCGTGCTCGGCTTCGCGAAGCAGCAGCTCGACGAGCGGCTGCACGGCGCGCCGCCGGCGCCGTACCGGGCGCTGAAGCTGCTCAAGCTGGCCAGGACGGCGGACTTCGAGACGGGTACCGCCGCGGAGGACGAGGCGCTGGCCGACCTCGTGATGGGTGACGAGCTGCGTGCCGGCCTGTACGCCTTCGACCTGGTGCAGCGGCGGGCGAAGCGGCCGGCGGGCGCGCCCGGCCCGGGCCTGGCCCGCGACGTGACCAAGGTGGGCCTGGTGGGCGCCGGCCTGATGGCGGGCCAGATCGCGCTGCTGTTCGCGCGCCGGCTGGAGGTGCCGGTCGTGCTGACCGACCTCGACCAGGCGCGCGTGGACAAGGGCGTCGGGTACGTGCACGGCGAGATCGACAAGCTGGCCGGCAAGGGCCGGCTGGACGCGGGCAAGGCGGCCAAGCTCAAGGGCCTGGTCTGCGGCAGCGTCGACAAGGGGGCCTTCGCCGACGCCGAACTCGTCATCGAGGCGGTCTTCGAGGACCTCGGCGTCAAGAGGCAGGTCTGGGCCGAGGTCGAGAAGATCGTCACGCCGGAGTGCGTGCTGGCCACCAACACCTCGTCGCTGCCGGTCACCGCCATGGCCGAGGACCTGGAGCACCCCGAGCGGGTGGTCGGCTTCCACTTCTTCAACCCGGTCTCCGTCATGCCGCTGGTGGAGATCGTGCGGGCGGCCAAGACCGACGACGCCACGCTGGCGACCGCCTTCGCCGTGGGCCGCGAGCTCAAGAAGTCCTGTGTACTGGTGAAGGACGCGCCCTCGTTCGTGGTCAACCGGCTGCTCACCCGGTTCCTCGGCGAGACGTTCGCGGCGGTCGACGCGGGTACCCCGCTGGCGGTCGCGAACGAGGCGCTGGACCCGCTGGGCCTGCCGATGCGGCCGCTGCCGCTGCTGACGATGGTCGGGCCGGCGGTGGCGCTGCACGTGGGCGAGACCCTGCACGCGGCGTTCCCGGACCGGTTCGCGGTCAGCGGGAACCTGGGCCGCATCGTGGCGGCCGGCAAGCCGCTGACCGACCGGGACGGGAACATCGACCCGGACGTGGCGGCGCGCCTGGTGACCGGCGCCGCCGCGCTGACCGCGGAGCAGGTACGGGACCGGGCGCTGTCGGCGCTCGCGCAGGAGATCCGGCTGATGCTCGACGCGGGCGTGGTGGCCGAACCGCAGGACATCGACCTGTGCATGATCCTGGGCGCCGGCTGGCCGTTCCACCTCGGCGGCATCACCCCGTACCTGGACCGCTCCGGCGTGTCGCAGCGGGTGACCGGCCGGCGCTTCCTGCCGGCGGGGGTGGCCAGCCTTCCTTAACGGGCGGGTACCGCGGCGGAGCCCGCGGCGACCGGTGTCGTGGCGGCGGCGGGGAGGGTGACCGTGACCTCCAGGCCGCCGCCCGGCAGCGCCACCGCCGAGACGGTACCGCCGTGCGCCTCGCACACCGCCCGCACGATCGACAGCCCGAGCCCCGACCCCCGCGCGCTGGTGCGCTCCCGCCCGCCGCGCCGGAACGGCTCGAACAGCCCGGGTACGTCCGGCGCGTCCACCTCGAAGCCGGTGTTGCCGACCACCAGCGTGGCGTGCGTCGCGTCGCCGCCGGTACGCACCCAGAGCCGGCCCCCCAGCGTGTTGTAGCGGACCGCGTTCTCGATGAGGTTGCCGGCCAGCCGGTCCAGCAGGCTCGGGTCGCCCACCACCGGCGCCGGCTGCAGGTGGGTCTCCACCGCGAGGCTGAGCCGCCCCGCCTCCTGCCGCACCGAGGACAGCGCCGAGGCCACCCCGGCG
This sequence comes from Micromonosporaceae bacterium, assembly GCA_039649115.1. Lineage (GTDB taxonomy): Bacteria > Actinomycetota > Actinomycetes > Mycobacteriales > Micromonosporaceae > DATEJJ01. The sequence goes on along the minus strand of JBBWZQ010000015.1, from coordinate 8,025 downwards.
GACAGGTCGGCCGGTACCTTCCGGACCAGCCGGCGGCCGGCCTGGGCCTCCGATCTCGCCAGCACCAGCAGCGCCTCGACCAGCGCGTTGGCCCGCTCGGAGGCGTCGCGCACCACGGTGGCCATGCGCCGGTACTCGGCCACGTCGGCCTCCGGGTCGGTCAGCGTCACGTCGATCTCGGTGCGCATCACCGCGAGCGGGGTACGCAGCTCGTGCGAGGCGTTGGCGACGAAGCGCTTCTGCGTCTCGAACGCCTCCCCGAGGCGCTCCAGCATCGCGTCGAAGGTGGCCGCCAGCTCGGCGACCTCGTCGTCCGCGCCCGCGTACCGGATGCGCTGGTCGAGGGTCTCGCCGGACAGCCGCTGCGCGGTCGCGGTGACCTGGTGCAGCGGGCGCAGCGACCGGCCCGCGACCAGGTACGCGCCGCCCACCCCGACCACGCTGATCGCCAGTACCGCGGCCAGGCCCTTGACGAGCAGCTGCTGCTCCGCGTCGCTCAGCATCTGGCGCAGCCAGGCGCCGGCGTCCACCGTGCTCCCGTCGGCCAGCACCACGTGGGTACCGGCGCGCAGGTCGTCCACGGGCTGCAGCGCCTGCCGCACCAGCAGCCACGCCAGCAGCACCAGCAGCACCGCGGCGCCCACCAGCAGTACCCCGTTGAGCAGAGTCAGCCGCAACCGCAGCGTCGGCCGCAGCTTGCCGCGCTCCTTGCGGGCGTTGTAGATCGTCACGTCGGCTCCCCCGGCGCCGCCACCCGGTACCCCGAACCGACCACGGTCTCGATGAGCGGGGGGTCGCCCAGCTTCTTGCGTAAGGTCATCACGGTCACCCGCACCGTCGTGGTGAACGGATCGGCGTTGGCGTCCCAGACCCGTTCCAGCAGCTCCTCGCTGGACACCACCCCGCCCTTCGCCTTGACCAGCTCCTCCAGGATGCCGAACTCCTTGCGGGTCAGGTCCAGCGTGCGGCCCGCCCGGCTGACCGCCCGGCGGGCCTGGTCGAGTACCAGATCGGCGACGGTGAGCACCGGCGGCGCGGCCGGGGTGGCCCGGCGGCCCAGCGCCCGCACCCGGGCCACCAGTTCGTCGAACGCGAACGGCTTGGGCAGGTAGTCGTCGGCGCCGAGGCCCAGGCCCTCGACCCGGTCGGCGACGGTGCCGCTGGCGGTCAGCATCAGCACCCGGGTCAGCGCGCCGGAGGCGACCAGGTCGGCGCAGATGTCGTCGCCGTGCACCCCGGGCAGGTCGCGGTCGAGCACGACCACGTCGTACCGGGTCACCAGGGCCGCCTCGTGACCGGTCGTGCCGTCGTAGGCGACGTCCACCGCCATGCCCTCCCGGCGCAGTCCCCGGACGATCGCGTCGGCGAGGTTGCGCTCGTCCTCAATCACCAGCACCCGCATGCCAGCCAAACTAGCCGGGCCACGCACGTCCCGGTCGGCTGATCGGCCGGTCAGCGGTACTGCCACACCTGGAGCTCGTTGTGCACCGTCGGGCAGGCCAGGTACGCGTCGCGGTACTCGCACTGGCTGATCTGCACGCCGCGCACCCAACCCAGCGGCCGTACCCGGTGCCCGTCCGGCGCCAGCGCCGCGAACCAGGTACGCAGTCCCTGCGTGTCCCGGCCGACCAGCCAGCTCCCCGGCGCCGAGCCGGGCAGCGGGAACCAGCCCGCCAGCCGCAGCACCGGGCGCAGGGTGGCGGAGTCGACGATCGAGACCGGCGCGTCCGCGACGGAGCTGGACACCAGCAGCCGGCCGCCCGGCAACGGCCGCGCCTCGCGCCACTGCCGGGTGTACCACAGCACGGCGCCCGACCGCGGGTCGACGCCGGTCATCGAGCTGAACCCGTCGACGCACAGCACCTCGCCGCACCCGGTGACGAAGAACGCCGCCGGGCTCAGGGTGATGCGCCACTGGTGTGCCAGCGTGCCCAGGTCGTACGCGTCGAGCACCGTCGACGCGCTGCGCTGCCGGGCGACGAACAGCTGGCCACCCACGACACTGCGGGCGGCGAGCAGGAAGCCGCCCGTGGTCGCGCTCACCGACCCGGTCCCGTTGACGCCCACGCCCGCCGGCCACAGCGACTCCAGCCGGGAGCGCGCCACCACCGCGCCGCTCGACGCGTCCACCACCTCGGTGACCCCGTCGCCCCCGTCGAAGGCCAGCCGCGGCGGCGCGTTCTGCAGCGGGTCCATGTCCGGCATGGCCCAGCCCACGCCGAGCCCGCGGGGCCGCTCCCAGATGGTGCGCCCGGTGGGCACGTCGACCGCGCGCACCTCGTCGAGGTGCAGCAGCAGGGCCCGGCTCGGGCCGGGCAGCGCGCCGAGCAGCCGGCCGCGCTCGTCGCGCCACAACACCCGCCCCGAGCGCGCGTCGAAGGCGAGCACCCCGGTCGGGTCACCGCTCTCGTACTGGGCCAGGACCACACCGGCGGCGGCCACCGCGATGAGGGCGCCGACCGGGTGGGCGGTGGCCGCGGACCATTCGAGGGTACCGGCGGGCAGCCGGTAGGCGCGCACGTCGTCGCTCCGGGAGACGTAGAGGGTGTCCCCGTACAGGGCGTGCGCGCTGCCCACGTCGATCGGCACCGCGAACAGGCTCACCAGCCCGTACCGGGGCACCGCGGCACCGCCCAGCGCGGCCAGCAGCAGCACGCTCAGCAGCACCAGCGCGAGCCGGGGCGAGGGCGGCCGGGCCCGCTCGGGTTCGTCCGGCACGGTCCAGTCCTCGGCGAGGTCGATGACCGGGATCACCCGCGGTACCGCCAGATCCACAGCTGCTTCGTGTCCGTACCGCACACCACGAACCGCGGTACCGCCGTGCAGCCGTCGATGGACCGGTCGACGAGCGGGGCGACCGGCTCCACCCTGGGCACCCCGGACGTGGTGGCGCGCAGCACGCCCAGCCACGCGCCGCCCGGCAGGGTGACCGTCCCGGCGGTCTGCACCAGGTACGGTCCGGCGGCCGGCCCCTGGATCACCGCCCAGCCGGCCAGGCTGAGCACGGGTGCGCCGGAGCCGGGGGCGAGCAGGCTGGCCGGGACGGTCTGGCCGCTGCCCTGCGGCGCCGCGTAGACCCAGCTGCCCAGCATCCCCAGCGGCTGCCAGGCCGTGCCGCTCCAGCCGACCCGGCCGGTGGCGAGGTTCACGGCGCGGGTGCCGTACTGGTCGGTCAGGCAGGTCAGCTCCCCGCACGGCACCGCGACCAGGTTCAGCGAGGGCACCCGGCCGGTCCACGCCGGGGCGAGCGTGTCCGCGCGGTAGCTGGCCAGCGTCGGGCCGTCCGCGCCCTGGTACCCGATGAGCAGCCAGCGCCCACTCACCACCAGCTCCGGACCGTCCTGGTCACCGCGGACCGTGCGGGTCGGCCCGATCCGCACGTGGCCCCGGCCGGCGACCGCGCCGGTGGCCAGGTCGACCGACCTGGCCTCGCCGCCACTGCCGACCGCGACGGCGTACGGGTCCCCGGTCGCGCCGGGCAACGCGGCCACGGCGGGCAGTGCGGTGTAGTAACCCTCGTCGATCCGCAGCGTCCAGGCGACCAGGCCGCTGCGCACGTGCAGCGCCTGCAGCAGCATCGCGGGCGGCGCGCCGGCGCCGGGCGTCCGCACGTACGGCGAGCCGAGCGGCGCGCCGGACGGGTCCACGTACGCGGCGAGCGCCACGGTCTCCCCCGCCGGCGCGGTCGGCAGCAGCGGCAGCCGGCTGTCCCACAGCAGCCGCCCCGAGTCGGCGTCGTAGGCCACCGTGCGGTCGCCGGTCGCGCCGAGGTCCAGGCTGCTGACCACCACCGTGTCCGGACCCGCCGAGCGGATCAGCAGGCTGCCCAGGTTCACCGGCAGCAGGACCCGCCAGCGCAGCCGCCCGTCGGCGAGCCGGTACGCGTCCAGCGTGGCCCGGCTCGGCTCCGGCCGGGACGCACCGGCGTGCGGCGCCTGGTAGGCGAACCACGCGGCGTAGAGCGTGTTGCTGCTCAGCTCGTAGGCGATCGCCCCGCCGGCCGGGATCGCCACGACGGGTACCAGCAGGCCGGGCGCCGCGGGTGCGGGCGGCCCGAGGAGCAGCAGGACGAGCGCGGCGTACCCGACCAGCGCCCAGCCGCCCCGCCACCACGCGGGCGGCGCGGGCCGTACCCACTCGACCGGTTCGAAGTCCGCGGGGCCCAGCTCGATGACCGCCGGGGATGCCACGTCACCAGTGTGCCCGTGGTCCGGCTCCCCGGCGCTACTGAAGTTGGGGCTGTGCGTCCTCGGTAATCGCGGTGGCCGCCTCGATCGCGGCGCGCGCCACGCCCTGCGCGGTCAGCCCGACCGCGGCGAGCACCTCGGCGCGGCTGCCGTGCGGGTGCCACCCGGGCGCCACGCCCAGCTCGCGTACGGGGGTGTGCACGCCCGCGTCGCGCAGCGCCTGCGCCACCGCCGTGCCGACCCCGCCCGTACGGATGCCGTCCTCCACCGTCACCACGAGCCGGTGCTCGCGCGCCAGGGCCACCAGCTCCACCGGTACCGGCCGGACCCAGCGCGGGTCGACCACGGTCACCCCGTACCCCTGCTCGGCGATGCGGCCGGCCGCCTCCACCGCCACGTGCGCCATCGCGCCCACCGAGACCAGCAGCAGGTCCGGCCGGGCGTCCTGGGCGAGGATGTCCACCGGGCCGCGGCGGTCCACCGCGGGCAGGTCGGCCGGCACCGAGCCGGTCGGGAACCGGACGATGGTCGGCCCGTCCTCGATCCCGACCGCCTCCCGGAACTCCTCGCGCAGCGTGCTCGCGTCGCGCGGCGCCGCCACCCGCAGCCCGGGTACCACCCCGAAGACCGACAGGTCCCAGATGCCGTAGTGGCTCGGCCCGTCCGGACCGGTGATCCCGGCCCGGTCCAGCACGAAAGTCACCGGCAGCCGGTGCATGGCCACGTCGAGCAGCACCTGGTCGAAGGCGCGGTTGAGGAACGTCGCGTACACGGCGACGACCGGGTGCAGCCCGCCCAGGGCGAGGCCGGCCGCCGAGGTGACCGCGTGCTGCTCGGCGATGCCCACGTCGAACGCGCGGTCCGGGTACTTGGCGGCGAGGCGGGCGATGCCGGTCGGCTCGGCCATGGCGGCGGTGATGCCGACGACGTCGGTGCGCTCGTCCGCCACCCGTACCAGCTCGTCGGCGAACACGCTGGTCCACTTCACGCTGGGCGGCGCGGTGAGCTTGCCGGTGGCCGGGTCGAACGCGCCCGGGCCGTGCAGGCAGTCCGCCTCGTCGTCCTCGGCCGGCCGGTACCCGTACCCCTTGCGGGTGACCGCGTGCACGATCACCGGTGCGCCGTACCGCTTGGCCTTGCGCAGCGCCGACTCCATGGCCGCGATGTCGTGCCCGTCGACCGGCCCCACGTACTTGATGCCCAGGTCCTCGAACATCGCCTGCGGCGCGACCGCGTCCTTGATGCCCTTCTTGACCGCGTGCAGCGCCTCGTAGAGCGGGGCCCCCACCAGCGGGGTGTGCCCGAGCGCGTCCTTCACCAGGTCGAGCACCTTCTCGTACCCCGGGTTGAGCCGCAGCGTGGCGAGGTGGTCGGCCAGCCCGCCGATGGTCGGCGCGTACGAGCGCCCGTTGTCGTTGACCACGATCACCAGCGGCTTGCGGGCACCGGCGATGTTGTTCAGCGCCTCCCAGCACATCCCGCCGGTCAGCGCGCCGTCCCCGACGACCGCGACCACGTGACGGCGCTCACCCCGCAGCGCGAACGCCTTGGCCATCCCGTCGGCGTAGGACAGGGCGGTGGATGCGTGCGAGTTTTCGATCAGGTCGTGCTCGGACTCCGCCCGGTTGGGGTATCCGGACAGGCCACCCTGCTGCCGGAGCAGGTCGAACCCGTCCTGCCGCCCGGTCACGATCTTGTGGACGTATGCCTGGTGTCCGGTATCGAACAGGATGCGGTCTTTCGGGGAGTCGAAGACCCGGTGCAGCGCGAGGGTGACCTCGACGACGCCGAGGTTGGGCCCGAGGTGACCACCGGTGCGCGAGACCTTGGCGACCAGGAAGTCCCGGATCTCGGTGGCCAGCAGGGCGAGCTCGTCCGGGTCGAGTCGCTTGAGGTCCTGCGGGCCCGCGACGCGGGCGAGCAGGGAGTCCTGGGCATCGGCACCGGGAAGAGCGCTCATGAGCGTTCACTCTATCTGGGCCGCGCAAGATCGCAGCGGGCGTGCGCACATGCTCACGAACCATTCACAATCACGGTCTGGCGCGCCTGCCCACCGCCACCGACATCCGTGGGTCGAGTGGCCGGCTAGGACGGCTGCAGGAGGGCGATCAGCTCGACGTGGTGGGTCATGGGGAAGGCGTCGAAGCAGCGCAGCGCGGACAGCCGCCAGCCCAGGGAGCGCAGCGTCGCCAGATCGCGGGCGAAGGCCGCCGGGTCACAGGCCACGTAGGCGATCGCGCGCGGCGCCGCGGCCGCGATCTCGCGTACCACCCGGGAGCCGGCGCCCGAGCGGGGCGGGTCCAGCACCACGATGTCCGGCGCATCGGAGAACCGGAACCGCTCCACTGTCGACCGTACGATGTGGACGTTCGACAGGTCGGCGAGGCAGGAACGGGCGGCGCGGGCCGCGCCGGCGTCCGACTCGACCAGGACGACCGAGGCGACCCGGGGGGACAGGGCCGCGGCGAACAGCCCGACGCCGCCGTACAGGTCCCAGGCACGGTCGGTCGGGCGCGGGTCGAGCAGGTCGAGCACGGCGTCCGCGAAGGCGTCCGGCGCGGCCGGGTGCACCTGCCAGAAGACGCCGGCCGGGATCGTCCACAGGCGACCGACGGCGCGCTCCCGCACTGTCGTGCCCGGCTCGACGACGGTGACGTCGCCGCCGGACGAGGCGATCACGGCCACCTCGTCGTCGTCGGGCCACTCCTCGGCGGTGACGGGCAGGGCCTGCAGCGCGGGGTGGGCGATCAGGCAGCGGTCCACCGGTACCACCTCGTGCGAGCGGAACGCGTGCAGCCCGGCCCTTCCGGCGGCGTCCACTGTGTACCGCAGGCGGGACCGCCAGCCGGACACGGAGCCGGGCAACTCCGCGACCCGTACCCCCAGGTCCTCGACCTCGGCGGGAGTCAGTCGGGCGAGCCTGGTGAGCTGCTCGCGCACGACGGCGGCCTTCAGCTCGCGCTGGTGTTCGGGCGCGACGTGCTGGAAGTCACACCCGCCGCAGGTCCCCCCGCGCGGACCCGCAAGCTCCCCGGGGAAGCCCGCGAAGCGGCACGGCGGCGCGACGCGCTCGGCCGCCGGCCCGGACAGCAGCTCCAGCGCGTCGGCCCGCAGGTAGCCGGGGTGTTCCTCGGTGACCTCGGCGAGGACCCGTTCCCCGGACAGGGCGTGCCGCACGAAGACCACCCGGCCGTCCGCGGCCCGCGCGACCCAGTGCCCGCCGTGCGCGACCGGCCCGACGTCCAGCGCCATCCGCTCGCCGACGAGCGATCCGGTGGGAGGGTTCATTTGCGGGCCAGCTCGTCCTGGGCGGCGTCGGGTTCGGCGCGGCCGGCCCGGGGGCCGCGCGCGGTGACCCGGGTGAAGCCGGCGTCCAGGCGGGCCAGGTCCTTGGTGGCGGTGGAGGCGAGCTGCCAGGGCACGCTGGTCACCATCACGCCCGGCTCGAACAGCAACCGGGTCTTCAGCCGCAGCGCGCTCTGGTTGTGCAGCAATTGCTCCCACCAGTGCCCGACGACGTACTCCGGGATGTAGACAGCGACGATGTCGCGCGGGCTCTGGCGCTGGATGCCGCGCACGTAGTCGACGATGGGTCGGGTCACCTCGCGGTAGGGCGACTCGAGGATCTTGAGCGGCACCGGGATGCCGCGGGCGTCCCACTCATCCTGCAGGGCCTTTGTGTCGTCGGTGTCGACGTTGACGGTCACGCCCTCGAGCACCGACGGTCTGGTCGCCCGGGCGAAGTTGATGGCCCGCAACGTCGGCTTGTGAATCTTCGAGACGAGCACCACCGCATGCACGCGCGACGGCAGCACTCCCTCCTCGTCTCCGGGTCGCA
>JBBWZQ010000384.1:0-22267 GCA_039649115.1 Micromonosporaceae bacterium | reverse complement strand
GAGCAGGTGGTGAGCTTCCCGCCGCAGCCGGTCATCACCTCCGACAACCTGGTCGTGTCGATCGACACGGTGCTGTACTTCAAGGTCGTCGACCCGGTCCGGGCCACCTACGAGATCGCCAACTTCCTCCAGGCGATCGAGCAGTTGACCGTGACGACGCTGCGCAACGTCATCGGCTCGATGGACCTGGAGAAGGCGCTGACCAGCCGCGACGAGATCAACCGGCACCTGTCCGGGGTCCTGGACGAGACCACCGGCCGGTGGGGCATCAAGGTGACCCGGGTGGAGATCAAGGCGATCGAGCCCCCGCCGTCGATCCGCGACTCGATGGAGAAGCAGATGCGGGCCGAGCGGGACCGGCGGGCCGCCATCCTCACCGCGGAGGGCGTGAAGCAGTCCCAGATCCTCACGGCCGACGGTGACCGGCAGGGCGCCATCCTGCGCGCGCAGGGCGACCGGGAGGCCCGGATCCTGCAGGCCGAGGGGCAGGCCAAGGCGATCCAGACGGTCTTCAACGCGGTACACGCCGCCGATCCCGACCCGAAGGTGCTCGCCTACCAGTACCTGCAGGCGCTGCCGCAGATCGCGGCCGGCTCGGCGAACAAGGTATGGATCATCCCGGCCGAGATGACCAAGGCACTGGAGGGTATCGGCGGCGCGCTGACCGGGATCCTGCCCGGCCAGGGCCCGGCCGAGGTACCGAGCGCGGCGGAGGAGCCCGAGGTCTCCAAGGAGGCCCTCGACGAGGCGCTCGCGGCGGCCGCGCAGGCGGCGGCGGAGACCGAGGCGGAGGCGATGCGGGGCCTGCCCAGCGCGCCTTCGGTGACCGCGAGCGAGCTGCTGGGCGAGGAGCGGCGGCGGGAGCAGGCCTGAGCAGACTTCGGCGATTGCCCGGCCGCTGACGCCCCGGCCTGACACGATCGGGTACAGCGCCGGCGGTACGGGGGTCCCCGGCGACGGGGACGGGGGACGGCCATGGCACAGGCGGCTGGAGGCGCCCGCACCGCGCGGCTGGCGGGCGCCCCGCGGGGAGTCAACGGCAGCGCGCACCGGTCGCCGCCGGTGCCGCTGTACGTGGTGGCCGAGGTGCGCCGGCAGCAGCCGCCGGTACCGCGCCGGGCCCGGCTGCCGCGCCTGCTGGGCCGGGCCGCCATCTGGTCCGTGCCCGGGTACGCCATCGCGGTGCTGGCCGGGCGCACCGGCACCCCGGTCGCCGTCGCCGCGGTACTGGGGCCGCTGGCCCTGCTGTCCGTGGCGGGACTGCTCGCCGGCGGCAGGGGCGGGTGGCTCGCGCTGGCGGGCGCCGGTACCGGCGCCGCGGGCGGGACGGTGCTGCTGGTCGCCACCGGCGCCGGGCTCGCGCCGCACCACCCGCGACCCGTCCCGCTGACCGCAGCCGCGCTGCTGGCCGGCGGCTGGCTGCTGCTCGGCCTCGCGGTGCTGTACTCCCGCGCGCTCGGACCCGGTGACGGTGTCCTGCTCGTCCTGTCCGCCGCGCCGCTGGCCATCGGCGGCTCCGTCCTCGACGCGGCACCCCGGCTGGGCGCGCTGCTGTTGCTCGCCGCCGGAATCGGGCTGTGCCGCTCGGTGCTGGACCCGACGCAGCGGCGGGGCGCGTCCCGGGCGCACGGGGACGGCGCGGCGCACGCGTTGCGCTGGCGGGGCCGGGTGGACCCGAGGCGCTGGCGGGGCCGGATGGACCTGCGCCGGCGCCGACCCCGCCGGGCGGCACAATGACGGCGTGCCCACCCCGATCACCGACCCCGACGACGAGCGGGTGGCCGACTACCGGGCGCTGACCGACGTCGAGCTGCGCACCCGCTGGGAACCGCCGCACGGGCTGTTCATCGCCGAGGGTGAGCTGGTGCTGCGCCGGGCGCTGCGGGCCGGATACCGGCTGCGGTCGATGCTGGTGGACGCGAAGCGGGTCGACCAGATCGCCGACGTGGACACCGGCGGGGCGCCCGTCTACGCCGCCAGCCCCGAGGTGCTGCGCGCGACGACCGGCTTCCACGTGCACCGGGGCATGCTCGCCTCCTTCCACCGCCGGGAGCTGCCGCCGCCCGAGGCGATCCTCGCCGGTGCCCGGACGCTCGCGGTGCTGGAGGACGTCAATACGCATACCAATATCGGGGCTGTCTTCCGCGGCGCGGCGGCACTGGGCGTCCAGGGTGTGCTGCTGTCCCCGTCGTGCGCCGACCCGCTCTACCGGCGCAGCGTGCGGGTGAGCATGGGACAGGTCTTCGCCGTGCCCTATGCGCACCTGGCGCCCTGGCCGGACGCGCTCGCGACGGTGCGGGCGGCGGGCTTCACCCTGCTCGCGCTGACCCCGGCGGCGGACGCGCTGCCGATCCAGCGGCTGCCCGCGGCGGACCGCCGCCGGCCCGCGCTGCTGCTGGGCGCCGAAGGCCCGGGGCTGTCCGCGGCGGCCCTGGCCGCCAGCGACCGGCGGGTGGTCATCCCCATGCGCAACGGGGTCGACTCGCTCAACGTCGCCGCGGCGGCGGCCGTGGCCTTCTGGGAGCTGACCCGATGACCCAGCTCTTCCCCACCCTGCGGGAGGCGGACTGTCAGGTGGCGCCGCCGGCGGCCGGCAGAGTGTCTCTTGTCGCGGGGGGGTGCCGGGTGGCAGTGTCCGACAGATGAGCGAGCGCACCGATGACCTCCTGGCCCGACACAAGGCCGTGCTGCCCGACTGGCTGACGCTGTACTACGACGAGCCGATCGAGATCGTCTCCGGCTCCGGGCGGCGGGTCACCGACGACGCCGGCCGCAGCTACCTCGACTTCTTCGGTGGCGTGCTGACCAACATGCTCGGCTACGACATCCCGGAGATCCAGGAGGCGCTGCGCCGCCAGCTGGCCACCGGGGTCGTGCACACCTCCACGCTGTACCTGATCCGCAACCAGGTGGAGCTGGCCGAGAAGATCGCCCGGCTGTCCGGCATCCCGGACGCCCGCGTGTTCTTCACCAATTCCGGCAGCGAGGCCAACGAGGCGGCCCTGCTGCTGGCCACCAACTACCGGCGCAGCAACCAGATCCTCGCGGTGCGCAACAGCTACCACGGCCGCACGTACGCGACCATGGGCGTCACCGGCAACCGCACCTGGTCCAGCTCGGCGCTCAACCCGCTCAACGTGAGCTTCCTGCACTCCGGCGACCGGATGCGCGGCCTGCTCGCCGGGCTGCCCGACGAGCAGCACATCGACGCGGCCGTCGCCGACCTGCGCGAGGTGCTGGCGACCACCACCGCGGGCGACGTCGCCGCGCTCATCGCCGAGCCGGTACAGGGCGTGGGCGGCTTCGTGCACGCACCGGACGGGCTGTTCGCCGCGTACCGGAAGGTGCTCGACGAGCAGGGTGCGCTGTTCATCTCCGACGAGGTGCAGACCGGTTGGGGCCGCACCGGCGAGCACTTCTGGGGGTACCAGGCGCACGGGGTCGTCCCGGACCTGCTCACCTTCGCCAAGGGCATCGGCAACGGGCTGGCGCTCGCCGGGGTGGTGGGCCGCGCCGACGTGATGAACTCCGTGGCCGGCATCTCCTTCTCCACGTTCGGCGGCAACCCGCTGTCCACGGCCGGCGGCAACGCGGTCGTCGACTACGTGCTCGCGCACGACCTGCAGGGCAACGCGGCCCGGGTGGGCGGCCTGCTGCTCGACGGGCTGCGCGGCGCGCTGGGCCGGTACCGGATCGTGGGCGACGTGCGGGGCAAGGGCCTGATGCTGGCCATCGAGTTCGTCGAGCCGGGCACCACCAACCCCAACGGGTACGCCACCGTGCGGGTGTTCGAGGAATGCAGGCGCGGTGGGCTGCTGGTCGGCAAGGGCGGCCTGTACGGCAACACGGTGCGGATGGGCCCGCCGCTGACACTGACCGACGACGAGGCGCGTGAGGGCTTGGAAATACTTCTTAACGCAATCGCGACCGTGGATGCGTCCTCATGAGAACGGTGACCCACTTCGTGGACGGGAAGCCGTGGGCATCGGGTGCCGCACGGCAGGGTGAGGTCTTCGATCCCGCCACCGGTCAGGTGCGCGCGATGGTCGACCTGGCCTCCGCGGCCGACGTGGGCACGGTGGTCGCGGCGGCGGCCGTCGCGGCCCGGGACTGGCGCGGCGCGTCGATCGCCAGGCGGGCCGGCGTGCTGTTCGCGGTACGGGAGATCGTCAATGCCCGGCGCGCGGAACTGGCCGCCGCCATCACGGCCGAGCACGGCAAGGTCCTCTCCGACGCGGCGGGCGAGGTGCAGCGCGGGCTGGAGGTCATCGAGTACGCGTGCGGCCTGGGCTCGCTGCTGCGTGCCGGGTTCTCGGAGAACGTGTCGACCGGGGTCGACTCGTACGCGATCCGCCAGCCGCTGGGTGTGGTCGCGGTGATCTCCCCGTTCAACTTCCCGGTGATGGTGCCGATGTGGTTCGTGCCGATCGCGGTCGCGTGCGGCAACGCGGTCGTGCTCAAGCCGTCGGAGAAGGACCCGTCCGCACCCACCCTGCTGGCCGAGGTGTTCGCCGAGGCGGGACTGCCCGACGGCGTGTTCAACGTGGTGCACGGCGACGCCGAGGCGGTGGACGCCCTGCTGGACCACCCGTCCGTCAAGGCCGTGTCGTTCGTCGGCTCGACCCCGGTCGCGCGGCACGTGTACGAGCGCGGCACCCGGGCTGGCAAGCGGGTACAGGCGCTGGGCGGGGCGAAGAACCACATGGTGGTGCTGCCCGACGCCGACCTCGACCTGGCCGCCGACGCGGCCGTGTCGGCGGGCTTCGGCTCGGCGGGGGAGCGGTGCATGGCGGTCTCCGTGGTGGTCGCGGTGGAGCCGGTCGCCGACCGGCTGGTCGCGAAGATCGCCGAGCGGATGGCCGCCATCCGGACCGGCGACGGCCGGCGTACCGGATGCGACATGGGCCCGCTGGTGACCCGCGCGCACCGGGACCGGGTGGCCTCCTACCTGGACGACGGGGTGCGCTCGGGTGCCTCGCTGGTGGTCGACGGCCGGCAGGTCGAGCCGGCGGGCGACCGGGCCGGGTTCTGGCTGGGCCCGACGCTGTTCGACCACGTACGGCCGGGGATGTCCATCCACACGGATGAGATCTTCGGGCCAGTGTTGTCGGTGGTGCGCGCCGGGTCGTACGACGAGGCGCTGGACCTGGTCAACGCGAGCCCGTACGGCAACGGCACGGCGCTGTTCACCAACGACGGGGGAGCCGCGCGCCGCTACCAGAACGAGGTCGAGGTGGGCATGGTGGGCATCAACGTGCCGATACCGGTACCTATGGCCTATTACTCGTTCGGCGGCTGGAAGGCATCGCTGTTCGGTGACAGCCACGCGCACGGACCCGACGGCGTGCACTTCTTCACCCGCGGGAAGGTCGTCACCAGCCGCTGGCCCGACCCCTCCCACGGCGGCGTGACCCTGGGCTTCCCCACCCAGACCTGAACAATCCTCCCCAAGGACGAGGCGGCCGCGCGGAGCGCGGCCGCCTCGACCCGCGTCCACCCCCGTTGCGGCGATCTTGGCAGGGCCCGGGGTGCGGCGCGCCTGGCGGATCGTCGGAGGTCACAACTTTGAAAAGTTCGCCCAAATACTTGACAACAAGGGGGCTGTAGTAAGAAATTTTACCACTGAAGTAAACAACCTTTCGAGTGAGAGCCGGGTTCGCAACAGTGGCCGAGCAGCAGGTACCGGACGCGGGGGGAGTGGTCACCGTGTCCGATGCCGCGCCGATCGCCATCGCCCGGCCGGCGCTGCCCGCGTCCGACGGCGTCCTGGTCCGGGTGCGGGCCCGGCTGCCCGAGTTCACCGGGGCGCTGCAGCGGGTGGCCGAGCAGGTGCTCAGCGACCCGGCCGGCGCTGCCCGGGCCACGATCGTGGAGCTGGCCGAGCGCAGCGGCACCTCGCCCGCCACGGTGACCCGGTTCTGCCGGGCGCTCGGCTTCGAGGGCTATGCCGACCTGCGGCTCGGCATCGCCGGCGAGACCGGCCGCGCCGCCCGGGCCGCCGGCTGGACCGTGGACATCGGTCGGGAGATCCAGCCCAGCGACCCGCTGGAGCGGGTACTGCACCAGATCATGGCGGCCGACACCCGCGCACTCGCGGAGACCGCCGCCCTGCTGGACCTGGGCGCCGTGGAACGGGCCGCGGACGCCGTCGCCGCATCGTCCAGAGTGGACATCTACGGCATCGGCGGCAGCGCGCTGGTCGGCGCGGAGCTGCAGTTGTGCCTGCACCGCATCGGCCTCGCCGCCTGGTCCTGGACCGATGTCCACAATGGATTGGCGAGCGCCGCCCTGCTGCGCCCCGGCGACGTCGCGATCAGCGTCTCGCACAGCGGCCAGACGCGCGAGAGCATCGAGATGCTGGCCGAGGCGGGCAGCAGCGGCGCCATCACGGTCGCGCTGACCAGCTTCCCCCGCTCGCCCCTCGCCGAGGTCGCCGACATCGTCCTGCTGCACGCCATGCAGGCGACCACGTTCCGCACCGATGCGCTGTCCGGCCGCCATCCCCAGCTCGTGGTGCTCGACCTGCTCTACATCGCGGTCGCGCAGCGCACCTACGACCGCTCGCACGCCGCCTTCCAGGCCACCGCGCGGGCGGTGGGCGGCCACTGGTCGCCGCCGGAGCCCGCCGTGCCCGGCGCCGCGAGCGGGAGCGCTGACACCCCGGTGCCCGGCGCTGCGAGCGGGAGCGCCGACGCCCCGGTGCCCGGCGTCGCGCGTGGGAGCGCCGACACCCCGTTGCCCGGTGTCGCGCGTGGGAGCGTCGACGCCCCGGTGCCCGGCGTTGCCGTCCGGGGCGCCGAACCGGCGGGCGCCCGCGGAGCCCGGGAGGCGTCATGACCAGGCGCTTGCACGAGGGCCCAGCAAGCAGGTCCCGCCGTCCCGTACAACCAGGAAGCCGTCCCGTACCCCCAGGAAAGATGTCGCCGGCGGCGCCGGGCCGGATCGCGGCCCCGCCCACGGTGGAGTGCCGCCGTCGCCCCGCGGGTGACGGCCTGGCCGGTCCGGCCGCGCCGGCCACCCGCGCCATTCCCGGCGCCGGGCGGTCGTCGGGGCCGGCCGTGCGTTCAAGGCGGGCGAGGTACCCCCGATCCACCTCTCCGCGTAGAGCCTGACCACGAATCGAGGAGAGTCAGATGTCAGATACCCAGGAAACCCCCGGTACCGCCGACCTGAGCCGCCGCCGCCTGCTGCGCGCGGGTGCCGCCGCCGGACTGCTCGCGGTGCCCGCCGCGGGCCTGCTGGAGGCGTGTGCCAGCGGCGGTGGCGCTTCGAGCAGCAGCAGCGGGGGCGCGAAGTCCGCGACGAACCCGTTCGGCGTCAAGGAGGACGCGCCGCTGGAAGTCGTCATCTTCAACGGCGGGTTCGGCGACGCGTACGCGAAGTTCGACGAGCAGATGTACAACAAGACGTTCGCGAAGGCGAAGGTCCAGCACGTATCCACGCAGAAGATCCAGGACCAGTACCAGCCGCGCTTCGCCGCCGGCAACCCGCCGGACGTGCTGGACAACGACGGCGCGAACATGATGGCGATCGGTCAGCTGTCCAGCCAGCTCACGGATCTGACGGACCTGTTGGACGCGCCGTCGCTGGACATCGCCGGCAAGAAGGTGAAGGAAACGTTCCTGCCCGGCACCGTCGACCAGGGGACGATCGACGGCAAGTTCGTCATGCTGCCGTACAACTACACGATCTTCGGCTTCTACTACGACGCGACCGTGTGGGACGCGAAGGGCTGGAAGGCGCCGACCACCGGCCAGGAGATGCTCACCCTGTTCAAGACGATCAAGGCGGCCGGCGTCGCTCCGTTCGCGTACGCGGGACACTTCCCGTACTACATGGGCTGGCCGCTGTGCGACTGGATCGCGAAGGTCGGCGGCAACGAGGTGTCGGTGGCCATCGACAACCTGGAGCCCAACGCGTGGAAGGACCCGTCGGTCAAGACCACGCTCGACTTCATCACCGAGATCGCCAAGGGCGGCTACCTGTACCCGGGCACCCAGGGTCTCACGCACACCCAGTCGCAGCAGGCGCTGATCGACGGCAAGGCGGCCCTGCTGCCCTGCGGCACCTGGCTGTCCAACGAGATGAAGGCGACCACTCCGGCGACCGTGAAGCTGACGATCATCCCGGTGCCCAGCCTCACCTCCAGTGACAAGATGCCCTACGGCGCGGCGCGCGCCAGCGCCGCCGGGCAGTACGTGGTGCCGAAGGCGGCCAAGAACGTGGCCGGCGGCAAGGAGTTCCTGCGCATCATGGCCTCCAAGCAGGCGGCCGACAAGTTCTCCGAGCTGACCAACTCGCTGACCTGCATCGAGGGTGCTGGTACCGGCGTGCAGAGCTCCTCGATGGTCTCCGCGAGCGCGATGATCAAGAATGCCGGTACGAACATCATCCAGTGGCACTTCACGGACTGGTACGACGATCTGTACAAGGAGTTCCAGAACCAGATCGACCTGCTCATGAAGGGCCAGACCACCTCCGACAAGTGGATCGCGGCGGTGCAGAAGGCGGCCGACAAGACCGCGCAGGACAGCAGCATCCCGAAGCACAAGCGCTCCTCCTGACACAGCGGAGTCGATGGTCATGCGGCATGGTCAGTACCGGTTCATCGCGGGTTTCCTGGCGATCCCGGTCGCGCTGTACGCGTTCTTCATGGTGTGGCCGTACATCCAGGACGTGTTCTACTCGTTCGACGAGTGGAACGGCCTGGACACCACGCCGAAGTTCATCGGGCTCGGCAACTACAGCCGGCTCCTGCGCGACGACAACTTCCGCGGCGCCGTCGTGCACAACGCGTTCTTCCTGCTGATCCTGCCGGTTGTCACGATCGTGCTGGCCCTGTTCCTCGCGTTCATGCTCAATGTGGGCGGGCGCGGGGGCGGGGCCGGCGTCCAGGGCGTGCGGGGCTCCTCGGTCTACAAGGTGGTGCTGTTCTTCCCGCAGGTGCTGTCGGTCGCGATCATCGTGATCCTGTACCAGTCGATCTTCCAGACCGACGGCACCGGCCTCGCCAACGCGATCCTGATCAAGCTGCACATCATCTCCGCGCAGAACCCGATCCTGTGGTTCAACGACGAGCACTGGGTGCGCTGGTGCCTGCTGTGGGTGCTGGTGTGGAGCGGCTTCGGCTTCTACATGGTGCTGTTCTCCGCGGCCATGCAGTCGATACCGAGGGACATCTTCGAGGCGGCCCTGCTGGACGGCGCGTCCCGGAGCAAGCAGTTCTTCCGGGTGACCCTGCCGCTGCTGTGGGACACCGTGTCGGTCGCCTGGGTATACCTCGGCTTTATCGCGCTGGACTGCTTCGCGCTGGTGTACGCGCTGACGCCGGGGCCGGGCGGGCCGAACCACGCCAGCCAGGTGATGTCGACGTACTTCTTCCACACCGCCTTCCAGAACGGCCAGTACGGCTACGCCTGTGCCATGGGCGTCGCGCTGGCGGTGTTCTCGCTGATCCTCGCCGTGATCCAGCTACGGGTCACCCGGCGCGACGCCGTCGAATTCTAGGCAGGACCTGACCATGACGATGGAAACCCACTCGGCCGGCGTGCCCACCTTCGCCGCGCCCGCGGCCGACCAGCCGGTCCGGCAACGCCAGGCCGGCGGGCGCGAGGGCGGCGGGACGCTCAACGTCTTCTCCCAGGCGTTCCTGGTGCTGTGGGCGGCCCTCGTGGTGCTGCCCCTGGCGTGGGCCGTGCTGTCCGCCTTCAAGGACGACAAGCAGATCCTGTCCAGCCCGTTCAGCCTGCCGACGACGCTGCACTGGGACAACTTCTCCCGGGCGTGGACCAAGGGCCACATCGGGGACTATTTCCTGCACACCGTCGTCGTGATCGGGTTCGGTGTCTTCTTCACGATGCTGTTGGGCTCGATGGCCGCGTACGTGCTGGCCCGGTACCAGTTCCGGGGCAACCGCGCGGTCTACTACTTCTTCGTGGCCGGGCTCACCTTTCCCGTGTTCCTGGCTCTCACGCCGCTGTTCCTGACCATGCACAACCTGGGCAACGCCGGCATCCCGATGCTGAACACCTACCACGGGCTGATCCTGGTGTACGTCGCGTACTCGCTGCCGTTCACGGTGTTCTTCATGCACTCGTTCTTCAAGACGCTGCCCACGAGCGTGGCGGAGGCGGCGCTGGTGGACGGGGCGTCGCACACCACGCTGTTCTTCAAGGTGATGCTGCCGATGGCCCGGCCCGGCCTGATCAGCGTCGGCATCTTCAACGTGATCGGGCAGTGGAACCAGTACCTGCTGCCAAGGGTGCTGATGAACCCGCAGTCCGGCTTTGACGCGGACCGGTCGGTGCTCACCCAGGGCCTGATCAACCTGTCCATCAACGGCGGGTACAAGTCGGACTGGTCCGGCCTGTTCGCGGGCATGACCATCGCGATGCTGCCGATCCTCGTCGTCTATGTCATCTTCCAGCGCCAGGTCCAGTCCGGCCTCACCGCCGGCACCCTGAAGTGACCGGGGAATGTCGGACCCGTCAGCCACAATGACGGGGTGCTGATCGCGGTCGTGCCTGGTGGGCCGTTGCAGCGGCTCACCGACGAGGGTGCGCCGCTGGGCCCGCCCGAGCGGGTGGTCGACGTCGCCGCGGCCGTGTCCCGGTTGGCGGCCGCACACCGGCCGCGCTGGCTGTGGCCGGCGACCGCGGACATCTATCCGGGCCTGCTGCGCGCCGGGGTCCGGGTGGAGCGCTGCCACGACCTGGAGCTGACCGAGGCGTTGCTGCTCGGCCACGAGGGCCGCTGGGGCGAGCCGCGGTCGATGGTGGCGGCATGGGCACGGCTCACCGGTGCACCCGTCCCGCCCGATCCGCTGCCCCGGGCCGCCCGCGCGCCCGGCGACGGGCAGGGCGCGCTGTTCGACGCCGCGCCGGCGCCGCCGGCCATCCCCGGGCTCGACCCCCTCACCGCTCTGATCGAGGTGTACCGCCACCAGCAGGCCCGCATCGCCTCGCTGGGTTCCGGTCGGCGGCCGGCGGGTTCTGGTCCGGGCCCGGTGCCGTCTGGACTGATGAGCGCGGGGAGCGAAGCGACCGGAGCGACGAGGGAGGACGGCACCCGACAAGGCTCCGGACCCGCGTCGGTTCCGCCGACGCCAGAAGCTCGGCGCTTCCGGTTTCTGGTGGCGGCGGAGTCGGCGGGCGCGCTGGTCGCGGCGGAGATGGGCCACGAGGGCCTGCCGTGGCGGGTGGACATCCACGACGCGATCCTCGCCGACCTGCTCGGCGAGGCGTCACCGGTCGGCGGCGCGCCCCGGCGGCTGGCCGAGCTGGCGCGGCGCATCGCCGAGGCGTTCGGCGGGCAGCGCATCCACCCCGACTCCCCGGCCGAGGTGCTGCGCGCGTTCGCCCGGGCCGGCATCACCCTGCCCTCCACCCGGGCCTACGTGCTGCGCGGCGTGGACCACCCGGCGGCACCGCTGCTCCTGGAGTACAAGGAGCTGTACCGGGTCTGGACCGCGCACGGCTGGGCGTGGCGCCACCAGTGGGTGACCGGCGGCCGGTTCCACCCCGAGTATGTGCCGGGCGGCGTGGTGTCCGGCCGCTGGGCAACCCGGGGCGGTGGGGCGCTGCAGATCCCCAAGGTGGTCCGCGGCGCGGTGGTCGCCGACCCGGGTTGGCGGCTGGTGGTCGCCGATGCCGGCCAGCTGGAGCCGCGGGTGCTCGCCGTGGTCTCCGGTGACGAGGCGATGTGCCGGGCGGCCGGCTCGGGCGACATGTACGGCGCGCTGGCCGCCGAGGCGTTCGCCGGTGACCGCGACCGGGCCAAGGTCGCGCTGCTCGGCGCGATGTACGGGCAGACCGGCGGGCAGGCGGCACCGGCGCTGGCCACGCTGCGCCGCTCGTACCCGGTCGCCCTGTCCTATGTGGAGGAGGCCGCGCGGGTGGGCGAGACCGGTGGCCTGGTGCGGTCGTGGCTCGGCCGCACCTGCCCGCCCGCGACCGTGACGTGGCGCGAGTTCGAGGAGGAGGCCGGGCCGGTCGAGAGCGGCGGTGCCGCGGCGCGGGCGCGGGGCAGGTTCACCCGCAACTTCGTGATCCAGGCGACCGCGGCCGAGTGGGCGCTCGCGCTGCTGGCCACGCTGCGCACCGATCTGGCGGGGACTGCCGCGCGGCTGGTGTTCTTCCAGCACGACGAGGTGATCGTGCACAGCCCCGAGGAGGTGGCGTCCGAGGTGGCCGAGCGGGTGGGCGCCGCCGCGCAGCGGGCCCGCCGGCTGCTGTTCGGGGACACCCCGGTCCGGTTCCCGCTCGGAGTGTCCATCGTGGACAGCTACGCGGACGCGAAGTAGGCCGCCGCCGCGCCGGTGTGCGTCGGGAAGGCCAGCGGGTGCGGCTCGGTGACCACGAGCCATTCGGTGGCCTCCTCGGTCGGCGCCGAGGGCGGCAGGTCGGCCGCGTCCCGGGTGGGCAGCAGGCCGAAGATGTTGATGGTGCCCGGAGTGCTCTCGACGTCGAAGAGGCCGACCTGTCCGGCGTCGGCGGTCAGGCCCGTCTCCTCCCGCAACTCGCGCACGGCCGCCTCCCGCCAGGACTCGCCGACCTCGATGTACCCGCCCGGCAGGGCCAACTCGCCACGGGCCGGTTCGATGTCGCGGCGTACGACGACCAGGCCGGTGCGCCCCGCCCCGGTGCGCACCGGCAGCAGCACGACGGCCACCGGCAGCGGGTTGCGCCAGGTGATCTCACCACAGCCGACGCAGGTGCGTGGCCAGGCCACGCCGTCCGGGTACACCGTGCCGCAGTACGTGCAGTGCGAGTGCTGGATGAGGGTGGTCTTCTGCCAACTCGCCGGACCGTGCATGGCTTGCACGGTAGCGCGTCCGCGAGCGTGACCTGATGGATGGCACGCCACCCGGCGCGGTGAGTTGACGTCGGGGCGGGTGCGCGGAACCATGTCAACCGCACGGGCGCCAGATCGTCTCGGAAGGGTGCGGACCGTGGTCGCGGCAATGGTGCTCGCCGCCGCCGGCGGCCAGCGTTACGGCGGCCCCAAGGCACTCCTCCAAGCTAACGGCGCGTCACTGATCGACCACGCGCTGGCGGTGGCGCGGGAGGCGACGTGCGATCCGATCGTGGTGGTGCTCGGCAGTGAGGCGGCGCGGGTACGGGCCGCGGCGGCGCTGGACGGCGTGCACGTGGTGGAGAACCCGAACTGGCGCGGCGGCGCCGGATCGTCGGTACGCGCCGGGCTGCGCGCGCTTGCCGACGGTAGCCAGCCGGTCACGGCAGCCGTGCTGCTGCTCGTGGACACGCCCGGAGTCTCCGCCGAGGCGGTACGCCGGCTCGCGGAGGGTGCCGACGAGCGTGCGCTGCGTGCCGCCACGTACCAGGGCCGGCGCGGGTACCCGGTACTCGTCGGGCGCGGGCACTGGGCCGGGATGTCGGTACTGGCCGGCAGCGACGTGGGCGCGCGCGCCTACCTCACCGCGCATGCCGACCTGGTGGTGCCGGTAAGCTGCGAAGACGTGGCAGACGGCACGGAGTACGACATTCCGGTTGCGTCCTGAATGATGCGAGTGTTGTCCGCAGGCTGTGGATAACCCCTGTGAACAGAGGCACGGATGCTGTTGATATCCCTCGATACTGGTGGACAACGGGGGCATGACCGGTGGGTGGCCAGTGGGTACTGGCCGAACGAACGAGGTGGATCCGATCAGATGCCGCCGGTGTAGCGGCGCAGCAGCGCGGGTGCCAGCAGTGCCAGCCCGGACACCACGGCCACCAGGAAGAACAGCGTGCGCAGGACGAAAATCTCGACCCGGCCGCCGACCCGCACCGCCACCAGGTCGGGTACCCCGATGTTGCGCCACATCCGCCGGCCGGTCGGGATCGGCCACAGCACCGGGCAGCCGTGACTGGTCAGCATGTCGCCGAGCAGGTGCACGATGCCGCCGACGCCCAGCGCGATGCCCAGCATCGGGTACCCGCGCCCGCCGGCCAGCCGCTCGTACGCGCCGAGCGCGCCGGCCGCCGCGACCAGCGTGACGATCAGCCAGCCCGCCCGCCTGGCCCACTTCTGGAACAGCCCGCGCAGCGCCATCGCGAAGGTGAAGAACAGCACCCCGATCACCGCCGGCTTGCCGACGTGCAGGCACAGTTCGAAGACGCCGATCCCGATGCCCACGTTGAACGGCAGCGTGTGCGTGAAGGTGCGGTGGCCGTTGCGCAGGCGCGGGTCGCGGCGCATCCGGGTCAGGTCGTAGATGCCCAGCGACAGCTTCTCGATGCACTCGGCGAGGAACAGCGAAACGACGCCGAAGGTGTGCGCCACGGTCGCGCCGCCTTCGTCCCTGGTGACCCGCCCGGAGAGGTCCAGGTCGGGCAGCAGCGCGCCGCCGGCGCACATGGCGGTGCCCACGGCGAGTGTGACCGGGGTCTGGTGGTAGTGCGCGTAGTGCGCCAAGGCGAGTGACCCGGTGAGCCACGCGGCCGCGCCGGACAGCGCGTGAGACGGCCCCATCATGCGGCCACTGTGTCAGGCGCGGCCTCCCGGGGCGAGCATGTCCAATGTGGACGTGTCGGACCGGTTCGTCGCTATGGGAGCACTTTGCCGCCGGTGATGTCGAGGGTCACTCCGGTCATCCAGGAGGAGGCGTCGGACGCGAGGTACAGGGCCGCCGCGGCGATGTCGTCGGGCTCGCCGATGCGTCCGAGCGGGAACGAGTCGCCGAGGTGGATGCGCTGCTCCTCGGTCAGGTACCGGTCCATCTTCTCGTTGTGCACGGCGGCGGGCGCCAGGCAGTTGACCCGTACCCCGCCGCCGGCCAGTTCGGCGGCGAGGTGCCGGGTCAGCATGACGACACCCGCCTTGGCGGCCGCGTACGCGGCGTTGGCCCGCGACGGTTGCCGCCCGGCCGCCGAGGACATCGTGACGATCGCGCCCCGCTTGCGGGACAGCATGTCCGGCGCGAACGCCTGCACCGTGAGGAACGTCGACGTGAGGTCGGTGTCGAGCACCTCGCGCCAGCGTTCGGGGGACAGTTCCAGAGTGGGGTAGCGCGGGGAGCTTGCGGGTCCGCGTGGCGGGACGGGTGCGCCGGCGCCACCGGCGAACGCGGCCAGCACGTCGACCTCGCCCAACTCCTGCGTGACCCGCTCGTGCAGCAGCCGCAGCGCGTGCGGGTCGGTGCAGTCCGCCGGTACCGCGATGGCCATGCCACCCGAGTCCCAGATCTCCTCGCGTACCCGCTCCAGGGCCGCGACGTCCCGGCCCACGGCCGCGACGCGCATCCGGTTGTCCGCGAAGGCCCGGCAGGTCGCGGCGCCGATGCCCCGCGACCCGCCGGTGACCACCGCGACCCTGTCGGCCAGGTCGGGGTAGACGGGCCTCATGCCCCGCGTCCCCGCCATCCGCCAGGCCCGCACGGTTCCCGCGGAGAGTTCCCGGGTCCGCGCGTGAACCCCGGTCCCCACGGTGCACCCCCCCATGGTCCGCGCGCCCACCACGCGCCGTACCGCACGAACCGCGCGTGCCGCCGCAGGCTGATCGCGATGAAGATCAGCGGGAGCAGCGGCCAGAAGAAGTGCGCGCCGGACAGGACCCACAGGCCCACCAGCACCCCGGCCAGCACGAGCGCTCCCGCGCCGTGCAGCCGCAGCCGGCGGCGCATCGCGGTCAGCGCCTCCGGGGTGCGCCACAGCGCCTCCCGGCCACCGCCGGGCAGGTCCGCGGTCAGCGGACCCAGGTCCTCGCGGAACTTCGCGGCGTACGTGCGGGCCAGCCGCTCGTCGCCCTCTTCGAGCGTGAGCCGCCCCTCGGTGACCGCCGCGCGCAGGATCGTGGCGACCTCCTCCCGCTCGCTGTCGGAGGTCCGTACCCGGTCTGAGCCGCCCTCCCATGGCGTCGACATCGTGAACCCCTTTCTCGGTGTGCCTGCACTCCAGGTTGCCCCCGGGCGGCCCGCCTGTCGTCGGTCGCGCGAAGGCGAGATGGCTGCCGCCCCGGGCGTACGGCGTACCAGCGGGTACCACCGGGGGCGTACCGGTACCACCCGCGCGGGCACGACGTACCCGGGCCGGCTGGTGGATACGGTGTGAGACATGGAAGGCGAGGTGACCGAGGCACCGACGTGGCAGCCGCCGTGGCGTCCGTACCGGCCGCCGTGGGCGCGCGGGCGCCGGCAGCGCCGGTTCGGGCTGTACCTGCCGGTGATCATCGCGCTGATCCAGGTCTTCGGCACCCGGGCCGCCGAGCACAACCAGCCGACCGCCCGCCCGCTGGACGCCCTCGGGTACGCGCTGCTGCTGGCCGGCCCGGCGGCGCTCGCCTTCCGCCGGTCGCACCGGATCGCTGTGCTCACCGTCGCGCTCGCCGCCGACCTGCTCTACTTCCTGATCGGGTACGTCTACGGCCCCATCTTCCTGGCGCTGCTGTTCGCCGCGGGCGGTGCGGTCATATCGGGACACCGGCGTGCCGCCTGGCTGGTGGTCGCCAAGGGCTACCTGGTGTTCGTGGGCCTGGGCTGGGTGGTCCACTCGGTGGCCGGTGTCCGGCTGCAGCACCCGACGCTGGGCGGCGCGGTGGCCGTCGCGGCGTGGTGCCTGGTCACGCTCGCCGTCAGCGAGGCCGTGCGCAACCGCACCCAGGCACTGGCCGAGATGGCCCGGGCCCGCTCCGAGCAGCAGCGCAGCCGCGCCGAGCAGCAGCGCCGCCAGGCCAGCGAGGAACGGCTGCGCATCGCCCAGGAACTGCACGACGTGCTCGGGCACCACCTGTCGCTGATCAACGTGCAGGCCGGAGTCGGGCTGCACCTGATGAGCGAGCGCCCGGAGCAGGCCCGTGCCGCGCTGGTGGCGATCAAGCAGGCGAGCGCGGAGGCGCTGCGCGAGGTGCGGTCGGTACTCGGGGTGCTGCGCTCCGAGGACGAGCGGGCCCCCCGTGCCCCGGCACCCAGCCTGACGAACCTGGACGCCCTGGTCGAGGGCACGACCGCGCGGTTGGTGGTCGAGGGGACCACCCGCGAGCTGCCCCCCGAGCTGGACCGGGCGGCGTACCGCATAGTCCAGGAGGCGCTGACCAACGTGCGGCGGCACGCCGGCGCCGGGGCCACCGCCACGGTCACCATCGGGTACGAGCCGCGGGCGCTGCACGTGCGGATCGACGACGACGGCACCGGGGCGACCGGTGACCTGGATGCCGGCAGTGGGCTGGCCGGCATGCGGGCCCGGGCCACGGCGCTGGGTGGGGTGTTGAGCGCCGGACCCGGCCCGGCCGGCGGGTTCCGGGTGGAAGCCAGGTTGCCGCTACCGGAGGACTGTCGATGATCAGAGTACTGCTCGCGGACGACCAGGCACTGGTACGGGCCGGCTTCCGGGCCCTGCTGGACGCGCAGGAGGACATCGAGGTCGTCGGGGAGGCCCCGGACGGTGCGGCGGCGGTACGGTTGGCGACCGAGCACCGGCCGGACGTGGTGCTGATGGACATCCGGATGCCGGGGCTGGACGGGCTGGAGGCGACCCGGCGCATCGCCGCGGATCCCGCGCTGGCGCAGGTACGCATCGTCATCCTGACCACGTTCGACCTGGACGAGTACGTGTTCGAGGCGCTGCGGGTGGGTGCCAGCGGCTTCCTCGTGAAGGACACCGAACCGGTCGAGCTGCTGCGCGGGGTACGCGCGGTGGCCTCCGGGGACGCCCTGCTGTCGCCGGGGGTGACCCGCCGCCTGATCGCCGAGTTCGCCTCCCGGGCGCGCGCACCCCGCAGCCCGAAGGTGCTGGCCGCGCTGACCGATCGGGAACGCGAGGTGATGGCGTTGGTCGGCGAGGGCCTGTCCAACGAGGAGATCGCCGACCGCCTCGTGGTGAGCCCGGCGACCGCGAAGACGCACGTGAGCCGGGCAATGATCAAGCTGGGCGCCCGCGACCGCGCCCAACTGGTCGTCTTCGCCTACGAGGCAGGCCTGGTCCGCCCCGGCTGGCTGGGGTGAATCACGTGTAGCAGCGCCAGGTGGAGGGGTTGTTGAGGTCGCCCACGACGGCGCGGGCACCGTTGTCGTGGAAGCGCCACCGGCACACGTCGGTCGGCGCGAACTCCTGGCGCTGGCCCCGGTCGGCGAAGCAGGTCCACGAGTTGCGGCCGCGGCTGGGCGGTAGCGGCATGCCGTTGCTGGTGTCCTGGCAGTAGCCGATGACGTCGGCGGTGGACAGCGTGCCGAGGGTGGTCTGGGTCGGCGCCGGGCTGCGCTTCGCCGCGGGGGTCCTGCTCGGCGCCGCCTTCGTGGGCGAGGCCGGCGCGGACGGGGTGGCCGGCGCGCCGATCGGTGCCGGTACGGCCACCGCCGGGCTGGCGCTGGCGGTCACCGCGACCGGGGGCTTGGGCTTCGTGGGGGTACCGGCGAGGCCGAAGCCCATCATCGCGACGACCGCGACGGTACCCAGGCCCAGCAGCGCGGCGACGAACAGCAGCATGCCCCGCTCCGAGGACGGCAGCGTGGTCTCGGCCATCGCCTGCTGCGCGGGCGGCTGCTCGGGCTTCTTCCCGGTGACGAAGACCGGCAGGACGACGGTCGCCTCGTTGACCGGCGAGGGGGCCGGTGGCGCGGGCGTGGTCGATGGGGGCGGCGGCTGCGCGGTTGACCCGGTCCGCTGGGTGGGGATCCAGGACCCCACCCGCAAGTCGTCGGGCGACCTGTCGTGCTGCACCGACACAGAGCTCCTTTCGCGTGTCGCTGACCGACCTCGACGCCGTGCGCGGTGACGGCGCCGTCACCCCACCGGCACCCGGCCGAGACTACGTCGCCCAGCGGTCGGCGCCTAGGGTACGTGACGAAGCCATGGATATCACCCGCAACCCCGTGAAGCCGGTGCGAGCCTCAGAACGTGGCCAGTGTATCGACCGTCGTCAGTAGGACGGCGGCATAGTCCGGATCCATGGCATGCTGCGGACCCTGTTCCTGGGCCCGGTCGGAGATCTTCCGGCGCAGCGTATCCGCCTGCGCCGGAAAGTCCACCGAGGTGCCCGTGGCGATGTCGCGCTGCAGGTTGTGCACGGTGTTCTCCAGGTCGATCGCCACGTCCGCGCGGATCTTGCCGGTCTGCCGACCCGCCTCGATCTGGTTGAACAGCCGGCTGAGCGTGCCGGTCGGGCTGGCCGGTGCGGACGGGGCGGTGGGGCTCGCCGCCGGCGAATGCGCCGCCCCGGGCGGATCGGCCGCACCCACCTGGCTGCGCCCATTCGTACCCGCACTGGTGCCTGCCGTGGCGGGACCGGCGGACGGGGTGAGCGGCCCGGTCGCGGTGCCGGGCGCCGCGGCGCCGTGGTGACCCAGCGCTCCGGAGGCGCCGAGTGCGAGGGCGACGGCCAGCGCGAGGGCGCCGGTGCCGAGCGCGAGCCGGGGCCACAGGCGGCTCGGTACCGGAGCGTCGAGCCGGGCGGTGACCAGGGGGGCCCGCGCCGCGCCCACCATCCGCGGGCGGTCCGGCGGCGGCGGTGGCTCAGGTTCGGGCGCGCGCACGGGTACCGCCGCCGGGTCGGCGGCCGGCGACCCGGCCGAGGTGAGGATCCGTGCCACCTCCGCGCTGCCCGGCCGGGCGGCCGGGTCACGGGCCAGGCAGCGGGCACACAGGTCGGCCACCTCGGCGGGCAGCCCGGCGACGGCGAGCGGCGCTACCGCGGGATCCCGCCGGTACGCCTCGACGAGGGCGGACCAGGTGCGCGCGGGGAGCGGCGGCTGGCCGGTCAGGGCCTCGTACAGGGTGGCGCCCAGCGCGTACACGTCCGCGGCCGGTGCCGCCGGCGCGTCGTCGAGCCGCTCCGGTGCGACGTAGGCGGGAGTGCCCATCATGTCGCCGCCGGCGTCCCCCCGCCCGCCGGCCAGCGCCGCGATGCCGAAGTCGAGCACCTTGGCGCCGGTCGCGGTCAGCATGACGTTGGCCGGGGCGATGTCCCGATGCACGATGCCCCGGCGGTGTGCCGCCGCCAGCGCGTCGGCCACCTGCGCCGCCACCCGGACCGCCTCGGGCCAGGGCAGCGGCCCGTCGGCCAGCCGGTCGTCGAGGGTGTGGCCGTCGAGCAGTTCCATCACCACGTAGGAGACGGTCTCGCCGCCGGGCAGGGTGGCCTGCCCGTAGTCGTACACGTGGGTGATGTGGGGGTGGGACAGCCGGGCCGCCGAGCGCGCCTCCCGGTAGATCGCCGCCCGGAACGCCGGGTCGGCGGCGATCTCGGCGTTGAGTACCTTCACCGCGACCGGCCGCCCGAGCAGGTCGTCGAAGCCGCGCCACACCACCGCCATGCCCCCGGAACCCAGCTGTTCGATCAGCAGGTACCGGTCGGCGAGCGGGAGCCCCGTGGAGAGTACGGCCATGCGCCAGAGTCTGCCCGACCGATCCACCGGTCGCCATACCACTGGGCGCGCCGAATTGCGCCGGTTCGCCCTTCGGCGCACCGACCGGTTCGGCTGCCCCGGAGGTACCGGCATCGGGTCACACGCCGTTGCGCGCGATCACGTCGCGGTACCAGCGGGCGCTGTCTTTCGGGATGCGCCGCTGACTGGCGAAGTCGACGTACACGATGCCCCACCGTTGGGTGTAGCCCGCTGCCCACTCGAAGTTGTCGAGCAGTGACCACAGGTGATAGCCCTCCAGGCGTACCCCTGCCTGGAGGGCGTTGTGCGCGGCGGCCAGGTGGTCGCGCAGGTAGCTGACGCGCTCCGGGTCGGCCACCCGGTCCCCGTTGACCGGGATGTCAGCTCGGTCCGGAATGCCGTTCTCGGTGATGGTCAGCGGTACGTCCCCGTAGTCGCGCTTCAGCCGGGTCAACAGGTCCGACAGGCCCGACGGATAGATCTGCTCCCAGGTGGCCACCGCGGTCGGCCGCACCGTGACCTGCCGGCCGCGCCCGTCGATGAACAGCGGACCGTAGTAGTTCACGCCGACCAGATCGACCTTGGCGGCGGTGATCGTGAGGTCACCGGGGCGCGTCGCGCGGCGCAGCGCGGCGCGCACGTCGGGAGCGAGGCTGGCCAGCACGTCGGACGGGTAGCTGCCGAGGAAGAGCGGGTCGAGGTAGGCACGGTTCTCGATCCCGTCGGCGAGTACCGCCGCCGTACGCGCCGCCACACTGGTGTCCGCCACGTAGGTGGGCGTGAGGTTGAGGGCGGGGCCGATGCGCCCGGGCTTGCCGGCCGCCCGGTACGCCTGGACGGCCAGGCCGTGGGCGAGCGCCAGATGGTGCTGGGCCACCGCGGCGGCCACCGGGTCGCGCTTGCCCGGCGCCATCCCACCGTACGTGTAACCGGACTGCACGATCGTTTTGGGCTCGTTGATGGTCAGCCAGGTGGGTACCGCGTCGCCCAGGGCCTGGAACGCGACGCCGGCGTAGTCGGCGAACCACTTCGCGCAGTCCCGGTTCTCCCAGCCGCCCCTGTCCTGGAGGGCCTGCGGCAGGTCCCAGTGGAACAGGGTGGCCATCGGCACGATGCCGCTGCGGTGCAGGCCGTCCACGAGGCGCTTGTAGAAGTCCAGCCCCTTCGGGTTGGCGGTACCTGTGCCGTCCGGCAGGATCCGCGGCCAGGCGAGGGAGAACCGGTAGCTGGCCACGCCCAGGCTCTTCATGAGGTCGAGGTCGGCCTCGTAGCGGTGGTAGTGGTCGCAGGCGGTGTCGCCGGTGGCGCCGCCCTTGACCTTGCCCGGCGTGTGGCTGAACGTGTCCCATGTGGACGGTCCGCGCCCGTCCTCGTGCACCGCGCCCTCGATCTGGTACGCGGACGTGGCCACCCCCCACACGAACCCGGGTGGGAAGGTGAGGCTGGCCGCAGCGGCCGCCGGGCCGCCGCCACCGGAGCCGCCGGTGCAGCCGGGCAGGGCCGGCGCGGCCGTGGCGGCCAGGCCGCCGAGTGCGGCGCGGCGCAGCAGCGCGCGCCGGCTGAGGTGGAAGGACGGTGAGGGCGGGGAACCAGTCACCCGCCCCCACCGCCGAGAAGTGGGTCGATCAGCCGGTCGTACATGATGAGCCGTTGAGGACGAACGCGACCGGCTGTGTGTTCGTACCTGAGTACGTGGCGTTGAACCCGAGCGAGAGGGACGCGCCGGGCGGCAGCGACCCGTTGTAGGACAGGCTCGCCGCCGTCACCGCCCGGCCGCTCTGCGTCCAGGTCGCCGACCAGCCCTGGCCGATCGTCTGGTTGCCGGCGAAGCTGAACTGCAGGCTCCACCCGTTGATCGCGGCGGTCCCGGTGTTGGCGATGGTCATGCTGGTGGTGAAGCCGGCGCCCCAGTCGTTCTGCACGGCGTAGGTGACCTTGCACGCCGCACCC
>JBBWZQ010000379.1:0-36950 GCA_039649115.1 Micromonosporaceae bacterium | reverse complement strand
TGCGGTTGTCGAAGATGAGCGAGCCGGTCACGTCGCCGGGCATCAGGTCGGGGGTGAACTGCAGCCGCTTGGCGTCCAGCGCGAGCGCGGCGGCCAGCGTGCGGATCATCAGCGTCTTGGCGACGCCGGGCACGCCCTCCAGCAGCACGTGGCCGCGGCACAGCAGCGCGATGACGAGGCCGGTGATGACCGAGTCCTGGCCCACGACGACCTTCGCCACCTCGGCGCGCAGCCGGGCCAGCGCGTCCCGCGCCTGCCCCGCGTCATCGCCACCGGTGACGCTGCCCGAGGGAGCGGCGATCGCTTCGGTCATCAGGTCCCACCTTCCATCGTGGCCGGTCGCAGGGGCACCCCGTCGGCCGGATAGCCGAGCGCCTGGTACACCAGCGTGTCGAGATCGTCCACCGCGCGCACCAGCGCCTCGTCATTGTCCGGGTCGGGCCCGTACAGGATGCTCTCGACCTCCGGCGCGGCGCGGCCGGTGCGTACCGAGACCGCCTGGACCACGGCGGTCGCCGGCGCGTCGGCCGGCAGCCCGAACGCGGGCAGCAGCCGGTGCAGTGCGGCGGCCCGCAGCGCGAACAGCGCCGGCCCCCGCGCCTTGGCGCGCCGGTAGAGCCGGCCGCGCCCGGCCACCGTCTCCGCCGCCGGCACCACGACCGGCAGCGGCTCACCGACCGGCGGCCCGAGGCGGCGGCCGGACGCCAAGGCGAGGATGACCGCGATCAGGCCCAGCAGCCCCAGGGCGGCCCACATCCAGCCCGGGAAGATCGACCAGAACGGGTTCGGGCTGGCGCCGCCCGCCGTGCCGCCCGGATCACCGCCGGCGCCGGCGTCGCCGGACCGGGGCACCTGGATGGGGAAGTCGGGGTCGGGGGAGCCGGCGTCGCCGAGCGAGGGCGGGGCGGCGCCCGGGTCGGCGTTGCCCGCGAAGCCCGGTCGCGGCTCGGGGCGGTGCAGGTCCAACCAGATGAGCTTCTGACGGGTACGCAGCAGCCCGGTGGCCAGCGCCGCATTGTGGTACTCGCCGATCCGGTCGTTGCGGAACGGCTCGTTCGCGCCGGCCAGCAGCACGGTGGCCGGACCGACGCGCAGGCCGACCAGGGCACCGGCGTAGCAGCGCAGGGTGCCCGACCGCGCGTCCACGCGGTAGCGGGTACCGGCGATCGCGGCGCGCCCGGCGGTGACCGCCTCGGGCAGCGCGCAGCCGGGTGCGGCGGTCGCCGTGGCCCACCGCGTGCCGAGTGCGGCGGCCGGCAGCAGCCCGCGGTCGAGCGTCAACCCGCTCGGCGCGACCAGCACGACCCGCGTGCTCTCCGGCAGGAGCTTGAGCATGCGCAGGTAGAACGGGTGCATCAGGCTGGGCGCGGGGACGAACAGGGTGGCGTCGCCCTGGTGCGCCAGCAGCAGCGCGTCCGAGCTCCTGGTCACCCGCTCGATGCGTACCCCGTCACCGCGCAGCCGGTCGGCGAGGCTGCGACCGCCGATCGCCGCGCCGCTGTCCGGGTTGAGGTAGGCGGGATCGGTGACATCGGGGCTCTGGCCGGCGTGCATGATCCCGGTGAAGACCAGCACCGCGGCGGCAACCGCGAACGGGATGGCCAGCCGCGGCCAGCGCCGCTTCACCGCACACCTCCCACCGGTACCGCGGCGAGGGCGCGGTGCACCTGCTCCGCGTGGCCGCGCATCCGCTCGTCGTGCCGCGCGTACGCGGGCCGCAGCCCGTACCAGATGTCGGAGAAGACCAGGCTCGCCGCGTCCAGGGGCGGCCGGACCGACGGCCGGGCCGCTCCCGCCGCCCGGGCGAGTTCCGTGACTGTCCACCCGGGACGGTTCTCGACGACGCCGGCGTCCACGAGTTCGCGGACGATCGCCCGCAGCCGCTCGCGCACCGCCTCCGCGTACCGCCCCTGCGCGGCGTACTGGTCGGCCAGCGAGACGAACGCGTCGGCGGGCAGGTCGGGCAGTTCGTGGGCGCCTACCGCGGCGGGCTCGGCCTCGGGCCCGGTGTCCGTGACCCGCCTGCGCCGCCACGGCCAGCGCGGCGGCCACTCCCATGGCCACCGCCACGACCAGTGCCAGGGCCACCGCCACGACCACTGCCACGGCCACCGCCACCGCAAGCGGCGGGCGAAGCGCCGCCACCAGCGCCACGGCAGCCA
The DNA here is from genome assembly GCA_039649115.1 of Micromonosporaceae bacterium. Classification (GTDB taxonomy): domain Bacteria; phylum Actinomycetota; class Actinomycetes; order Mycobacteriales; family Micromonosporaceae; genus DATEJJ01. The sequence goes on along the minus strand of JBBWZQ010000379.1, from coordinate 34,788 downwards.
CCCGGGGTACCAGTACCAGGCGGCGCTGACCAGGCCGGCGGCCAGCAGGAGCAGCAGGGCCGCCGGGCCGAGCCCGATCGCGTCACCGATCGCGGCGACCCGCTCGGTCCACCACCGGCTCATGCCGCGCGTGGGGCGGGAGTGGTCATCGGGGTACCGCCAGGATCGGCGCGGTCGGCGCGCCGCGGCGCAGCGCGCGGGACAGGGCGATGTCCAGGCCCTCCACCCGCATCCGGTTCTCCAGGTGCAGGACCGCGTCCAGGCAGGCGAGCGCCGGGTAGGCGACGGCGTTCACCATGGCCCACACCGCCATCGTGATCAACCACCACCAGCCGGTCGAGCGGGTGTACACGACGAGGTTGAGGGCGGCCACCCCGCCCAGGCCGAGCGCGAGCCGGATCATGTACCAGGCGAGGTAGCCGAGCAGCCGGATGCCGGCCGGGCGCAGCCGCCCCCGGCCCACCAGCGCGATCGACCGGCCCAGCGCGGCGAACATCCCGACCGGGCGGGGTGGCACGTCGGTCCGCGGCAGCGGTACCGCGGTGAACCGGGTGCCGGCCGGTGGACTCTGCAGCGGTACCCGCTGGTCGACGATCAGCGCGGGGGCGGCCAGCCCGGTCAGCCCGTACCAGGCGATCCAGGGCAGCAGGCCGGCCGCGGCACCGAGGGTCGCGCCCACACCGAGCACCAGAGCGAGCGGGACCAGCCAGCCCAGCCGCCGGCCGACCTGCCGGTACAGCCCGTGCCCGCCGTCGATCAGGGCGTCCCGGGCGGCCTGTCCGGCCAGCCCGCCGAGCAGCGTGATGATCACCGATTCGGTGCCGAGCCCGATGGCGATCAGCAGCCAGAGGGTGGCGAGCGTGTCGTAGGTGGGCAGCCAGAAGGAGTTGACGTGGTGCAGCGCGATCAGGCGCAGCGGGTACAGCGCCGCCTGTTCCAGGATGGCGAGCACCGCGCCGGACAGCAGCAGCACACCGGCGTGCCGGCGCAGCAGGGCGATCCCCGCGTCGAGCAGTTCCCCGAGGGTCAGCGGCCGCAACGGCAGGACACCATCGGCGCTCACGCCGGCTGTGTCCCTTCGGGCCGCAGCCGCCCTTCGCAGGCGCCCTGAGCCTGATGGTTCGCTCGCTGACGCTCGCTCACCCACCACCCCTTTCGGGAGTAGTCTTTCCCGCCTGACCCGTGCCGGGCTCATCCTGGCACGGACATGCCAATGGCGGGTGCCGTACCGACCCCGGTACCGCCGGGCAATTCGGGTGAACTGCGTGGAAAGTTATGTTTGGCAACGCCGGGTTCCCGGATCTGGCCTAGGGGATGGAATATTGGACCGCATGAGAGCCCGGGTGCTGGTGGTCGACGACGACCCGGCCCTTGCCGAGATGCTCGGCATTGTGCTGCGCAGTGAAGGATTCCTGCCCTCCTTCGTGGCGGATGGCGAGCGGGCGCTGGGCGCCTTCCGGGAGGCGCGGCCCGACATCGTGCTGCTGGACCTGATGCTGCCCGGTATGAGCGGGATCGACGTCTGCCGGGCGATCCGGGCGGAATCGGGTATCCCGATCGTGATGCTCACGGCCAAGAGCGACACCGTCGACGTGGTGCTCGGCCTGGAGTCCGGCGCCGACGACTACGTGGTCAAGCCGTTCAAGCCGAAGGAGCTGGTGGCCCGGATGCGGGCCCGGCTGCGCCGTGGCGAGGACGTGACCCCCGAGATGCTGTCGATCGGGCCCGGCGGCAACCAGATCAGCATCGACGTTCCCGCGCACACGGTCAGCCGCAACGGCGACGAGGTCAAGCTGACCCCGCTGGAGTTCGACCTGCTGGTGGCGCTGGCTCGCAAGCCGCGCCAGGTCTTCACCCGTGAGGTGCTCCTGGAGCAGGTGTGGGGTTACCGGCACGCCGCCGACACTCGCCTGGTCAACGTGCACGTACAGCGGCTGCGTGCCAAGATCGAGCCGGATCCGGAGCGACCGGAGATCATCCTGACCGTGCGCGGGGTGGGCTACAAGGCCGGCACGGGATGACGCCATGGCGCGCCTGCCCGCCCTGACCGGCCTGCCCCAGCGGGTACGGCGACACCCCGCGGTCCAGGTGCTGCGGCGCACCGTGGGCCGCCGGCTGCTGGTCGCCTGGGCGACGGCGCGCCGTGCCTGGCGGCGCTCGCTCCAACTGCGCATGGTGACCATCACGCTGGTGGTGTCCACCCTGCTCGTCGGCGCGTTCGGGGTGCTGGTCGCCTCGCAGATCACCGAGGGCCTGGTGCGCAACACGGTGAACAAGGCGCAGGTGAAACTGGAGACGGCCCGGGACAAGGTGGTGATACCCCAGTTGCAGGGGGTGACCGACCGCCCCGGCCTCACCAACACCGTCACCCAGGTCCTGAACCAGTTGGCCAGCAACCCGGCCCAGGGCCCCGACGTGATCGTCGTGCTGAAGCCCGCACAGAACTCGGGCCTGCAGCTGACGACCCAGGCGGCACCCCCACCCGCGGTGAACATCGACCTGGTCATCCCGCCGGAGCTGGAGCGCCGGGTCGCCCAGAACAAGGTGGCCCACCAGTTCGTCACCGCCAACCTGGGTTCCGGCACGAACCCGTACCTCATCTACGGCACCCCGGTACCCGCACCCGTCGGTACCTTCGCGCTCTACTACCTGGTGCCGCTGGACACCGAGGCGGACGCCGCCGACCTGGTGCGCACCACCGTCACCGCCACCGGTGTCGCGCTCGTCCTCCTGCTGGCCCTGCTGGCGGCGTTGATCACCCGGCTGGTGGTGCAACCGGTACGCAGCGCGGCGCGCACCGCCCAGCGCTTCTCGCTCGGCCTGTTCGACCAGCGCATGGAGGTGCGCGGCGAGGACGATCTCGCGATGCTCGCCGCGTCGTTCAACCAGATGGCCGAGAACCTGCAGCGCCAGATCGCGCGGCTGGAGGAGATGTCGCGGCTGCAGCGCCGGTTCACCTCCGACGTCTCGCACGAGCTGCGCACCCCGTTGACGACGGTACGGATGGCCGCCGACCTCATCTTCTCCGCGCGGGCCGAGTTCGAGCCCGCGGTGGCCCGCAGCGCCGAGCTGTTCCAGACCGAGCTGGACCGGTTCGAGGAACTGCTCACCGACCTGCTCGAAATCAGCCGGTTCGACGCCGGCTTCGCGGTCCTGGACGCCGAGCCGACCGACCTGGTGCCGCTGCTCCTGCGGGCCGCCGAGCGGCTGCGGCCGGTGGCCGAGGCGGCCGGGGTACCGCTGCGGGTGGAGGTACCGGACGCGCCGGTGATCGCGGAGATCGACCCGCGCCGGGTGGAGCGGATCCTGCGCAACCTGATCGGCAACGCGGTCGAGCACGCGGAACGGCGCGAGGCGGTGGTGCGGCTCGGGATCAGCGACACGGCGGTCGTGGTGACCGTGCGGGACCACGGCATCGGCCTGCAGCCGGGCGAGGACAAGCTGGTGTTCAACCGGTTCTGGCGGGCCGACCCGTCGCGTGCGCGCAAGACCGGTGGCACCGGCCTGGGCCTGTCGATCAGCCTGGAGGACGCCCGGCTGCACGGCGGCTGGCTGGAGGCGTGGGGCGCGCCGGGACAGGGCGCCCAGTTCCGCCTCACGCTGCCGGTGCGGGCCGGCGACCGGCTGACCGCCTCGCCGCTGCGCCTGGTACCGGAGGACGCGGTGAACGGTGTGGCCCTGCTCGCGCTCACCCCGGGGCGAGCGCAGCCGGAGCCGGGTTCTGGCGGAGGCGAGCACGCACCACGCCCAGCTGCCGTCGAGCCGGGTCGCGCGCGGGCACCGGTCTGGTCGGAGAGGACGCAGGACGATGGCTGACCGGCGAAAGGTCCTGCGGGCGATGCTGCTCGGCACCGCCGGCGCGGCGGTACCGTCCGGGCTCGCGGCCCTTGCCAGCTGCGGCGTACCCGGCGGTGGGCGCCCCATCGTGGACGGCGCCGGCCCATCCGTCGGCACCGGTGGCGTGTCCTCGGGTGGCAATCCGCCGGACCCACACCTGGCGGTGAGCGCGGTGGACCTGGTCCAGAGGTACCTCCTGGCGGTCGCCGGGCCGCTGGACGACGAATACCGCAACACCCTGCAGTCTTCCGCGAGGACCTTCATGACCCCGGACCAGCGCAACCGCTGGGCGCCGCGCACCGACATCACCGTCGTGCGCGTCATCGGCGACCCGATCGGCCGCAACGGCAGCACCAGCACGACAGTGGACATCAAGCTGCAGCCGCTCGGCTCGCTCGGCAACTCGGGAGCGTTGACACCCAACGCGCCCGGGCCCGCTCCGCTGGTCTCCTGCCAGTTCGAGGTGATCGTCAACCCCGACCGCACCGGCGGCTGGCTCATCGACAACATCACGTCACCGGCGGACCGCAGCCTGGCCAGCGCGATGCTGCTGTCCAGCGACGCGCTCGACGTCGGCCTGGGCCTGTTCACGCCGCAACTGGTCTACTACTGGCCGACGGCCGACTCGGAGGGCCTGGTGCCCGACCTGCGCTACCTGCCGGTGAAGGGCAGCGACGTGCAGAAGCTCACGGCGATCGTCAACGACCTGCTCAGCGGCCCGCCGGACTGGCTGGACGTCAACGCACTGCCCAGCGGCATGAAGGTGATCGGCCCCAATCTGGCCTTCAAGGACGGCCAACTGGTCGTCAACCTGACCACGCCGGGCCAGGATCCCAACCGGCTCATGACCCAGCTGCGCTGGTCGCTCTACTCCAGCTACCGGGACCGCGTGCAGTTGCAGGCCAACTACCAGCCCCAGCCGGTCGCCGGCTCCGGTGCGGACTTCCTGAAGTGGAACCTCGCCGATCAGCCCTCCCGCGACCCGCGGGGGGCGGACGAGTTCTGCGTCGCCGGCGGGGTCGTCCGGCCGCTGCGCAGCGACACCCCGGTCCCGCAGGTGCTCAACTCCAGCCTCAACGGCTCGGTGGTCTGGGCCGCGCTGAGCCGGGACAAGGCGTGGGCGGCGGTGGTCCGCGACACCGGCGGCGGGCGGTACGGGCTGTGGCTCGGCCAGGGCGGCAACGGTCCCGGCTACGTCCAGGTGGCCGGCCTGCCCGCGAAGACCACCAACTTCAGCCGGCCGGTCTGGCTTCCCGGCCAGGCGCGCGTGCTGGTCCTGGCCGACAACCGCATCTGGGCGGCCGACATGGGTGGCAAGGCGGCGACCGACATCACGCCGAGCGGGATCAACCTCGTGAAGGCGTTCTCGGTGGCACCCGACGGCCGGCGGATCGCGCTCATCGCCGACGACGTCCCGGCCATCGCGTCGCTGTCCTCGACGAACCAGCCGACCGTCATCGGCTCGCCGCAGCAGCGCTTCACGGCCGCCGTCTTCGAGCCGCAGACGCTGAGCGCGATCGCGTGGACCAGGCTGGAACGGGTGATCATCGCCGGCCACGCGCCGGGCGGGTACGGCCTGGTGGAGATGACGATCGACGGCGCGGTCGCCCAGCAGTTGACGGACGTCAACCTCCAGGATTCGATCACCCATCTCGTCGCGTACCCGCCGCTGCCCTCCGTGCTGGGCGCCGGCAGGGGCAAGGTGCTCGGCCAGGCCCAGGTGGGGAGGAAGGCGTACTCCTTCGAGTACGTGCACGGGTACAGCCGCCTTCCCCAACTGCAGGCGACGCCGAGCCCGGCGCCGTCCGGCGGCCCCGGCCACCCGGTGACGCCCACCGCCCCGTTCTTCGCCGACTGAGCGGCCCGGCATGGCGGCGCGGCTGACGTGGCCCGGGGCGACCTGGCTCGGCGAGACCTGGAGCGGACTGGTCGACCTGGTTCTGCCGGCCGCCTGCCCGGGCTGCCGGGCACCGGGTGCGGCGCGCCTGTGCGGCGAGTGCCGGGAGAGCCTGTCCCGCCTCCGGGCCCACCCGGTGCGGCCCACGCCGGCGCCGCCGGGGCTGCCGCCGTGCGTGGCGATGGGCGGGTACCAGGGCGTGCTGCGCGAGGTGCTGCTCGCCTACAAGGAGCGGGGGCGGTACCCGCTGGCGCGGCTGCTCGGCGACCTGCTCGCCGGCTCGGTCCTGGGCGCGCTGGCCGCGACCGGTCACCGGGCCGGCACCCCGGTCCTGCTGGTACCGGTGCCCGACACCCCCTCGGCCGCGCGGGAGCGGTACGGCGACCACATGCGCCGGCTCGCCGGGCACGCGGCGGACCGGCTCAACCGGTTCGGCTGGCCGGCCGGGGTCGCGGTACCGGTGACCGCCCGGCCGCGGCCGGACTCCGCACACCTCGGCGCGGCGGGCCGGCTGGCGGCGTCGGCCGGCGCGTTCGCGCCCCGGACCAGCGCGCTGCGCCGGGTGATAGATGCCCAGCGACGGGGTACGGTGACGATCACGGTGGATGACATCGTGACGACCGGCGCCACCCTCGCGGCCCTCGCGTGCCTGCTGGACAGCCATGGCATCCGGGTACCGGCGGCCGCGGTCCTCGCCGCGACCAGGCGCCGCAGCGTACCTCGCCTGGGTGAATTTGGTCCTTAATATCCGACTCCACTGCGCGTGGGTGAATTCCACTGAAATGTTCTTGGAAACGAGGGGTGACGGACGATCCAACAGGGGTTAGCGTCAGAGTCTCAGCATGGTTGATCCCGGAAGGGAGGACGCCAACTCAGCCCACCGCCGCCGAGCGCACAACCCGGCAGCAGACCACCGAAAGATCGTGGGGGAGATGAGCGTGGACATGGTTGTCAAGGGCCGCAACGTCGAGGTGCCCGACCATTATCGCCAGCACGTCGCGGAGAAGCTCCACAAGATCGAGCGCTATGATCCGAAGATCATCCGCGTGGACGTCGAACTGTCCCATGAGCGCAATCCGCGCCAGTCGGACCACTGCCAGCGAGTGGAGCTGACCTGCTCCTCGCGGGGACCCGTGGTCCGGGCCGAGGCCTGTGCCGCTGACTTCTACAGCGCGCTCGACAGTGCGATCGCCAAGCTGGAGGCGAGGCTGCGCCGCGTCGCCGATCGCCGCCGCGTGCACCGCGGCCGGCGGGCGCCGATCTCGGTCGCCGAGGCCACCGCGCAGGCCAGTCGCGGCCGGGACCTGTTCACCCAGCCGTCGCAGCAGCCCACCTGGGCGACCCAGGCGTTCGACGTCGACCTGGACATCCAGCTCGACGAGAGCGAGCAACCGTGGCACATCGTGCGCGAGAAGGAGCACAAGGCGGAGCCGATGACGGTGGACGACGCGCTGTTCCAGATGGAGCTCGTCGGTCACGACTTCTACCTGTTCCTGGACAAGGAGTCGGGCAAGCCCAGCGTCGTGTACCGGCGGCACGCCTACGACTACGGGGTCATCGCGCTCGCCGCCTGACGCGGCGCAGCACGGGGCCGGCGGCTCTGGCCGGTGGACATGGTCGATGTCTGACATGATCTATCTGTGTCCGACGCCGTAGCCGCCCGCCCGCCCGCCACGTCACCGGTGTTGAACCGGCCGGACAAGGTGATCCTGGTCAGCGGCGCCGTCGCGATCGCCCTGTCCGGTGTCACCAGGTACGCCCACGCCAACTCCGTCCTGGCGTTCGCCTGCTCGGCCGCCGCGGTGGCGCTGCTCGCCGCCCTGGTCGGCCGCAGCGTGGAACAGTTGGGCGACCGGTTCGGCGCCGGTGCGACAGGGGTGCTGCAGAGCGCCCTGGGCAACCTCCCCGAGCTGTTCATCTCGTTTTTCGCGCTGCGCGCCGGGCTCCTCACCGTCGTGCAGTCCGCGATCATCGGCTCGATCCTGGCCAACCTGTTGCTGGTGCTGGGCGCCGCCTTCCTCGTCGGCGGGCTGCGCCACGGCACCCAGCGGTTCGAGAAGTCCCGGGCGCGCGACACCTGCGTGCTGCTCGCGCTCGCCACCGCCGCGCTGGTCCTGCCCAGCCTCGCCAAGTTCACGCACACGCCGGCCGAGCCGCATGTGCGGGTGCTGTCCGACATCGTGGCCGTGGTGCTGATCGTCGTGTTCGCGCTGTCGGTGCCGTTCAGCCTGCGGCGCGGGGACGGCGGCGCCGGCGCGGCGAGCGAGCCCACCCACGAGCCGCCGCGCTGGCCCACCTGGCTGGCGGTCGCCATGCTCGCGGCGGCCGGGGTCGCGGCCGGCCTGGTCTCCGACTGGTTCGTCACCGCGCTGACCCCGGCCATGGCGTCGCTGCACATCTCGCAGACGTTCGCGGGGCTCGTGGTCGTGGCCATCGCCGGCAACGCGATCGAAAACGTGGTCGGCATCCAACTGGCCGCGAAGAACCAGGCCGACTTCGCGCTGTCGGTCATCATCAACAGCCCCCTGCAGATCGCGCTCGTCCTGGCACCCGCGCTGGTGCTGCTGAGCCTGTTCACCGCCACCACGCTGACCCTGGTGTTCGCGCCGATGCTCGTGGTGGCCGTCGTGGCCGCGGTGCTCGTGGTGTCGCTCGCGGTGTTCGACGGGGAGTCCACCTGGCTGGAGGGCGCCACCCTGATCGGGCTGTACGTGATCATCGCGACCGTGTTCTGGTGGGGCTGATCGCGCTCAGGGGAGATCGTCCGGCAGCAGGGCGTAGAGGATGTCGTCGATCCGGCCGCCGTCCGGACCGGGCAGGCGGGAGCGCTGGTACGCCTCGCGGGTGAAGCCGGCCCGTTCCAGTACCCGCTGCGAACTGACGTTCTCCGGTGCCGTACCGGCGATCAGCCGCGCGATCGCCGCGTGCCTGAATGCCCAGTCCGCGAGCAGCCGTGCGGCACGCGTCGCGTACCCCCGGCCGCGCCACTGCGGCATCAGCCCGTACCCGATCATCGCCTCGCCGGACTCCGGCTCGTTGTAGTAGAGCGAGATCTCGCCCGCGAAGCGCCCGGAGTCAGCGTCCCGGATGGTCAGCGCGGCCCGCTGCCCGGCCAGCCAGCGGCTCGGCGCGCCGGCGCAGCGCCGGGCGATCGCCGCCCGGTCCTGTGCCACGGGCGGCACGCTGGTGGCGATCGACTCGGGCAGGCTGAGCAGCGCGTACAGGTCGTCCGCGTCCATGCTCCACTGTGGACGCAGCTCGATCACGCCGTCGCGCAGCACCCCGCCGGGCAGGTCCGGCAGGACCCGCGCGGTGGGCCCGGGTGGGTCGTCCGCGACCCGGGCCCAGACCACCAGGTCGTGCCGGCTGCCGTCGCGGGCCCGTCCGGCACCGCGGCGCAGGCCCTCCTGGCGGAACCCGGCCGCCAGCGCGACCCGCTGGCTGGGCCAGTTCTCCTCCTCGGTGAGCAGTTCCACGCGGTACAGGCTCTGCCGGTTCGCCCAGCGGGTCAGGGCGGTCGTGGCCGCGGTCGCGATGCCCCGCCCGCGCGCCCACGGCGCCACCCAGTACCCGATCTCCGCGAGGCCGTCGCCTTGCCAGATGTGGTGCAGGCCGGTGCTGCCGACCACGCGGTCGGTGACCGGGTCGGCGACGACCAGCGCGACGCCGCCGGCCGCGCGCATGGCCGCCCGGCCCTCGGTGATGTAGGTGACCGCGTCCGACCGGGTGTACGGGCTGGGCACCGCCGGCACGTACCGCTGGATCGCCGGATCCAGGCAGGCGGTCGCGATGTCGTCGGCGTCGGACAGCCGTGCCGGGCGCAGGACGACTCCCTCGGCGCGGATCGTCTCCTCAGGCAGCTCCTGCACGTCGGCTCCTCTTCGCTGTAGGACCACCAGAGCAGAGGGTACGCAGGACCGCCGTGCCGTACCCCGCGGTGGCGAATCGCATGAGCGCGGTGATCCTCTCCCGGATTGGCCGTTCCTTTCCCGGTCGGGATATCCTCGCCTGGACGCCGGCCAGTGCCCCACTGAGTTTCGCCCGTCGCGAACGCATGCCCGTTTCGTCACGTTCCACGCAACCTGGGTAGGTGCGGCTGCCAGATCGCCAGCCATTCCGCCTACGATGGTTCGGCAGACTGTATAGGGAGCGCTTCCGTGACCGTCTTCGAAAAGATCCTCCGCGCCGGCGAGGGGCGCCTGATCCGGCGCCTGTCGGCGATCGCCGATGCCGTGAACTCGATCGAGGAGAACTACGTCGATCTCACGGACGCGGAGTTGGCTGAGCTGACCGACCAGTACAAGCAGCGCTACGCCGATGGCGAGAGCCTCGACGACCTGCTGCCCGAGGCGTTCGCCACGGCGCGGGAGGCGGCCAACCGGGTACTCGGCCAGCGGCACTTCGACGTCCAGGTGATGGGCGGCGCGGCGCTGCACTTCGGCAACATCGCCGAGATGAAGACCGGTGAGGGCAAGACGCTGACCTCCGTGCTGGCGGTCTACCTGAACGCGCTGTCCGGCAAGGGCGTCCACCTCGTGACGGTGAACGACTACCTGGCACAGCGCGACGCCGAGTGGATGGGCCAGATCCACCGGTTCCTCGGGCTCACCGTGGGCGTGATCCTGCCCAACCAGCCCTCGGCGCAGCACAAGGCGGCCTATGCCTGCGACGTCACCTACGGGACGAACAACGAGTTCGGCTTCGACTACCTCCGGGACAACATGGCGTGGTCGAAGGACGAGTTGGTCCAGCGCGGCCACCACTTCGCGGTGGTGGACGAGGTGGACTCGATCCTGATCGACGAGGCCCGTACGCCGTTGATCATCTCTGGTCCGGCCGAGCAGTCGGCCCGCTGGTACCAGGAGTTCGCCCAGGTCGTGGGGCGGATGGAGCGCGGCACGGAGGGCAGCGGCGACTACGAGGTCGACGAGTCCAAGCGCACGGTCGCGATCAGCGAGGGCGGCGTGGCCAAGGTCGAGGACCGGCTGGGCATCGACAACCTGTACGAGTCGGTGAACACTCCGCTGGTCGGCTACCTGAACAACGCGATCAAGGCCAAGGAGCTGTACAAGCGCGACAAGGACTACATCGTCTCCGACGGCGAGGTGCTGATCGTCGACGAGTTCACCGGTCGCATCCTGCACGGCCGCCGGTACAACGAGGGCATGCACCAGGCGATCGAGGCCAAGGAGGGCGTGGAGATCAAGCAGGAGAACCAGACTCTTGCCACGATCACCCTGCAGAACTACTTCCGGCTGTACGAGAAGCTCTCGGGCATGACCGGCACGGCGCAGACCGAGGCCGCCGAGTTCAACAAGGTCTACAGCGTCGGCGTGGTGTCGATCCCGACGCACCGGCCGATGATCCGCGACGACCGCTCCGACGTCATCTACAAGACCGAGAAGGCCAAGTTCCACGCGGTCGTCGAGGACATTGCCGAGCGGCACGAGCTGGGGCAGCCGGTGCTGGTCGGCACGGTGTCCGTGGAAAACTCGGAGATCCTCTCGCAGCTGCTGCGCCGCCGGGGCATCGCGCACAACGTGCTGAACGCGAAGTTCCACGCCAAGGAGGCGGAGATCGTCGCGCAGGCCGGGCGCAAGAGCGCGGTCACGGTCGCGACCAACATGGCCGGCCGAGGTACCGACATCCTGCTCGGTGGCAACCCCGAGTACCTCGCGGCGGCCGAACTCCGCCAGCGTGGCCTGTCCGAGGAGGAGCAGCCGGAGGAGTACGCGGCGACCTGGGAGGACGCGGTCGCGCGCTGGGAGAAGATGTGCGAGGAGGAGGGCGAGGAGGTCGTCGACGTCGGCGGGCTGTACGTGCTGGGCACCGAGCGGCACGAGTCGCGCCGCATCGACAACCAGCTGCGTGGCCGGTCCGGCCGCCAGGGCGACCCGGGTGAGTCACGGTTCTACCTGTCGCTGCAGGACGAGCTGATGCGCCGCTTCCGGGCCGGTGCGGTCGAGGCGGTGATGGACCGCTTCAACATCCCGGAGGACGTGCCGATCGAGTCGAAGATGGTCACCCGCCAGATAAAGAGCGCGCAGACCCAGATCGAGGCGCAGAACGCGGAGATCCGTAAGAACGTCCTCAAGTACGACGAGGTGCTCAACAAGCAGCGCCAGGTGATCTACGCCGAGCGCAAGCGGGTACTCGACGGGGAAGACCTGCACGATCAGGTGCAGAACATGATCGAGGACGTGGTGGGGGCCTACGCCGTGGGGGCCACGGTCGAGGGGTACGCCGAGGAGTGGGATCTCGACCAGCTCTGGTCCAGCCTCAAGCAGCTCTACCCGGTCGGCGTCACCGTCGAGGACCTGGAGGAGGAGGCCGGCGGCGAGCGCGAGCACCTCGACGCGGAGTTCCTCAAGGCGCGGCTGATCGAGGACGCGCACGCGGCGTACGACCGCCGCGAGGAGGAGCTCGGCTCGGAGGCCATGCGCGAGCTGGAGCGGCAGGTGCTGCTCGCGGTGATCGACCGGAAGTGGCGCGAGCACCTCTACGAGATGGACTACCTGCAGGAGGGCGTGGGCCTGCGCGCCTACGCGCAGCGGGACCCGCTGGTGGAGTACCAGCGCGAGGGCTTCGACATGTTCGCCCAGATGCTCGACGGCATCAAGGAGGAGGCGGTCGGGTTCCTCTTCAACCTGGAGGTCCAGGTCGAGGAGCCGGGAACGGCCGAGGTCGGGGCCGGCGAGCAGGCCGTTCCGCTGCCCTCGTCGGAGAGCGCCTTCGAGATCAAGGCGAAGGGGCTGGGCGGTTCGCGGAACACTCCGCGCGCCCTGCAGTACTCGGCACCGACGATCGACGGCGAGGCCGGCAGTGGCGCGGTCGCCATCGAACAGGCCCCGGCCCTGGGTATCGGCGCTCCGAACGGGGCACGCGGCGCCAAGCGTGGCGGCGGCACCGGCGGCGCCGTTGGTAGCGGCACCGCTGCGGGTGACACCGGCGGCCGGCGGCCGACCGGTCCCGCCTCGGCGACCGCGACCGGGGCCCGGATGCCCGCGCCCGGCCAGGTGGTCGGCACGGGTCCGTCGCGCAACGCGCCATGCCCGTGCGGCTCCGGTCGCAAGTACAAGCGCTGCCACGGCGCCCCCGGCGGGGCGGCCTGAGCAGCACGCGCCCGCGACGGCGGCGGTCGGGATGCCCCGGCCGCCGCCGTCGTTGCGCCTCAGAGCACTTCCAGGTGGATGCACAGCCAGACGCCGTGGTGGCGTTCCAGCCGTAGCGCCATGGCCCACACCCGACCGGCCCGGCCGAGTACCGCCGCCGCCTCCGCGACGCCCGCGACCGGTTCGCAGACAAGCAGCTGGCGGAGCGTGACGCGGTCGCCCGCGGCGGGTACGAGCCGGGCGGTCGGTCGAAGCGTTCCCTCGCCGGGCGCGGGCAGCGGGGCCTGCGCCCGGCTCGCCGTCTGGCCGGTGGCCCGCGGCCGCGTCAACTGCGCGGCGATCTGGTCGAACGCGGCAGCGCTGGTGAGCACGCGCAGGTGCGCCAGCGGGCGGAAGCCGCCGAGGACCTCCAGGCAGAGCGCGAGGTAGCGGTGCGCGGCGAGCTTCGCCTCGCTGACCGGAACCGCCGCGGGCCGGTACAGGCCGGGCCGGTCCACCGGGCGCCACGGCTGTTCCTCGGGCCATTCCAGGGGCAGCTCCAGCGGGGTGGGCCGGTTGCCTGCCTCGTCGTCGTAGGGCGGCTCCAGGTCGGGCGCGGGCCGCAGCCGGATCAGTGGTGGTGGGGAACTGGTGCGCATGGCAAGTGCGGTGGTCATCTTCGAGCCTCCCCGCGTCTGGTGTTCTCTCCTCAATCCTTACGTTTGCCTTCGTTTGCTTTCAGTAGTTTGTATTACCCATGCCCGCACGCGTCAAGGCGAGAGTGCTTCTGTGTCGCAGAGTCGTCACGTGCGGTACGGACGCGGCGCGGCCCCGCCAGTCGATGACCGGCGGGGCCGCGCGTCGGGCTCGGGCGGGGCTACTCGGGTATGTCGTCCTCCCGTCCGGTGAGCGGGTTGCCCCGGACCCACTCCGCGGTCTCGGTGTACTTGCGTTCGATGTACTCTTCGAGCCTGGCGCGCTCGATCCGCCACTGACCCCGGCCGCCGACCTTGATCGCGGGCAGCTCGCCACTGCGTACCATGTGATAAACCTGCGAGAGGCTCACCGACAGCTCCTCTGCGACATCGGACATCTGCAGGAAACGAGGGGCCATTGCTTCAGTTTGCCACCGATGGCGTGCGAATGGTCGCCGCCGGCCTGCCGCGGCTGAGGGAGTCCGCACCGTGATCAACGACGTCATCCGGGTGTACCTGCCCGCCACGCTGCCCCTGCTCGCGGTGCTGCGGGACCGCGGCGAGCTGCATCCATACCTCTCCGGCGGGCACGAGGTGGTGGCGCACGCCGTCACGCCGTCCCTGCGCGAGTGGTACGCCGAGGGCGACGACGAAGAGCTGGAGTACGTCGCGTTCACCCGGGCCGCGCAGGCGGCACTGCGGCTGCTGCGGTACGACCGGGCGGCACCGCGGCGGCGGGTGGTGGTCTCCGTGGACGTACCCGCCCGCGGCCTGGCACCCGTCGACCAGGAGCTCGGGTCCAGCGCGGTGCGGCTGGCCGCGGCGGTACCGATCGATGCCGTCGCCGCGATCCACGTGGACGCGCCCGACGCGGAGGATGACGTGGCCGCGGCCGCGGACGTCGTCGAGGAGGCGGTGGCCGGCGACCCGGACGCCCAGTTCACCGTGGACGGTGCCGAGGACCACGAGCTCGCCTGGTACGACGTGTCCGAGCTGGGGCACATCGTGCCGGACTGAACCGCACCGCCGTCAGCACCGCACCGCCGTCAGCACCGCGCCGCCGTCAGCGGCGGGGGCGCCGGGGCAGCGTGCGGCCGAACGCGATGAGCGCGACGATCATCCCGGCGAACAGCACGACCAGCGCGTGGTTGACGCGGGCCGAGCTGAAGTAGTCGACCGCGGTGTTGTCCGCGGGGCTGATCTTCCGGGCCAGGTTGAAGAGCTGGGCGCCGCCCAGCCGCGTCACCACCTCGGCCAGCAGGATCAGGCCGCCGGGGGTCGCTCCCGCGGCGAGGTACGCCAGGAAGCGCCGGTCACCGGCGCGGCGGCGCAGGTGCACGAACGCGATCAGCCCGGCGACCACGCCGCCGAGCAGCGACTCGGCCAGCGCGGCGCGGTTGGCCGCGGCCAGATGGGACTGGGCCGTGCTGCCCGGGCCGAACAGGTCGACGATGTGGTTCTGGAAGACGTTGAGCGCGACGCCGACGACGAACGCGCCGAGGGTCGCGGCCACGCCGGCAGCCATGACCTTCACGGGCGGGAACGCCACCACCGCGCCGCCGAGCGTGCAGGCGACCATGACCGACAGCGCCAGGACGAGGTCGGGTGAGTGGCTGCCGTAGCCGAGGACCACCACGGCGGCCACGAGCAGGCCGGTGGTGAGGCCGGCGAGAGAGCCGATGAGCCAGCGACCCGACCGGCCGCCGTCCGGAGTGCGGGTGGTGCGCCAGGCCACCGCGGCGACCCCGCCGGCCGCACCGGCGAGGGTGCTCGCGGCGATCACGTCGGGCAGCTGGTAGGCCGCGACGATCAGCCGGCTCAGCCCGCTTCCCGCGTCGCGGATGTTCGCGTGCGCGGACCACAGCCGGGTACCCAGCCACAGCAGCCCGAGGGCGAGCAGGAAGCCGGTACCGGTGTCGACGCGGGCCGGCGGTGGGGCCGGGTCCTCGACGCCGGTCCCGCCGGGGGCATCGACCGGACCGGCCTGCGCCGGGACCTCCGGGACCGCCTCGTCGACAGGCGGCGCGGCGCTGGGCACCGGCTGGGGCCGCTCGGCAAGCTGCCCGGTGGTCGTGGGCTCGGTCATCTCGTGTCCCCCTTGCTGATGCCGACGTCCCAGCGTACGCGGCGGCTGTTCGGGGTCGCCCGCCCGGCGGCAGGTGGTACGGGTCCGGAGCGCCACGGGACCCGCCGGCGCGGGAGGGCGATCGTGTAAGGATGGGACCGGGCCTCGACAATGTCGCCGAGATCGCTGAGGAGAACCTGATGGATGCCGCTTTCACGGTGCCGGAGCCGCGCAACGAACCGGTGCGCACCTACGCGCCGGAGACGCCGGAGCGGGCCGGCGTGCAGCGCCGCCTCGGCGAGATGGTGGCCGAACGCGTCGAGCTGACGATGACCATCGACGGGCGCCAGCGGATGGCCGGGGGTGCGGCCATCGACGTCGTGCAGCCGCACAGGCATTCGCACGTGCTCGGCATCGCCCACAACGCAACCAACGCCGACGCCACCGCGGCGGTGACGGCCGCGAAGAACGCTGCCCCGATGTGGCGTGAATTGTCCTTTAGCGACCGCGCCGCCGTTTTCCTCCGCGCCGCCGATCTCCTCGCCGGGCCCTGGCGCGACACGCTCAACGCCGCGACCATGCTGGGACAGTCCAAGACGGTGTACCAGGCGGAGATCGACTCGGCCTGCGAGCTGATCGACTTCCTGCGCTTCAACGTCCACTTTGGACACAAACTGCTCGGCGAGCAGCCGCTGTCCTCGCCCGGCGTCTGGAACCGGATGGACCACCGTCCGCTTGAGGGCTTCGTCTACGCGATCACCCCGTTCAACTTCACCGCGATCGCCGGCAACCTGCCGACCTCGGTGGCGCTGCTCGGCAACACCGTGGTCTGGAAGCCGTCGCCGACCCAGCAGTTGGCCGCCCACCACACGATGCGGCTGCTGGAGGCCGCCGGGCTGCCACCCGGCGTCATCAACATGGTCACCGGGGACGGCATCGCGGTGTCCGAGGTGGCGCTGGCCGACCCGGATCTCGCGGGCATCCACTTCACCGGCTCCACCGCGACGTTCCAGCGGCTGTGGCAGGAGGTGGGCGCGAACATCGGCCGGTACCGGGGCTATCCGCGGCTGGTCGGCGAGACCGGCGGCAAGGACTTCGTCATCGCGCACCCTTCCGCCGAGGTCGACGCGCTGCACACCGCGCTGGTCAGGGGGGCCTTCGACTACCAGGGCCAGAAGTGCTCGGCGGCGTCGCGCGGGTACCTGCCCCGGTCGCTGTGGGAGGGTGGGCTGCGCGACCGGCTCGCCGCGACCGCCGACTCGCTGACCTACGGCGACGTCACCGACCTCGGCAACTTCGGCGGTGCCGTGATCGACCGGCGCTCCTTCACCAAGCTGGCCGGCGCCCTGGACCGCATCAAGAACAGCCAGGCCTGCACGGTGCTGGCGGGCGGTACGGCGGACGACACCGAGGGCTACTTCGTGCGGCCCACCGTCGTCGAGTGTGCCGACCCCGGTCACGAGGTCTTCACCACCGAGTACTTCGGCCCGATCCTCGCCGTGCACGTCTTCGACGACGAGCGGTTCGAGGACACGGTGCGGCAGGCCGAGTCGGCCGCGCCGTACGCGCTGACCGGCGCCGTCTTCGCCACCGACCGGCGGGTCGTGGACTGGGCTTCCGAGGTGCTGCGGTTCGCCGCGGGCAACCTGTACATCAACGACAAGCCGACCGGCGCGGTGGTCGGCCAGCAGCCGTTCGGCGGCGCGCGGGCCTCGGGTACCAACGACAAGGCCGGATCCTGGCAGAACCTGGTGCGCTGGCTGTCGCCACGAGTGATCAAAGAGACATTCGTACCGGCAACCGACCACACGTACCCACACATGAACCGGTGACTTGCCCGCAACCGCTATGGTCTAGCGCATGCCAGAGGAGTATGTGGATCCGAGCGGGAACACCGAGCAGTTCCGCGTGTTCGTGCAGCGCGCCGAACCGGTGCCGGAGCGGCCGCCGGCCTCCCGTTACCTCGTGATCGCCATCGTCGCCGCGGTCATCGTGGTCGCCGCGGTCGTGGCCATCATGATGGTTTAGCGCCACTCCTCCGCAGCGCTACTCCTCGTCGTCGTCGAGGCGGGCCAGCCAGGTCGCCAGCCGCTCGACCGGCACCTCGAACTCCGGGTGCAGGTCGACGAAGTCGCGCAGCTTGCCGGCCAGCCAGTCGAGCGTGACGCTCTCCTCGCCGCGCCGCTCGCTCAGCTCCTCGATGCCGCGATCGGTGAAGTACATCGCGGGCCTCAGGGGCGCGGGAGCGCGGCTTCGAGCAGGGCCTGCAGCTCCACCTCGTGCAGCTTCGCCGAGCCCACCGCCGGCGCCGCCGCGGCCGGGCGGGAGATGCGCCGCAGCGCCACCCCGTCGAGGTGCTCCAGCAGGTTGAGCGCGATGAACGACCAGGCGCCCTGGTTGGCCGGCTCCTCCTGTACCCAGGCGAAGTCGACGGCGCCGGGGTAGCTGGCCAGCGCGGCGCGGATCTCGTCGACCGGCAGCGGGTACAACTGCTCGACCCGTACCACCGCGGTGTCGGTGATGCCGCGCGCGTTGCGCGCTTCGCGCAGGTCGTAGTAGACCTTGCCCGAGCACAGGAGTACGCGCTTGACGGCGCCGGGTTCGACCGTGTCGCCGACGACGGTCTGGAACGTGCCGGTGGTGAAGTCGGCGACCGCGGAGACCGCGAGCTTGTGCCGCAGCAGGGATTTGGGCGTGAACACCACGAGCGGCTTCTTCTTCGGCGACAGGGCCTGGCGGCGCAGCACATGGAAGTAGTTGGCCGGGGTGGTCGGTACCGCCACGCGCATGTTGTCCTCGGCGCACAACTGCAGGTAGCGCTCGATGCGACCGGAGGTGTGGTCCGGCCCCTGGCCCTCGTGCCCGTGCGGGAGCAGCAGCGTCAGCGCGGTGCGCTGACCCCACTTCACCTCGCCGGAGGAGAAGAACTCGTCCACCACGGACTGCGCCCCGTTGCCGAAGTCGCCGAACTGGGCCTCCCAGCACACCAGGGCGTCGAGGTTCTCCACGGAGTACCCGTACTCGAAGCCCATCGCCGCGTACTCGGAGAGCGTCGAGTCGTGCACGAAGAACCGCGCGTCCTCGTGCTTCACGGCGAACAGCGGCAGGTAGTCGTCGCCGGTCTCGGCGTCCACCACCGAGGCGTGCCGCTGCACGAACGTGCCACGGCGCGAGTCCTGGCCGGCCAGGCGTACGGTCACGCCCTGGTTGAGCAGGGAACCGAGCGCGATGATCTCGCCGAAACCCCAGTCGATGCCACCGTCGGTGGCCATCTTCGCGCGCCGTTCCAGCAACTGGATGACGCGCTTGTGCGGGGTGAAGCCGGGCGGCAGCTTGACGTGCGCCTCGCCGATGCGCCGCACCACGTCGACCGTGGTGGCGGTCTGCACCTCCGGCTCGGGCTGCTGTTCGCGCTTGCGGCTCGGGCGCGCGGTGCTGGACGCGTCGCGGGTGGCCTTGAACACCGTCTCCAACTGCTGCTGGAAGTCGCGCAGTGTCTCCTCGGCCTCGTCGAGCGTGATGTCGCCGCGACCGATGAGCTCCTCGGTGTACAGCTTGCGTACCGAGCGCTTGGTGTCGATGATCCGGTACATCAGCGGGTTGGTCATCGACGGGTCGTCGCCCTCGTTGTGGCCGCGCCGGCGGTAGCAGATCAGGTCGATCACGACGTCCTTGCGGAACGCCTCCCGGTACTCGTAGGCCAGTCGCGCCACGCGTACCACGGCCTCGGGGTCGTCGCCGTTGACGTGGAAGATGGGCGCCTGGATCATCCGGGCCACGTCGGTGGAGTACAGCGAGGACCGCGAGTATTCCGGCGCCGTGGTGAAGCCGACCTGGTTGTTGACGACCACGTGCACGGTGCCACCGGTGCGGTACCCGCGCAGCTGGGACAGGTTGAGCGTTTCCGCGACCACGCCCTGGCCGGCGAACGCCGCGTCGCCGTGCACCGCGACCGCGAGCACGGTGTAGCCCTCCAGCTTGAGGTCGATCCGGTCCTGCTTGGCCCGGACGATGCCCTCCAGCACCGGGTCGACCGCCTCCAGGTGCGACGGGTTGGCGACCACGGAGACCGGGATGGCGTGCTCGCCGTCCGGCGTGCTGAACTTGCCGACCTGGCCCAGGTGGTACTTCACGTCGCCGGAGCCCTGGGCGCTCTTCGGGTCGAGGTGACCCTCGAACTCCGAGAAGATCTTCTCGTACGGCTTGCCGACGATGTTGGCGAGCACGTTGAGCCGGCCCCGGTGCGCCATGCCGATGACGACCTCGTCCAGCCGGCCCACGGCTGACTGGGAGAGCACCTCGTCGAGCAGTGGGATCAGGCTCTCGCCGCCCTCCAGCGAGAACCGGCGCTGGCCCACGTACTTGGTCTGCAGGAAGGTCTCGAACGCCTCGGCCGCGTTGAGCCGGTTGAGGATGTGCTTCTGCTCCTCGGGGGTGGGCTTCTCGTACCTCCGCTCCACCCGCTCCTGGATCCAGTGGCGCTCCTCAGGGTCCTGGATGTGCATGTACTCCACGCCCACCCGGCGGCAGTACGAGTCGCGCAGCACGCCGAGCACGTCGCGCAGCTTCATCCGCTGCCTGCCCGCGAACCCGGCGACCGGGAACGTGCGGTCGAGGTCCCACAGGGTCAGGTCGTGCTGCAGGATGTCGAGGTCGGGGTGGCGGCGGATGTGGAACTCCAGCGGATCGGTGTCGGCCATCAGGTGGCCGCGCACCCGGTACGCGTGGATCAGCTCGATGATCCGGGCGGTCTTGTCGACCTCGCCCTCCGACACGTGCGCGGCGTCGCGCACCCAGCGGACCGGCTCGTACGGCAGGCGCAGCGAGGTGAAGATCTCGTCGTAGAAGCCGTGCCCGCCGAGCAGCAGCTCGTGCATCACCTTGAGGAACTCGCCGGACTGCGCACCCTGGATGATCCGGTGGTCGTACGTGCTGGTCAGCGTGATGGTCTTGCTCACCGCGGCGTCGGCCAGCGCGTCATCGGACATGCCCGAGTACTCCGCCGGGTATTCCATCGCGCCGACCGCGATGATCGTGCCCTGGCCGGCCATGAGCCGGGGCATGGAGTGGACCGTGCCGATCCCGCCCGGGTTGGTCAGCGAGATCGTGGTGGCGGTGTAGTCGTCCATCGTCAGCTCGCCCCGCCGGGCCCGCCGCACGACGTCCTCGTAGCCCTGCCAGAACTGGCGGAAGTCGACGTCTTCGCAGTTCTTGATGCTCGGCACCACGAGAGTGCGCGAGCCGTCCGGGCGCCGCAGGTCGATCGCGATGCCCAGGTTGACGTGCTCCGGCTCGGCCACGGCCGGCTTGCCGTCGACCTCGGTGTAGGAGTTGTTCATCTCCGGGTGCCGGGCGAGCGCCTTGACCAGCGCGTACCCGACGAGGTGGGTGAAGCTGACCTTGCCGCCCCGGCCCCTGGCCAGGTGGTTGTTGATCACAATGCGGTTGTCGGCGATCAACTTGGCCGGCACCGCGCGCACACTCGTCGCCGTCGGTACCGCGAGTGACTGCTCCATGTTGGTGACGATGCGGGCCGCTACACCGCGCAGGACCGCCACCCGCCCGTCGCGGGGAGTGGCGGGTGCCGCCTGCTTGGCCGGTGCCGCCTCCTTCGCCGGGGCGGCCGGCGCGGCGGCCGGCGCGGCCTGCCTGGCCGGTGCCGGCTGCGGCCTGGGCGCGGGCTCGGGCTCGGGCTCGGGCCGGGCGGGAGCGGGGGCGGGAGCGGCCGGCGCGGGCCGGCTGGCCGCCGCAGTGGCGCCTGTCGATTCGAGTACCGGCTTGTAGTCGGCGAAAAAGTCGTGCCATGCCGGGTCTACGCTGGTCGGATCCGCCAGGAACCGCTGGTACATGTCTTCGACGATCCACTCGTTGGGGCCGAAGTCTGCCAATCGGTCGTCCTGGGACGTCTGCTGAGTCGACACTGCCGCTCTCTCGTTTCTCCAAGCCCTTGGACCTAGTGCGTCACAAGGCTACGCGCTCAAGCATCTGTCAAGCCGGGCGCCCATGTCCCGTGTCCCGGCTCACAGGTGCTGATCTGTAAACAATGCGATTCATGGCGGGCCACCGGAGCGGCCCGCCATGAGATGACACAGAGTGATCCTGGATCAGGAGATGTCGCGGTTGCGCATGATCGACGTGCCGATGAAACCGAGCACGAGGCCGTACCCGATGAGCACGACCGCGCCCACCCACTCGGGTGGGCTCTGTTCATAGAGTCTGGTCGGCGACACCGCGATCTCCGCCGCCCGCGCGGGTACCAGCACCTGCATCGTCAGCACCCAGTCCTTCTTGATCCAGAACTGGTGGATGAGGAACGTGATGATGCCGGCGATCTGGGTGCCGACGACGTAGAGCAGGGTCGCCGTGACCGTGGCGCCGATCTGGCTGCGGATCAGCACGCCGATGCCGACGCCGAAGACCGCCCAGAGCGCGAAGACCGCCAGGTTGATCAGGATCGCCCGCTCCACCGGCCAGTCGCCGAGATGGCTGGCATAGCCCTCGGCATTGAAATAGACCGAGCCGGCGATCAGATCCAGCACCGTGGTGAGCAGCCAGAAGAACACCGAGGCGATCATCGCGGTGAGGAACTTCGCCAGCACCACCGAGGTGCGGTGCGGTGTGGTCAGGAAGGTCGACGTCGCGGTCTGGTGGTAGTACTCGTTGGTGATCATCAAGATCGCCAGCACCATGACGAACATGCCGCCGAAGAACTGGCCCGAGGTGTAGATGTTGGCGGCCTGGGTGATCGGGTTGTGCTGCAGCAGCCACTGGGCGCGCTCATCGGCGGCCTCGGGCGGTGTGCCCTTGAGGTAGTAGTGCGCCTGGAGCATGTTGACCAGCAGCGCCAGCGCGGTGAAGAAGAAGGTGCCGAGGCCGAAGAGCCACCAGGTGTTGGTCGTGCGGATCTTCAGGTACTCGCTGCGGATCAGGTGGGTGGCGACGGGCCCGCGGGTACGGGCCGGGGCCGCGTCGGCGGTGATGGTCATCGGATGCCTGCCTTGTCGTGGGTGAGCTCCAGGAACACGCCTTCCAGGTCCGGCCGCTCGGTGGCGAGCTCGTGCAGCTCGACCCCGGCCGCGAACGCCGTGGCGCCCACCTCGGCAGCTTCCAGCCCGGTGACCATGAGCGCACCGTCCTCGCCCAGACCCACCGAGCCGCCCTTCTCGGTGACGGCCGTGGTGAGCGCCTCCGCGTTGGGCGTGCGTACCCGCACCCGCGCCTGGTGCGACATCGAGTCCACGATGTCGGACACCGAGCCCTGCCGGACGAGTTGGCCGGCGGCGATGATGACCAGGTTGTCGGCCAGCAGTTCCATCTCCGACAGCAGGTGGCTGGAGACCAGGATGGTGCGTCCCTGGTCGGCCAGGCCCTTGAGTAGGTGGCGCATCCAGCGGATGCCCTCGGGGTCCAGGCCGTTGGCCGGCTCGTCGAGGATCAGCACGTGCGGGTCGCCGATCAGCGCCTGCGCGATGCCCAGCCGCTGGCGCATGCCCAGCGAGTACCCCTTGAACTTGCGCTTGGCGGCCGGGGTCAACCCCACCATTTCCAGCACCTCGTCGGCCCGCTTGTCCGGGAAGCCGGCGGCGGCGCAGGTCACCCGCAGCGTGTTGCGCCCGGTGCGGCCCTTGTGCGCGCTGCTCGCCTCCAGCACGGCACCGACGTGCCGCAGTGGTTCGTGCAGGTCCGCGTAGCGGAGCCCGCCGATGGTCGCGGTGCCGCCGGTCGGGCGTACCAAATTGAGGATCATGCGTAATGTCGTTGTCTTGCCGGCGCCGTTGGGGCCCAGGAAGCCGGTGACCCGTCCCGGCTCGACGGTGAACGACAGGTGGTCGACAGCTCTGACCGTTTTGTATAGCTTGGTCAGGTCGGAGACGACGATCTGTCCGTCGGGCATGAGTCTCCTCCCGTCGGCCGCCGCCTCCGGCGGCCGAGCACTCCATGTACTGACGGTTGTCAGTCGCCGCCCACTCTGCCAGACAGGCGCCAGCCACGGACGCCGGTATCCGTGGCGCCTTCTCAGCGGATCCTCAAGAAGGGCGGTCGGCTGTGCGGATCACGTGCTTGAGGCCGGACCAGGTCTCGTCGACCGCGCAGACCTTCACGTCCACCCGGCCGTTGGCGAGCGCGTACTCGCGAACGACGTTCTCGTCGAGGTCGGTGCGCAGCCCCGAGGACCGCTTCGGCCAGGCGACCCACAGCGCGCCGGCCGTGGTGGTCAGCGGGTGCAGCACCGGCCAGCGCTTCATCAGCCGGGCTCGGTCGGGGCAGAAGGTCAGGATCACGTCGTACGGTCCCTTGCCGGTACGCCGGGCCGGTGTCACGCCGTCGGGCAGCCCTTCGATGGTGAAGTCGCCCGGCGCCCCGTCGAGCAACACGGTGCTGCCGGTGGCGATGCCGAGCTTGCGCGCCAGCGGTGTGCCCGAGTAGCCGGCCATGCCTGTCCCTTCCGCCGACCGGATGGGCCGGCAGGCCTCACCAGATTGTGCGGCAGAGCCGCTCCTCCGTGTGGATCAACTGCCGGCCCACTCCCCCCGATGGAGGTCAGCGCACCGCCGTCTCCAGGTCGGAACTGCGCAGCCCCGCCTCGACCTCGCCGGGTGGCAGGGCACGGAACATGCGCCCGGGCCACCAGGCGTGCCGCCCCACGTGCACCGCCAGGGCCGGTACCAGCAGGGTGCGCACGACCAGGGTGTCCAGCAGCACGCCGAGGGCCACCACGATGCCCATCTGCAGCAT
The DNA here is from genome assembly GCA_039649115.1 of Micromonosporaceae bacterium. Taxonomy (GTDB): domain Bacteria; phylum Actinomycetota; class Actinomycetes; order Mycobacteriales; family Micromonosporaceae; genus DATEJJ01. The sequence goes on along the minus strand of JBBWZQ010000379.1, from coordinate 10,467 downwards.
CATCGTCAGCGGCAGCACGGCGAGCACGCAGAACGTGGCGGCCAGGACGAACCCGGCACTGGTGATCACGCCACCGGTGACGGCAAGCGCCCGGGTCACGCCGGCGGTGTGCCCCACCTTCGCCGTCTCCTCCCGCGCCCTCGTCATCAGGAAGATGGTGTAGTCCACTCCCAGGGCGACGAGGAACAGGTACGCCAGCAGCGGGAAGCCCTGGTCGATGCGCGGGTGCCCGATCGCGTGGTAGATCAGCGTCGCCCCGCCCAGCGCGGCGCCGAAGGAGAGCACCACGCTCGCGACGAGCAGCAGCGGCGCGACGAGGGCCCGCAGCAGCAGGACCAGCACCACGAACACGACGGCCAGGATCAGCGGCATGACCGTACGGGCGTCGTGCCGGTTCGCCGCGTTGATGTCCACCTGGCTCGCGGTCTGCCCGCCGACCACCGCCTCGGATGCGGGTACCGCGTGCACGGCGGTGCGCAGCCGGGTGATCGTGGCCTGCGCCGCCCGGCTGTCCGGCGGGTCAGCAAGTACCGCCTGGATGCGCGCCCAGTGCCCGTCGCCGGACACCTGGGCGGGCAGGACCCGGCTGATGCCGGGGACGTGCGCCGCGGCGGTGACCCGGTCGGCCGTGCTCGCGGTGGTGATGATGTCGGCCGGCGCGGCCGAGCCGCTCGGGTAGTGCTGGTCGATCAACTGCTGGCCGACCACCGAGCCGACGGTCTTGGTGTACTGCTCGGAGGCGGTGAGGCCGGTCTTGAGGCCGAGCATGCCGAACGCGAGCGCGGCCAGCGCGACGGCCGTACCCAGCCAGATCGTCCTGGGCCGCCGGGCGACCAGGCGCGCCACCCGTCCCCAGAAGCCGTGCTGCTCGATCACGTCGTGGCTTGCGGCATCCGGGCTGTAGCGCGGCACGAACGGCCAGAACAGCCAGCGGCCGAAGATGACCAGCAGCGCGGGCAGGAGCGTGGCCATGGCCGCGAAGGCGGACGCCACCCCGATGGCGGCCACCGGCCCGAGCCCGCGGATGTTGTTCATCTGCGCGGCGAGCAGGCAGAGCAGGCCGATCGTGACGGTGGCCGCGGAGGCCAGGATCGCCGGGAAGGACCGGCGCAGCGCGACCGCCATGGCCGCGTGCCGGTCCTGGTACCGGCGCAGCTCCTCCCGGTACCGGGCGATCAGGAGCAGCGCGTAGTCGGTACCGGCGCCGAAGACGAGGACCGTCATGATGCCCTGGCTCTGCCCGTTGACGGTCAGTCCGGCGTGCTTGGCGAGCAGGTACACCACGGCGCTGGACACCTGGCTGGCGACGCCGACGGACAGCAGCGGGACCAGCCAGAGCACCGGGCTGCGGTACGTGATGAGCAGCAGCACCGCCACCACCGCCGCGGTCACCAGGATCAGGGTGGTGTCCAGCCCGCTGAAGGCGTCGGTGATGTCGGCGACCTGCCCGGCCGGGCCGGTGAGTGCCGCGTGCAGGCCGGCCGGCCGGTTCCCGGCCGTCGCGTCCTTGATCTTGGTGATCGCGGCGCTCTGTGCCTTCTCGTCACCGGCGAGCGGGAACGAGACGAGCAGCGCCCGGTGGTCGTCGCTCTCGATCGCCTGGCCGACCTTGCCGTCCTGCGCGTACGGGACGAACGCCGCCCGGTCGGCGTCGACCTTCGCCCGGTCGGCGGCGGTGAGCTCCTGCGGGTTGTCGCGCGCGTAGGCCACCACCGCGAGCAGCTGGTCCGAGCCGGGGAACTCCTGCTGTGCCCGGTGCAGCGCCTGGGTGGCCTCGGCGCTTCGGGGCAGCCAGGAGTTGGCGTCGTTCTTCTCCGCGTCGGTGAGCTTCGACGCCAGTGGTGCGAGTACTGCCGCGAGCACCAGCCACAGCGCCAAGGTCATCCACTTGGTGGCGCGGCCGGCGAGAGGACTGGTCCGTCCGGGTTGCATGGATCTCTCCTTCTCGAGGTGCCGTCGTGTGCTCAGCGTCGTCGGCCGGCATCCCCATGTCGTCCGACACGAGAGGTGACCGGGCTACGCCAGTGGGAGTACGGGCACCGCGCCCGGCTTCACCAGCTCGCCTATCGCGATGTATCGCGTTGGTGTTAAGATACATCGCGATAGTCCAGCCACGTCAAGGTCTGATCTCTGACACCGTCCCGCGGGTCGCGAGATAACGCGACATGGCTCGGCACGTACGCTCGACGCGGTCGACCCTCGGTGCGACCCGGTGGTGAGGAGGTTGGCCTGATGGCTTCCTGGACACTGACCCAGCCGCAGCAGTTGGCTTTCGACGAGGAGGTGCGCCGGCTCGACGTGTCGCTGGTCGCCGGCCGGCTCAGCGTCGTCGGTACCGACGGTCCGGCCCGGGTCGAGGTCAGCCGGACCGGCGAGGTACCGCTGACCGTGACGGTCGAGGGCGACCTGCTGCGGGTCAGCCACCCGTTCCCCAGTACCTGGCCGGGCCTGCTGCAACCGCTGTGGTGGTGGCTGAACGGGGGGCGCAAGCTGCACACCGACGTGTCGATCGCGGTGCCGTTCACCACCCCGAGCGTGCTGCGGGTCAGCTCCGGTTCGGTGGTCGCCTCCGGGGTGCACGCCGACCTGTCGGTCGACTGCGTCAGCGGGCGGGTCACGCTGCTCGGCAACGACGGGCGGATCCGGGCGAAGATCGTGTCCGGTCCGATCGAGGCGCTCGGCTGCGCCGGGGACGTGACGCTGGAGACGGTCTCCGGGGAGATCACGTTGGCCGACTCCGCCACCGAGCGGCTGCACGCGAAGACGATCTCCGGCGCGCTCGTCGCCGACCTGGACAACCCGCCGCGGGACAGCGACATCTTCCTGGAGACGATCTCCGGGGAGATCACCATCCGGGTACGCGAGGACAGCGACCTGACGGTGCACCTGTCCGCCACGCACGGGCGGGTCACCAGCGCCTTCCCCGCGCTGCAGGTGCAGGGCAAGTGGGGGACGGCGGCACGCGGGATGCTGGGCGCCGGTACCGGCAGGCTGAACGCCACCGCGATCGGGGGCAACATCTCGCTGCTGTGCCGGCCGGTGGACGACGATTTCGGCGAGGTGTCGGAGGGAGCAGAGCGATGACCGCCGTCTTCAGTCACGGGCGGCTCCGGCTGTACCTGCTCAAGCTGCTCGCGGAGGGGCCCAAGCACGGGTACGAGCTGATCAGGCTGTTGGAGAACCGCTTTCTCGGCCTGTACGCCCCCTCGGCCGGCACGATCTACCCGCGGCTGCAGCGGATGGAGGCCGAGGGCCTGGTCACGCACCGGGCGGCCGGCGGGCGCAAGGTGTACGAGATCACCGGAGCGGGCCGGGCGGAGCTGGCCGAGCGCAGCGGGGAGCTGGCCGAGCTGGAGAGCGAGATCCACGCCTCCGTCGCCGACCTGACCACCCTCGCCGGACAGATCGAGCAGCAGGTCAGCGGCTCGGTCCGGGACATCAAGCGCGAGCTGCGCGACGCGGCCCGCGAGGCGCGCTCCGGCCGCGCGTCGTGGCAGCCGCGCAGCCGCTTCGCGCCGCCGGCCGCCGACGAGCGCCCGTCCGCCCCGTCCGCGCATGAGCGCGGCCCCGTCGCCGACCTGGAACGCGCCGCCGGCGAGCTGGCCTCGGAGGTGCGCCGCCTGTCCCGCCAGGCCGGCGTGTCCGAGCCCGAACTGCGCGCCGCCACCGCCGTGGTGACCAGCGCCCTGACCGAACTCCGCCGCCTCCTCCGCGCCTGACCGGCCCCCAGGATCACCGCAACGTCATTTGAAGTCGCCGTGTCAGCGGCCGCCGACGCCGCAACTTCAGTGAAGTTGCGGCGGGTGGGTGGGAGGGTGGGATTCCCAGGGAATTCCCAGGCAGACTTCAGGGATGGCACAGCGATGGGGGCCAGGATGAAGCACATGGGGGTACGTGACGGTGTCGCACAATCCGGGGGTGCGACGCTGTCCGGTGCGGCGCAGGCTGAGGCGAGACTGCTCGTCGTTGAGGACGACCTCAACATCCTCGAGTTGCTCTCGGCCAGCCTGCGCTTCGCCGGATTCTCGATCAGCACGGCCAGCAGCGGAGCCGAGGCCGTGGCGGTCGCGCGCGACGAGCGCCCCGACCTGATCGTGCTCGACGTCATGCTGCCCGACCTGGACGGCTTCGAGGTCATCCGCAAGCTGCGCGACGGCGGTACCCGTACCCCCGTCGTGTTCCTGACCGCGCGGGACGCGGTGGACGACAAGATCCGCGGCCTCACGCTCGGCGGCGACGATTATGTCACCAAGCCCTTCAGCCTGGAGGAGTTGACCGCGCGCATCCGCGCGGTGCTGCGCCGCACCAGCGGGCAGACCAGCAGCGCGCGCCTCACGTTCGCCGACCTCGAACTCGACGAGGACGCGCACGAGGTGTGGCGCGACGGGCAGCGCATCGCGCTGTCGCCGACCGAGTTCAAGCTGCTGCGCTACCTGATGGCCAATGCCGGGCGGGTGCTGTCCAAGGGGCAGATCCTCGACCACGTGTGGAGCTACGACTTCCGGGGTGACGACAGCATCGTCGAGTCGTACATCTCCTACCTGCGCCGCAAGGTCGACGCGGCCGAGCCGAGGCTGATCCACACGCTTCGCGGCGTCGGATACGTGCTGCGTCTGCCCTCCTAGCGCGCCGGATGCAGCACCTGATCAACCGCACACCGCTGCGCGTCAAACTCGTCGCGGCGGTGCTCGCGCTCGTCGCCGCCGCGTTGCTGGTCATCGGCGTGGCCAGCGCCTTCGCGCTGCGCAGCTACCTGCTCAGCCAGATCGACACGCAACTGGCGACCACCGCCCAGCGGGTGAACCACCTCAACCACCGGCTGAGCGCCGGGGAGCTGCCCACCTCGATCCTGGTCGGCACGCAGGGTGCGGGCGGCTGGGACGTCACCGTGTACGACCCGGACTACCAGGACCGCAGCAAGCTGCCCTCGTTCCCCCAGACGCTCCAGGCTTCCGAGGCGAAGGCCGGGCGGCCGTACTTCGACCAGGCGGCGGACGGCTCGACGCGCTGGCGGGTCCTGATCGTGCCGAGAGATGCCAACGCCACCATGACGATGGTCGCCGAGGACATGTCCACCATGGACCACGCGGTGGAGCGGCTGGTCGTCGCCGAACTGCTGGTCGGCTTCGGGGTGCTGATCCTGCTCGCCGTGCTCGGTGCGGCACTGGTACGGGCGAGCCTGGGTACGCTGCGCGAGATCGAGCACACCGCGCAGGCGATCGCCGCCGGTGACCTGACGCGCCGGGTGCCGGAGTTCGAACCCGGCGACGAGGAGCCCCGTACCGAGGTGGGCCGGCTGGGGCGCGCACTCAACGCGATGCTCGTGCAGATCGAGGCGGCGTTCACCGCGCGGGCCGAATCCGAGACGGCGGCGCGGGCGGCGGAGACGCTGGCCCGCGACGCGGAGTCGACCGCCCGCGATGCCGCCGAGGCGGCCCGCCTTTCCGAAGTCCGGGCCCGGCGCTCCGAGGAGCGGATGCGCCAGTTCGTGGCCGACGCCTCGCACGAACTGCGTACCCCGCTCACCACGATCCGCGGCTTCGCCGAGCTGTACCGGCAGGGCGCGGTGCGCTCGCCGGAGGAGGTGGAGCGGCTGATCCGCCGGATCGAGGACGAGGCGTCCCGGATGGGGTTGCTGGTCGAGGACCTGCTGCTGCTGGCCCGCCTGGACCAGGAGCGGCCGCTGGTACGCGCGCCGCTGGAGCTGCGCGTGATCGCCAACGACGCGGTGACCGCCGCGCGGGTGGTGGCGCCGGACCGGACGATCGAGCTTGCGATCCCGGCGGGTGCCGGCCCGCTGGTGGTGTCCGGGGACGAGGCCCGGCTGCGCCAGGTGGTGGACAACCTGATGACCAACGCGCTGACGCACACGCCGGCCGGTACGCCGGTCTGGCTGCGCCTGTACGGGGCGGACGGCAGCGTGGTCGTCGAGGTGGCCGACGCCGGTCCGGGCCTGCAGCCGGAGCAGGCCGAGCGGGTCTTCGAGCGCTTCTACCGCGCGGATGCCGCGAGGACCCGGCGCAATTCGGGCGCGGCCAGCCAGCGCAGCGGCACGGGCCTGGGGCTGGCGATCGTCGCCGCGCTGGTGGCGGCGCACGAGGGCACGGTCGAGGTGGAGAGCCCGCCGGGCGGGGGAGCGACCTTCCGGGTACGGCTGCCCGCGGCGCCGGCCGCCCTCGTGGCCAGCGAGGTGTGATCGTCGGCCGGGATTCTCAGGCAACTTCCAGGGGGGGTTCAGGCACGACAAAGTCTCATCAGTCACCCTTATGGCCATGAGCGAGAGCGACACCACCCCCGCGCGGTCCCAGGAGCCGGCGCAGGAGCCGGCCCCGACACCGGTTACCCCTGCGGAGAGCCAGTCAACGAGCGAGTTGCCGCGCTACGCGCCGGAGGTACCGCAGCCGGTCGAGCGCTCCGACCGTCCCGGCCCGTGGGCACCGCCCGCCTACCCGCCCTCGGCACCCCCGCCCGCGGCACCTCCGCCTCCGTCCCCCAGCCCGTACCAGTCCAGCCCGTACCAGCAGCCCGGCCCGTACCAGCAGCCACAGATGGGACCGCCGCTGCCGCAGTCCGCTCCGCCGCTGCCGCAGTCGGCGCCGCCGTCCTCCGTCTGGCAGCCGGGGTACGTCCCGCCCGGGGTACCCCCGCAGCCGCCGCCGTACGGTCCCACCCAGCCCGTGCCGGGCGGCCGGTCACCGCAGATCGGCCGGCTGCTCGGGATCGCGCTGCTGGCGCTCCTGCTCGCCGGGGGCGGCGGTGTGATCGGCGGCGTCATCGTGCACGCGTCCGATTCCGGTGGTGGCAGCACGTCGAATTCCCGCTCGTCCGGCTCGACCAGGGGATCGGCCACCGCCCTGGACCGCTCGTCCCTCGCCGGCATCGTGGCCGGCGTCAAGAACAGCGTGGTGTCCATCTTCACGCAGAACGCCGAGGGCTCCGGCGTGGTGCTGGACACCAACGGCTACGTCCTGACCAACAACCACGTGGTGGCCGACGCGACGAACGGTACGGTCCGGGTCACGTTCGCGAGCGGCAAGAGCGTCGAGGCCAAGATCGTCGGTACCGACGCCAAGACCGACCTGGCCGTCGTGAAGGCCTCGGGCCTGTCCGACCTGACCGCGGCCAAGTTCGGCGACAGCAACGCGCTGCAGGTGGGTGACAGCGTGATCGCCCTCGGCAGCCCGCTGGGCCTGGACGGTTCGGTGACCGCCGGCATCGTCAGCGCGCTGAACCGCACGATCGACGAGAGCGGCCAGCAGAACCCGTTCTCGCAGCAGCAGAGCCAGAGCGGCACGGCGATCGCGGGCGCGATCCAGACCGACGCCGCGATCAACCCGGGCAACTCCGGCGGTGCGCTGGTGAACATGGCGGGCGAGGTCGTCGGCATCAACACCGCGATCGCGACCGGCAACACGGGCAGCAGTGGCAACATCGGGGTCGGCTTCGCGATCCCGAGCAACCGGGCCAAGGAGGTCGCGCAGGACCTCATCAAGGGTCAGAAGGTGAGCCACCCGTACATCGGCGTCTCGGTGGGTACCGCCACGGGCAACGCGGGTGCGCAGGTCGCGTCGGTGGTCGCCAGCGGCCCGGCGAGCAAGGCGGGCATCGCCCAGGGCGACGTCATCACCAAGGCCGACAGCACCGACATCCACACCTCGGACGACCTGCTCAACGTGGTGCAGGCGGCGAAGGTGGGCGACGAGCTCAAGCTGACGCTCACCCGCGGCGGTGTGCCGAAGACCATCACGGTCAGCGTGGGCGAGTCGCCCAACTGAACAGGCTTCTCTCCTCCTCCCTGAGGGCGGCGCGGTCCCACCGGACCGCGCCGCCTCCCCGTCCCCGGTTCAGACCAGGCGCCCGGTTCAGTCCAGCCAGTTCATGCTGCGCTCGACGGCCTTGTGCCACAGCCGGTACGCGCGGTCGCGCTCGGCGGGATCCATGTCCGGCGTCCACCGCGCGTCGACCCGCCATTTGGCGCGCAACGAGTCCAGGTCGGGCCAGAACCCGACGGCCAGCCCGGCCGCGTATCCGGCGCCCAGGGCGGTGGTTTCGGCGACCGTGGGACGCAGCACCGGTACGTCCAGCACGTCGGACTGGAACTGCATGAGCAGCTCGCTCGCGGTCATGCCACCGTCCACATTGAGCTCGGCCAGCGGCACGTGGGACTCCGCCTCCATGGCGTCCACCACGTCCTTGACCTGCCAGGCGGTCGCCTCCAGCGCGGCCCGGGCGAGGTGCGCCCTGGTGACGTACCCGGTCAGTCCGGTGATCACGCCGCGTGCGTCCGGCCGCCAGTACGGCGCGAACAGCCCCGAGAAGGCCGGTACGAAGTAGCAGCCGCCGTTGTCCTCGACCTGCGCCGCCAGCTCGTTGACCTCCGGCGCCGAGGAGATGACGCCGAGGTTGTCACGCAGCCACTGGACCAGCGCGCCGGTGACCGCGATGGAACCCTCCAGCGCGTACACGGGGGCCTGCTCGCCGATCTGGTACCCGACGGTGGTGAGCAACCCGCGCTCGCTCGGTACCGGCGCGGTGCCGGTGTTCAGCAGCAGGAACGAGCCGGTGCCGTAGGTGCACTTGGCCTGGCCGGGATCGAAGCAGGTCTGGCCGAACAGGGCGGCCTGCTGGTCGCCCAGGGCGCTGGCCACCGGTACCCCGCCGAGGTCGCCGCCCGCCTCACCGTACACATAGGACGATGGCAGCACCTCGGGCAGCATCGCGCGGGGTATCCCGAAGGCGTCCAGCAACGCGGCATCCCAGTCCAGTGTGGACAGGTTCATCAGCATGGTCCGGCTGGCGTTGGTGACGTCGGTCGCGTGCCGCCCGGTCAGGCGCCAGATCAGCCAGGTGTCCAGGGTGCCGAACAAGACCTCGCCGGCCTCCGCCCGCTTGGCCAGGCTCGGGTCGCCGTCCAGCAACCAGCGGATCTTGGGGCCGGCGAAGTACGTCGCGAGGGGCAGCCCGCACGCCTCCCGGAACCGGTCCGGCCCCACGTCGCCGGCGAGTTCCTTGATGATCCGGTCGGTACGGGTGTCCTGCCAGACGATCGCGTGGTGGACCGGTTCGCCGGTGGCCGCGTCCCACAGGAGTGTCGTCTCCCGCTGGTTGGTGATGCCGATCGCGGCCAGGTCGGCCCGGGACAGCCCGGCGCGGTCCAGCGCGGTGCGCGTGACGGACAGGACGTTGTGCCAGATCTCGGTCGCGTCGTGCTCGACCCAGCCGGGACGCGGGTACATCTGCTGGTGCTCGCGCTGGTCGAGCGCGACGATCCGGCCGTCGGCGTCGAAGACGATGCATCGCGTCGAGGTGGTTCCCTGGTCGATCGCGGCGATGAAGCGGGTAGTCACCCCGACAGTGTGCCGGGCCGAAGGTCCTAAATCGGCCGGGGGGTACGCCGATAAGCCCGGCGGAACTGCTCGCCCGAAGGACCGTGTGGAGTCGAGATGCTGCGTTTTACTGTCGGCCGCAAGCTTGCCTTGGTGGCCGCTGTCGGACTGGTCGTCGCCGGCGCGATCGGCGGCGTGAGCTACGTCGGCAACAGCCAGATCAAGACCGGCAGCGACCTGCGCAAGGTGCTCAACAAGGCCAACCTGGACCTGACGCAACTGGACGTGATCCAGGGCGACGCGCGGATCGCGGAGCTGACGCAGATCATGTCGCGGAACGACGCGGAGCGGAAGTCTGCCAACGAGGACCTGGCTACCGTCCAGCAGAGCAGCGACGCCGTGTGGGCCGAGCTCGACAAGGCGAGCGTCTCGGCGGATCTGCGCCAGACACTGGACGAAGTCCACCGGATTTACACCGCCTGGCTGCAGGACGTCACCGCCAAGATGCCGGCTCTGGCGGCGCTGGACCCCGGGTCCGGGCCGGCGCACCAGGCCACGACCGACGCGGCAACGGCCTCCGCCGCGCTCGGCACCAAGGTCGATGCTGCCCGCGAGGCCGTACAGAAGCAGGTCGACGCCGCGCGTGTCACGTCCGACTCGACGATCGCGTCGGTCAAGGACATCGTGGTGATCGCGTTGCTGGTGGGCGTGGCGTTGCTGCTGACGCTGTCGGTGCTGATCAGCCGGTCGATCACCCGGCCGCTGGTCGCGATGGTGACCGCGCTGCGGTCGATCGCCAAGAAGGACCTGACGACCGAGATCAACGTGCGGAGCGGCGACGAGCTCGGCGACATGGCCGGGGCGCTGGGCGAGGCGGTCGGCGAGATGCGCGCCGCGATGACGACGATCGGCAACACGTCCGCCACCCTGGCCAGCGCCTCGGAGGAGCTGAACGCGGTCTCCACCCAGCTGGGCAGCGGCGCCGAGGAGACCTCGTCGCAGGCCGGCACGGTTTCCGTGGCCGCCGAGGAGGTCTCGATGAACGTGAGCACCATGGCGGCGGCCGCCGAGGAGATGACCGCGTCGATCAACGAGATCTCGCGCAGCGCGACCTCGGCCGCGGGCGTGGCCACGGAGGCGG